>CAVKDW010000009.1:0-44603 GCA_963655075.1 Muribaculaceae bacterium | reverse complement strand
ACACTATACTATACAGAATCAAATGAGATTTTTGCTAATCCCGAGCGAGGCTTTTACGCACATGTCTCCTATACATCTGCTGATCTAAGTGCACATGCCTCGGCAACCACTATTGCGAGTGTTCGTAATACAGATGCTGTGTCGCTGATGTTGCATATATATTACCTGACCGATTATATTGAAAGTGATATACCTCAAGAGTTTATTGACCGCATGCAGACTAATTTTGATGCACTTCGTGAAGGAGGAGCCAAAGCGATTCTGCGTTTTGCATACAAAAATGGATATGCCAATAATCAGAAACCTTGGGATGCTACTCCCGAATGGGTTTCACGCCATATAGATCAACTATCTCCTGTTCTCTATAAGAACGCAGATGTTATTTGCTGTATTCAAGCCGGTTTTATCGGTGCATGGGGAGAATGGTACTATACTACTGGTTTCCCTTCCAATCCCTCTACTTCGGAACAATACAAACCACGTTGGGAGATGCTGGACCACATGTTGGAAGTCTTTCCCGCAGACCGTCAGATATGTCTTCGCACACCAGGGTATAAAATGAGATATCTGGAAGATAAAGGACTGAGCACAGACCCGTTGATGGATACAGAGGCATATCAAAACACCCCACGTGCGCGCCTGGGTGGACACAATGATTGTTTCGTTTCGTGTAACAATGATGTGGGAACATATCGCAGTGCGGATGAGAGAACGTATTGGTCGGCAGATACATATTATACCATGATGGGTGGCGAGACGTGCAACAAGTGTGTTCAGTCAGAGGGAAGTAATGCTATTGACCAGATGGAGCGTTTCCATTGGACGTATCTAAATCGTGATTATCATAAGGAGATCTTATCATGGTGGATTCAAACGAATCATATGGACGAAGTAAAGCGCCGTCTGGGCTATCGTTTTGTACTGGATAAGGCGTACCCTACTCAAGAACCTAAGGTGGGAGAGATGTTCTCTGTGGTACTGACATTGCGTAATGTGGGTTTTGCTGCCCCTGTCAACAAACGGGATGTGGAGTTGGTATTTGTAAACGAGGACGACAGCACAAATCGTTATGTATATGCACAGCAGACTGACCCTCGCTTCTGGATGGCTGGGGACACTACCGTCTGCACAATGCGTTGTACCTTAGACACATCAATGTCCGGGAAATATAATCTCTATCTGAACTTACCCGATCCGTATGCATCGCTGCATGATAATCCAAACTTTTCTATCCGTTTCGCAAACAAGGATATGTGGGACGAGAAAACGGGCTATAACTATCTAATGACTGTGACATTATGATCAAACGTTTGGGCGTAAGCATATTGTGTACCGTTGCTCTATTGTCATCTGTATCGGCAGAGTATTGGTGGGGTGGGGCTGTAGGTCTTGGAGATAATCAGCCATATGTCAACCAGTCCGCTTTTGACATGCGTGTAGAGGATGCGAACAATCAGTTAGTACCTTTATTCCTGTCCTCAGATGGCCGTTATCGTTGGTCAGATAGTGCCGTTGTATTCGCTGCACAACAGGGGCAACTATATACACCGGGAATGGAAGAGGTGCAAGCAGGCACGACCTTGCGAGAAGCCTATATGGCAGCACAACAGCGCTATTTCCCTTCTACTGGGATATTACCAGACACGTTGTTCTTTACGATGCCTCAGTATAACACTTGGATAGAGTTGATGTATAATCAAAACCAAGAGGATATACTGCGCTATGCGCACGCTATAGTGGATAATGGTTTCCCTGCTGGTGTACTGATGATAGATGATAACTGGCAGCGTTACTACGGCAATTTTGACTTCAAGTCAGAGCGCTTCCCGGATGCTAAGGCTATGGTAGATGAGTTACATGCCTTAGGATTTCGTGTGATGTTGTGGGTCTGCCCATTCGTATCAGCCGACTCCCCTGAGTTCCGTCAGTTGGCAGAGAAGGGTTATCTCTTGCGTACACCGGACGATGGAACAGCAATATTACATTGGTGGAATGGTTATTCGGCTTGCTATGACCTGACTAACCCGGCCGCTGCCGCTTATTTCGTGCATCAGTTGCGTGGCGTACAAGAACACTTTGGCATAGATGGTTTCAAGTTTGATGCGGGGGATAACAACTGCTATGCCTCTTCTCCTATACTCTCTTATGACAACAACGCTACAACAACTGACCACACTTCCTCCTATGCACAGATTGGTCTGTCTTTTCCATTCAACGAGTATCGTGCTTGTTGGAAGATGGGAGGACAACCTCTGGTTCAACGCTTAGGGGACAAAGACTATAGTTGGTCAGCCGTTCAGTCGTTGATACCTTCGATTTGTGTAGCAGGTCTGTTAGGTTACGCCTACGCTTGCCCGGACATGATTGGTGGTGGTCAATGGACATCATTCTTAGGTATAGGCTCTGATGAGTTTGACCAGACACTGATTGTCCGCTCAACTCAAGTGCATGCATTGATGCCTATGATGCAGTTTTCTGTGGCTCCATGGCGTATCTTGTCGGAAGACAACCTGCGTATCGTTCGTGACATGGCGCAACTGCATACGCGGTTTGCTCCGTACATCATGGAGTATGCACATCGTGCTGCCCGGACGGGCGAACCTATCGTACGCTGCATGGAGTATCAGTTCCCACACCAAGGGTTGGCACAATGCAATGATCAGTTTATGTTAGGAGACAAGTATCTGGTCGCTCCCATGGTGTCAGAAGGAACAGAGCGAACAGTTCAACTACCCAAAGGTATATGGCGCGACGAACAAGGGAAACGGTATCGCGGAGGGAAGATTTATAAGATAGATGTTCCATTGTCACGATTGCCTTATTTTGAGAAGATAAAGTAAGTAGTATAATACGATAAAGATGTAAAGGAATGCATTATGAAAGATAAACTATGGCTTATATTTATTCTCATCACCGTATGTACTTGGGGTGTATGGGGGGCTTTCTCTGGCTATCAGATCCAGCATGGGATACCCGATACGATAGTCTATATTGCTTGGGCATTATCAATGTTATCTTGTGCAATAGTGGCATGGATCATTCGTGCCCGTAGTGGTAGGGGAACCTCATTGCGAACAATGTTTGATTGGAACTCCATAGGATTAGGATGTGCTGTAGGGCTGTTGGGGGCTGGAGGTCAACTTGTACTATTCAAAGCACTGACATTGGGACCCTCCTATATCATCTATCCGTTCATCTCAATGTCACCTGTGATAGTTATTACGCTGGCTTCACTATTCCTTAAGGAGAAAGCCACTGCTTGGCAGAAAGCAGGTATAGTAGTGGCATTGGTGGCTATCTTGTTACTATCCTTGCAGACAAACACAGATAACAGCCCCGTGAGTGGCTGGCTCTGGATAGTATTGGCAGTACTCGTGTTGCTGGCATGGGGTGTGCAGGGGTTCTTTATGAAGTTTGCCAATAACTCCATGGATGCGGAGAGCATCTTTATATGGATGGCACTGACGGCAGCATTGCTGATACCTGTGGCTTATTTTATGAACGGTGACGCAGCAACTTTCTTTACGGAAATGGGATGTGGCACTACATTCTGGTCTTCTTTTGGTATTCAGATACTAAACTCCATAGGAGCATTGACGCTCGTCTATGCATATCGTTATGGCAAGGCCGTGGTAGTGTCCCCTATGGAAGGGTTGTCACCTATGGTAACAGTGCTATTGTCACTATTGATATTACAAGTTATACCCACACCTCTTCAGATAATTGGTCTATGCTGCGCAGCGTTTGCTATGTATGCCTTGTCTCGTTAGAGAGGTGAAGATATACAGACGTATTTCATCTTTTGGAAGATGAATCCCCATCGAGGGGAGATAGAAGCCTCTCGATATGTAGTAATAATGTGTAATTGTGTGTGAGAGAGTCCGTCCGCGAGGATAGACTCTCTCTTGTTTGAGACGACGGGAATATCACCCAAATCACGTCAAAATCCCGTCAAAATAAGAAATAGAAAAATACCAAGCAACTGATTATCAGTTGCTTGGTATTGCTAAGTTGTGATCCATGCAGGATTCAAACCTGCAACCCCCACATCCGTAGTGTGGTACTCTATTCAGTTGAGCTAATGGACCATTGCTTCAGTGTGCACATATATGCTTTCCAAAAGCGGGTGCAAAGATACTGCTTCTTGGTGATATACACAAATAAAATTGCAGAAAAAAGTGTTTTTTGTGTTATATTGCCAAACAAATGCTTCAAAGATCATGTCTAATGACATAGTAGGGTATATCGAGATTCTGTATCTCTCGTTCATACCAATCGTATAGATACTGCCTGAGATGCGGGTTTTCTCTTATCGGGTCCGGCTCCCAGGGTATATCGGGATAGCATAGCAAATAGACGTCCATAGGATACTCCCGTAGAGCATTCTCAACAAAAACAGGACAAGTATGATACTTGTGCAGAAACCACACCTTGGTAATGATGAGTTCTGTGTCGAAAAACAGTATAGAGTCTTGCCTTGCTGTACGATGCATTTCCTGTAGTTGTGCCACTTGGTGTTTGGCTATATTCTCCACATCTTGGTACGTATAGTCGTATGTCGGTGCGAGATTAGACATATATTCCCTTGCATATTCGGGAATGAGAACACCATCGTATCGCTGGGCAAGGTATTGTGCAAGCGTACTTTTCCCGGTGGACTCTGGACCGATAATGCCTACTTTGTACATGATAACAGGAGTATTGTCTTCATCGAGTGAGCATCAGTTTGATATTGATACCGACATTGTCTGCCTTGACAGGGTATGACGAGGATATGAGAGGTGTCGTACCCTGGTGATCGTAGAAGAGTTGTAGGTTGACTTTTTGCGAGAGTACGTAGTCTGCGCTCACCTTGATAGCGAACACTTTGTTCCCGGAACTCGCCTGTGTGATATTCTCTTCGACCTTGCGCAGGAGTGTCTTGATATCTTTGTAACTGACATCTACACTCAACTTGAGGTCATTGCTGACTTTCTTCTGTCCTCCATTCTTGGTCTTGGTGATGAAACTAAGATCTTTAATGGTATAGCCCGCACCAATGACAAACTCGTCGGTATGCCCCTCTGTTATCTGTACGGAGTTGACATTGAGTGCTATGTTACGCTGTTTACGATACTCAAACTTCGTGGACAGTGAGTTTTTCATCGTCAGGTTGATACCGATAAGGGGTGAGAAACTCTCGGATAGATTGACGGATGAGATGTCGTATGCGGACGATGGGATAGGATTATCTGTCTCCACATCACGAACAAACCCGAGTTGTTTGTTGCTCAACTTATCCGCAGGAACCCAGGTCGAATACGAGGAGTAACTGCTTATGGCATACTTGCACGTGTATGCATGCGTGAGACTGATCGATTTGAAGTGGTCACGCATCCAAGGCAGTTTACCTAACCCGTCAAACGTGGCAGACCAGTTGGGCAATACCTGTAATATACTCAGGAAGGGATCAAGCCCGATACGTGTAGCATCCCTACCCGTATATGCTGCTAAGAAAGCAGGGACAAGCACATCTGCCGTGTTGCTGGAGATAGCCCCATAGGCACGATTATAGGGTTGTCCTCGCAGCGCATAGGGGATGAAACCCGCATCTGGATAGGTGATATGGTCATAAGTACTTTGTACGCGCGAATTGATGACATCACGGTTACTGAGGAACTGATCAAAGGTAGCAGAAGCGAAGTTGTCATCAGCGGTACCAATACGCTGAAAAGCTGTCGCACATGCCACCTGTGTGATATTAAACGAACCCGTCATATTCTCCTGCAACTGATCATACGAGTAGATGATAGATGACGTCTGTGCTGCATAACGCTTCCCGTTGAGCTGTATCTTGAGACCGGGTAATGGCTCCAGCGTCACCTTAACATCAAAATCGTTAGTCATAGCACGCGTCGCTGGCTGTACAACAGAGGTGTCTGCAGATAGCCATCCATGGTCTTTGGCTTTCTGTACGAAATCATCGGAGAAACCACCAAAAGCGAAGTCGAACCCGGGAGCATATAGATCATTATAACGCCTCTGCCCCATGAAGCCCGCTTGTGGAGCAAATCCCGGCACAGTCATTGAGTTGGTCTGCCTATAGGTCACCTGCACACGACGTATCATAGTGCCTATATAGGCGGCCATATCTCGTGTCACCTCGGCAGCAGAACGCTGGTTAGGATCTTTGGTGGTAAATGAAACAGACAGGTTAGAGATGTCCTGCGAAGCCGTGATAGAAGCTTTGGTACTGGACAGCGTCTTGCACTTGAGACGCACTGCCTTACCCGTCGAGGTGGTAGCACTCATCTGCAGACTCTCGCTACCAAGACGGTGTGTGATCTCTTTCGGCTCATTGGCCTTGAGCGTCACTACCTCAGTGTAAGTCTTGGGCTTGAAAGCCCTGCCACGCCGGTTACGCTGGCTATAATACTGGGTCATCTGCTTCCAGTACTTGGACTTGCCATATAACATCTCTATGTTGATACTACCATCTACCTGCCATGCACGTGTGCTACTAACCACATTGCCGAGATCGAGGGTCGTACTTGATGAAGAGGACTGGACAGTCCTGTTCCAGGTGTATGTAGCATTGTATGAGGCGTTGGCAGTGATAGCCTCTAAGTAAGGTATGCGGTTAAAAGGCACATTCCATGTCGCCGAGAACAACTGCTGATAGGTATAAGGCGTTCCCCACTTGGCCAGACTGCGTTGTATAGTATCTTTCCATGCCTCGTAATAGTCATTGGTAAAAGCATAGTCCCTGATAATCTCAGGAGTATAGTACCCCTCGTCAATGGTGGAGTTCATAGCAGTCTGGAAAGAGAACTTCATGTTCTTCGTCAGATCATACTTGAAGTCGAAGTTCCTGTCCCATGTAAAGTCTTTGGAGAACGTGAGATCTAACGGGTTATTATACGACGGATCGGTGGACGTGTTGAAGTCACGCAACTTCATATGCGTGAAGGTACGGTGCATATTGGTGTTGAAAGCCCAAGACTGAGGTAGATAGTAGATGTTAAACTCCTTGAGCAACTTAACCTTGCTGACAGCCTTGACGTCCTTGAAAGGCTCCCATGGCTTGGGGTTGAAACTGTACGCATAGTTAAAAGCCCCCTTCTGGTCTGTCGTGATATCTTTCTCTGTCTCCGGAGTGTGCTGGTGCTGCTTGTTATAACTGGCAGAGATAGAGAAGTTGGCAGGGTCATAGAACATGTTTCGTTTCTTGGAGTGAATATCGATCTTCATGTTGCTGACCGAGAAACTCGTCGCTTCCTGTACGGTGTTCGACATCTGCTTGATTGAGTCTTTCTCCTCTTTGGTCTCGTAATTCTCAAGCGACTCAGATAACTTAATATCGGTATCTAACGGGTCATATTGTGGACTGGTCGTCTCATTGGAATACGAGACATATAGTGGTATCTGCAACTTGGCTTTCTCTGGGAACAGCCTCCCCGCCTCTAAAGCCGCACTGACAGATAACTGATACGCATTCTCCATATTCCTGTCCAACACATTGGACTCAATAGAACCGTAACCTGCTGTCTCTAACCGGCCTGCCACATTGACCTGTGCTATATCACTGATGCTGAGCGCAGCATTAGCCATAGCCGCTACACCACCATTCTCATTGTATTGGTTCAGACGCAACTCGTTGACCCAGACCTCACCACTCACCTCATGATCAGTCAGGTTGCGGATACCTATCATGATAGCCTCCACATCCTCCAACGTAGGATTACCCAAGACAGTGATCTTGTTGTTGAGATTATCTGGGTCATACATCTCATAAGGGATAGTGTTACCTACATTGGTGTTCCCCGCACGCTTGGCTTTGTTACGCGCCGTCTTCGCATCGGTAAGCACAGACAACGGAAAATCAAACTCGTTCTGAGGCAACCACACTTTCTGACGTTCCGAAGTGGTGTCATTGGAATAGATGCCGGGAGGAGTGATGTCAAGTGGGATCTCGTACTCGTAATAGTTATTCTTCAAGTCTGAGCCAAGACGAATAAAACATGCGATATCTTTATTCTGTAACTGTTCAAACTCTGGCAGACTCTCGGCGTGAACGAACATCTGCAAGCGTTTGTACTGACGCATGTCGTACGAGACGTTTTTATACACCGAACGCGCATCCTTGGGAGGTAGATAATTGATACGCATCGCCATAGACTGCTCATTCTGAGCAATCAACTGCGCTTGACCGGGGTCAGTCTGACGGGAGATACCCGGAGGCAGCACATAATTGACCGGCGTGCGGTTAGAGTTCTCTTCTATATTCACCGCCTGCACATCCAACGAGCCATTGGACGAGTAGGGATTAGTGATGTTGTACTGATTGTTCGAAGGATCTTGATAAAGCCCTTTCGTATAGTTACGCCATTCGCCACGAACCAAATCCAATGTAGCCATACGGATATGCGTCTCCTGACTGAAATTGGTCAAGTAGATACGTGCGAAACGGATAGACTTGAAGTTACGGATATTACCAACTTTCTCCATGGTCGTCGAGTCGCCACGCAGAGGGATCTTAAACTGATACCACTTGACAGTAACGGTCTGGTTGTTCTTGAGCTGCACATTCGTCTCCATGATGCTCGCTATATGCTGCTGACCGACACGCTGCATATCCGCACGACGCAATGATATATGGTAACGATAAAACTTCTCATTATCGCTCAGAGTGTTGTCCTGATTGATATCTTCTATGTCTGGTTGCAGCGTAGAGGCAGTACCATACGTGCTGTTATTGTCCATCTCAGGCGAATTACCCTCCGTGCCGTTGTAGTACTTGTAACGCAACAAAACAGGTACCTCCGCTTGGTCTAAATCCGCACCCCGGTAATACCTGTAGTCATCACCGGCAGGGTCATTGAGAGGAGAATGGGCATCCGACTCCCATGCCTCTAACACCGATGGATCGACCTTGGCGCGTAGTGCTGCTACATAGTCGGCATAAGGTCTTTTACCATCATACTCATGCAGCATCTCCTGTTCATTGCTCAACCCGTCTAAACCGACATCCTGCTTGGCGCGCGCACCGGACTCGTTGGAGAAAGCAACAGTCGTACTCGTCGTCTTAGGGACACGACCCCAGACAGTCCTCTCTATGAGCGCGTCTATATTGTTGTCCGTCAGGGGTAAACCATGCTCAAAAGATTTCTTCCCGTCACGCAGGATATCCTCACTCACATCGCCTAAGTCAATGTACATATCGCCCCCTTCATAACCCTCGTCAGCATTGGTCAGGAAAGGATCCATCATCCAGAACTCGATATACTCTATATTAGCCTTCTCAAAATCGGTGTTGTCTAACTTGCGCATCATGCCACCCCACCGAGACTTGGGGTTAGTCAACATGCCGTCAGCACCTATCTCATCGGCGGAGATATTGTACGGGCCACGCTCCTGTGGATAGAAACTGAGATTCAATACCGACAAACGTGAATCGGAATTGGGTAACTCATCCTTGGTGGGGTATATCTCACGCTGATACACGATACGTGTACGGTGATCGGACATCAAGTCAAGATTATCTTTGATATGCTTCGGCGTGTTCGACTGCGGATGACCGAAGATAGGATCCACCGCATACCAGGCCAGCAACGCACGGTTCTTGTTGTAATCGATATTGTTACTCTTGTTATACTCAGGGAAACGGTCATCACGAGGCGTTGACGCTAATTTCCAGTAATTGGGATAATGAATATCTATACTGGTCTTTGTCGCCTCGAAATCGTCAATATACGCCGTACCTGCCGTACCCACATCTTTGGTATGTCCTGGTATGAGATGAGCAAACTCAGCATTAAAAACCAACGACGACGGGGCTGTCGCTTCTATCCAGGGCACCTTATCCAACAACAGCGTCAACCATTGCATATCCGTCTTCCAACTCATGTTTACACCCCAGATAGTGTTAGCCAAGGGCTCATTACCCGTGTTCACTTTCGTCGTGAGTGGCTTCTCACGCAAGTGCATCAGCGTACCACCTATGGTAAAGTCCTTGTTAAACTCATACTCCAAGTGCGTACCATACAAACCCTTACGCTGCATGGAGAACAGCGACTGGTTCTCCAACTTGACTTCTACATTCGTACCCGAGTCCAAGATAGACTGATTAAGTATAGTCACTATTCCCATCGTGTAATCGACAGTATAGTCCACATTCTCAATCAAAGTCGCACCACCGGCCGTCACAACTACACTACCGCGTGGCACGTTCATAGCATTCAACCGGATCTCACTGCCGGAAGTACCCTTGTACTTGCCGGTGATGACAAACTTGTTCTGCTCCGACAACTCCTGAGCATTCACCAACGTCGAGTCATATAACTCCTGATACACATATTTCTTCGCTATCACAGGATCACCTATCGCCTGAGCCAAGTGACTACCAAACGGCTCCAACACCGGGAAAATGATACGACCCGTACTCGACACTGCCGTATAACCCTCTACATAGTCAAAACGACCGTCCGGATAAGGGTTGTTCTTACTATCCAACCTGTCCAAGTTCATCACACGCAACAACTGCTTACCCTTGATATTACCCTCCATCAGATACTGCATCTCTGTACCCACCGAGTCGTTACGATACTGGATATACAACTCAAACTTGTCACTCGACATCTGACTGGCTCCCAACGAATAGATGTTCTTCATCATCAAGTCCCACGTACCTTTACCTTTCTTGTTCGGAGCATTATTAGTCCCTTTCAACAACTTCAGCATCAACGCATTAGGCGTCTTCAAAGACTCGCCCGCATCCGTCGAGAACTCACCTACCTGATACACCTGACCCGCATACGTATACTCAAACGCCACCGCCAACACCTCATCCTGATTCAACGCCGACCGCAGCGATATATATCCCAACGCACTATTCAGCGTGTACTCACTCGATGACAACAAACGCGCAGACTCTACCTTCTCATAGTCGTCACCCGAATCCATACCCGGTATATCTTGCAAGATACTACTCGTCTGCTGTATATCACGTACACCCGGATAAGTCTGCGTCATCGTCTCATACAACGAGTTGGCTTTGTTGTAAGGCACCTGGGAACCACTCGTACTCCACGAGGAGTTCAGTATATGGTCTGGGTTGTACTCTCCTAAATCGGCGAAAGCAACAATGTTACGAGCCTGGTCATAGTTACCGCGCTTGTTGGTCACCCATACCTCAATACGATTGATCGTCACACCACTCGCTACGTATGGCAATGCCTCCATCGCCTTCTCGTAGTTGTCACGGAAATAGTAACTCAAGAAGAAATGCCTGTTCTCATCGTAGTTATCAACCGCTATCTCAAACGAAGTCGTCTGGGTACCACCCTTACTCGATACCGACTGACTCTCCGAGTTCTGCTGGGAAATCAAAGCCTGAACCTTCAACTTGCCAAACTTCAGATCGGTCTTGATACCGAACAACGCCGTACTACCACGTATCAGACTGCTGTTTAAGTTCAACGACACATTACCCGCCTCTATCGACTGGATGATATCATCCTCCTTACCCTTATAGTTCAACTTTAGGTTCTGCTGGTCAAAATCAAAAGAAGCCTCCGTGTTGTAACTCATGTTAAGGTTGAGTTTGTCGCCTACCTTACCCGTGACATTAACCTGTATCTTCTCATCGAAGTTAAAGATGTTATTGTTTCGTGAACGCTGAGTCAAGGCTGGGTTATTCACAAACTGATGCTTGAAACCAAACAACAACTCAGCCGAACCTTGTAACTTCAATTGCACCCCACCGGGACCAAACACCTTGTCTGCCGGACCGATGTTAAACTTCATATCCGTGATATCGAACTTACGCTCGTTATCGTGCTCCACAGCACTTATCTTCTGCTGCCAGTACTGACCCATCTGCTGACGCTCCGAATACGAGCGATACTCGTCATCCGTCATCATGTAAGGCGTCGATATATCCACATCACCGATACGCGTATGAACGACATAGTAGCCTGTACGAGTGTCATACTCCACCGTCGTCTTCACGTTATCCGGATCACGCAAGTCTATACTGCTACTGGGACGTGTCAGCGACTCATAACTGTCCACACCCAACACACGCATCTGCAACGGAGCCATGATAGCCGAATCGGATACCATGCCCAACGAATCCACCTCTTGACTGTAAACAGACAAGGGGAACAACACTAATATGATTGGAAAAAGCCGCTTCAAATCAAAGCATCTTCAGGGCTTGCCTGATTACTTGCTCCACACTCGCAGACGAATCTGCTACCAAGATCTTATCTACTGCCTTACTCGATGAGGACGCAGGGAAACCTAACATCGTCAACGCACTCACTGCCTCACGCTTGATATCACTGTCCACAACACCCGCCTGAGGCAACGAAACACTTGTATCCGACACATCACCGGCACCCATATCTATCTTCAACACCTTATCCTTCAGGTCAACAATGATACGCTGGGCCGTCTTCGGACCTAAACCCTTGACCTGAGATAATGCATGTGCATTACCCGTCGCTATGATCTGACGAATCTCCACAGCCGAATAGGCAGACATGATCATACGCGCCGTATTGGCACCTATACCGCTCACCGTCATCAACAACAAAAACAACGAACGCTCACCCTGACTGAAAAAACCGAACAAGTCATGTGTGTCCTCACGAATGATCTCCGAGATAAACAACTTCGTCACCTGCCCCTCCTTATCCTGCAACGATGAATAGGTAGGTAACGCTATGTTGATAGCATAACCTACACCCGACGCTTCTATCACAGCGTAGGTCGGCATCAAAAAACTCAATTCTCCTTTGATATACTCTATCATAATCGTGATGTGTCTTTGTGTCAGACTTATACATACACCCGCTGGACATAACGCACGCGGGCGAAGAAAAGCCCGCAAATGTACAACTATTTTCTTATATACACAAATCCAACCCTTTTTTCAAACCATAACAACACCATACCAAACATACCCTGAATTCACCAACTTACAAACAGCACCTCTTGAGCAGAAGATAAGCCGATCTTGAGCAGAAACAAACGATATAAAAAATCCCCTCCTCTGGAGGGGTAGGAGAGGTCTGTGGGGACGTGAAGCGTAAGGCAGGTGTGCGTAGCACACTGAGTGCCGTAGCGATACGAAATAATCGTTTGAGCCCTTGGCGAAATAAGAAGCCCGGTGGGCTGAGTAGAACTCCTTATCGCGCCTCGCCTGCGGTCGGTTTGGTACAAACCGTATGACCATTCTCTGTAGGGGAGGTCTTCTGGATAACTAACTAAACTCTCAACTCCTCAACCCTTTCAACCAATTAAACCACGCATCAACACATAAACTTATCAACTCATCAACTAAACAATTTCTCCTAAACTCATCAACCAATCAGCGCATCAAGCGTTTGCTATATCAATGTTTCATTCTTGTGTTTTTGTACTTTTTGTGAGAAAGAGAGTTGTGCACCTCAAGATAAAGTAGTACCTTTGCACCCGATTTGAGAACCTCACTCATTAAACAGGTACAATGCTGCAAAAAGGTGTAATACGCATCCCCGCCCTTGTTGATATGCACGTGCATTTCCGAGAGCCAGGGTTTCCTCAGAAAGAAACTATTCTGAGTGGTAGCGCAGCCGCAGCACGTTCTGGGTATTCCGATGTCTTTACTATGCCAAATGTTATCCCTGCTCCTGACTGCGCGCAGAACCTGCGTGCGCAACTGGATATCATAGCACGCGATAGCATGATTACTGTCCACCCCTATGCAAGCATCACCCTCGGCCGAAAAGGCGAGGGTGAACTTGTAAATATCCCCGCTCTTGCCCCCTATGTGGTGGGCTTCTCGGACGACGGATGTGGGGTGCAGAGCGAGGCACTGATGCGTAAGGCGATGCAGCAGTGCACGGCAGCAGGGCGTATGATAGTGGAGCACTGCGAGGTGAAGAGACTGCTACGAGGCGGATATATACATGACGGAGCATACGCCCATGCGCACGGACACAAAGGTATATGCTCAGAGAGCGAGTGGCGGGAGATAAAGCGGAATATACGGTTGAGTGAAGAAACGGGGTGCCACCTGCATATATGCCATATATCTACCAAAGAGAGTGTGCAGTTGATACGTGAGGCAAAAGCACGGGGAGCAAAGGTGACCTGCGAGACCGCCCCCCACTACCTGTTGCTGAACGAGCGTATGCTCCAGGAGGACGGTGCATGGAAGATGAACCCTCCGCTGCGAGGGGTGGATGACCAGATGGCACTGATAGCAGGCATACAAGACGGGACGATAGACGTGATAGCCACCGACCATGCGCCACATACGGCGGAAGAGAAGAGCAGAGGACTGGCAGGGAGCCTGATGGGCATATCTGGCATAGAGTGTGCATTCCCGCTGATGTACACCTATCTGGTGCGGACAGGAGTGATAAGCATGGAGCGACTGGTGGAACTGATGTCAACGCGGGCGCGAGAATTGATGGGAGTATGTGTTGAGGACTCGTGGGCGACATTCGACATAGAAACGGAATATACGATAGACCCTACGGAGTGGGTGTCGAAAGGCAAGAGCACACCTTTTGCGGGTTGGCGCGTAGTAGGGCGCTGTATACGGAATGAATGCTCTGGACAAGTGATATACGAGGCATAGGGTTTGAAGACGAACTTTGAGATACTAAGCAACAGAGCCATAGCGAGCAACATACACGAGATGCGGCTGGCAGGGGAGACAGCAGGGATACAGCCGGGGCAGTTTGTGGAGATACAGTTGCCGGGACTTTATCTGCGTAGGCCGCTCTCGGTGGCTGATGCGGAAGAGGGAGTGCTGACGATCATATACAAGACTGTGGGCGAAGGGACACGACGAATGGCGGGGATGGAAGCGGGGACGAGGTTGGATATGCTGACAGGGTTGGGCAATGGGTATAACATACGCAAAGCGGGGGAACGCCCCTTGCTGGTAGGCGGTGGCGTAGGCGTTCCACCACTCTATTACTTGGCACGTATGCTGCGGACAGAAGGCAAGGACATACGGGTGATACTGGGGTTCAACACGGCAGCAGAGGCGTTCTACGAGGAGGAGTTTGCAGCACTGGGATGCGAAGTGGTGGTGACGACAGCGGACGGGTCACGAGGAATGAAAGGGTTTGCCACGGCTGCATTGGATGGGACACAAAGTTACTACTATGCTTGCGGACCGCTGCCTATGCTGCGTGCACTGATAGCGGCAGCAGGTACCAACGGAGAAGTGAGCATGGAAGAACGGATGGGATGCGGATACGGAGCATGTATGGGGTGCACCATACAGACGAGAAACGGTAATAAAAGAGTGTGTAAGGACGGACCCATATTCGCAGCGGGAGAGATAAAATGATAACGGAGAACAGATTATATACGATATTATCGGGGGTAGAGATGAAGAACCCTGTGATACCCGCGTCGGGTACTTGCGGGTTCGGACAGGAGTTGGCAGATTATTTCGACCTGAATATACTGGGTGCTATAGCCTGCAAAGGTACTACACGCAAGGAACGGTATGGCAACCCGCAGCCGCGCATAGCCGAATGTGGAGGGTATGGAATGATCAATGCAGTGGGACTGCAGAACCCTGGAGTGGAAGAGGTCATAGCACACGAGTTACCTGCACTGCGGAAGATATACAGCGGACCTATCATCGCTAACGTGAGCGGTTTCTCGATAGACGAATACGCCTACGTATGCGAGCGGATAGACTGTGAGAGCGAGGCAGACATACTGGAGGTGAACATATCTTGCCCAAACGTGCATAACGGAGGCATGGCTTTCGGGACTGACCCTGCGGCTGCGGCAGAGGTGACGCGAGCCGTGAAGAGAGTGACACACAAACCCATATACATGAAACTATCACCCAACGTGACAGACATTGTCAGTATCGCTCATGCGTGCGAAGAGGCGGGAGCCGATGGACTATGCCTGATAAACACGGTGCTGGGTATGCGCATAGACATACGGCGACGCAGACCCGTCATTGCCAACAGATACGGGGGATACTCGGGACCAGGGATCTTTCCTTTGGCATTGAGGATGGTCAATCAGGTGGCACGCGCCTGCCGGATACCTGTTATAGGGTGCGGCGGAGTGAACCGGGCGGAAGAGGTCATCGAGATGATGATGGCGGGAGCAAGAGCGGTAGAGATAGGGGCAGCCAACCTGGTGAATCCAACAGTATGCCAAGAGATCATAGACCGACTGCCGCTACTGATGGACGAGCTGGGAATAGAAAAGATTGAGGATATCATCGGAGCAGCCAATAGTAACCAAATGACAAATTAAACATCACAAATTAATATGAACAACAGGGATGTAATCATTGCTTGTGACTTCGCTTCAGCGGAGGCTACCTACGCTTTCTTGAAACCATTCGGGGACGAGCGGCCGTTCGTTAAGATAGGAATGGAACTCTATTACGCAGAGGGACCTGCCATAGTGCGCGAACTGAAAGCACGGGGACACAACATCTTCCTCGACCTGAAACTGCACGACATCCCCAACACCGTGAAGAAAGCCATGACCGTGCTCTCACGATTGGGTGTGGACATGGTGAATCTGCACGCTGCGGGTACGAAAGAGATGATGAGGGCAGCACTTGAGGGACTGACACGCGAGGACGGGACACGACCACTGCTGCTGGCGGTGACACAACTGACATCAACAAGCGAAGAGCAAATGCACGAGGATATACTCATACAGGGTAAGTTAGATGAGGTGGTGAGACACTACGCACGTTGCGCCAAGGAGGCGGGACTGGATGGGGTGGTATGCTCGCCACTCGAAGCAGGCATGGTGAAAGAGACGTGCGGAGAGACATTCCTGACCGTCACGCCGGGGATACGGTTTGCCGGTGCCAAGGCTGACGACCAGTCGCGCATCACGACACCCGCCGATGCACGTAGGATAGGCTCTGACTATATCGTGGTCGGACGACCGATAACGGCTGCAGCAGACCCTGTAGAAGCATACCACAGGTGCTTAAAAGAGTTCACTCGATAAACGAAACTGACAAATAGCAAATCCGAACAAACTATGCAACAGATAGCCAAAGACCTGCTCAAGATACAGGCAGTATTTCTCCGTCCTGACGAACCATTCACATGGGCAAGTGGAATAAAGAGTCCGATATACTGCGACAACCGGCTGACGCTATCAGACTGCGCCGTACGGGATGATGTAGAGAACGCGCTGGCAGAGACCATACGCACCTGTTACCCGGAGGCAGAAGTGCTGATGGGTACCTCGACAGCAGGTATTGCACACGCTGCCATCACTGCTACTATCCTGGGTCTTCCGATGGGATACGTGCGTTCCGGAGCCAAAGACCACGGACGGCAGAACCGGATAGAAGGACGACTGCTGCCAGGACAGAAAGTGGTGGTAGTAGAGGACCTTATCTCAACGGCGGGCAGTTGCATCGAGGTGGTCAACGTGCTGCGCGAGGCAGGGGCAGAAGTGTTGGGCATAGTGTCGATATTCACCTACGGTATGCAGAAAGGATTGGAGCGACTGCACGAGGCACAGGTGGAGAACCACAGCCTCAGCAACATGGATGAGTTGGTCGATGTGGCAGTAGCAGAAGGCTACATCCGCCCGGAAGACAAAGACCGACTGCTGAAGTTCCGGGATAACCCGAACAGCGAAGACTGGAGATTGTAAAGAGTTGGCTCGGGAAAGAAGACATATTCATAATTATATTCATTCATAATTAACCATGCGTCACCTTTTAGACCCAACAGACCTGAGCACGCAAGAGATTGACTCTGTCATCAATCGTGCCTTAGACATCATTGCACATCCTGAGCAGTACGCGGAGACATGCAAAGGCAAGAAGTTGGCTACACTCTTTTACGAGCCAAGTACACGAACACGCTTGAGTTTCACAGCAGCGATGATGGAGTTGGGAGGTAATGTGCTGGGCTTCTCAGACGCCAAATCGAGTAGTGTGAGCAAGGGCGAGACAGTGGCAGACACCGTGCGCGTGGTGTCCTCCTTTGCCGACATCATCGCCATGCGCCACTACAAAGAGGGAGCACCACGCGTGGCAAGCGAGTTCAGCCGCATACCTGTCATCAATGCAGGAGACGGCGGACACTCACACCCCACGCAGACCATGACCGACCTGCTGACTATCCGCCGCGAACTGGGACGCTTCGATCACCTGACCATAGGCCTCTGCGGTGACCTAAAGTACGGCCGCACCGTCCACTCGCTCATCAAGGCTATGCGCCGCTACGAGGGCACACGATTTGTATTGATATCACCAGCCGAACTGAGATTGCCTGACTATATGAAGCAGGAACTGGGGAACAACTACAACGAGGTGCAGACACTGGAAGAAGCCATGCCAATGCTCGATGTGCTATATATGACCCGTGTGCAGCAAGAACGCTTCGCAGACCTGGACGAGTACGAACGACTGAAAGATGCCTTTATCCTCGACACCGACAAAATGGCACTGGGCAGACAGAGTATGATTGTGCTCCACCCACTACCACGCGTCAACGAGATCAGTGTCGAGGTGGATAGCGACCCGCGTGCCGCCTATTTCCGCCAAGTGGAGAACGGCAAGTATGTGCGTATGGCACTCATATACACCCTGCTGCAGTGGAAGAACACAGAGCAAACTCAACCCCCCACTCGCATAACCCAACAGTCCTGCCACAATGACCGCTGCATCGCCACTACCGAACCTGTGGCACACAAGATATACACCGACGCCGAAGGAAACACCCGCTGTTTCTATTGTGACCATTTGATATAAATAACTGAAAATAATATAGAACCCTTTAACTCGTAACAACTATGTCTTTGCTTTCTGAACGTGTCCTGCAAGAGGGACTGACTTTTGATGATGTATTACTCGTACCGGCATATAGTGAAGTACTACCCACTGAGGTTTCACTGGCTGGCCAATTCTCACGCCATATAGCACTGAACATACCTGTGGTATCGGCTGCTATGGATACTGTCACCGAATCTACAATGGCTATTGCTGTGGCACGTGAGGGAGGTATAGGCGTGATACACAAGAATATGTCCATTGCACAGCAGGCTGCAGAAGTGCGCCGTGTGAAACGTTCAGAGAACGGACTTATATCCGACCCGATCACGATCACGGCAGAAAAGACCGTCGGAGACGCACTGCAGATAATGCACGACAACCATATCGGTGGCATACCTGTGGTGGACAAAGAGAACTACCTCGTGGGTATAGTCACCAACCGAGACCTACGCTTCGAACAGGATATGTCACGCAAGATAGAAGAAGTGATGACAAAAGAAAACCTCATCACTATCGAGTCCACTTCCACCGATGTGGTGATGAAAGCGCTGCAGACATATCGCGTAGAGAAACTGCCTGTGGTGGACAAACAAGGACACCTGCGCGGATTGGTTACGTACAAAGATATTACAAAACTAAAAGACTTCCCTAATGCATGCAAGGATGGCAAAGGACGACTCCGTTGCGCCGCAGGTGTAGGTATCACACCAGACTTTATGGACAGGGTAGATGCACTGTTCGCAGAAGGAGTGGACGCAGTAGTTCTCGACTCCGCACATGGACACTCAAAGAATATCATAGATGCCCTACGCACTATCAAGGCTAAGTACCGTGAATTAGATGTGGTGGTCGGAAATATCGCTACCGCTGAGGCTGCTAAATACCTTGTTGAGAACGGAGCCGATGGTATCAAAGTAGGTATAGGACCAGGATCTATCTGTACAACACGTATCATTGCAGGCGTAGGAGTGCCACAACTATCAGCAATCTTTGATTGTGCAAAAGCCGTTGCGGGTAGCGGCGTGCCAGTGATCGCAGATGGCGGCTTACGGTACTCGGGAGATGTCACGAAAGCACTGGCTGCAGGAGGCAACTGCGTGATGTGCGGATCCATGTTCGCAGGAACGGAAGAAGCACCGGGAGAGACAATCATATACAATGGACGTAAGTTCAAGTCATATCGCGGTATGGGATCTATCGACGCCATGAAAGCCGGGTCTGCCGACCGCTACTTCCAAAGCAAGGAACAGAGCATATCCAAATTAGTACCGGAAGGTATCGTCGGTCGTGTACCTTACAAAGGCAGTGTGAGCGAGACTATCTACCAACTGCTGGGAGGCTTGCGCTCAGGAATGGGATATGTCGGCGCACACAACCTGCCCGAACTACAACAGGCTAAGTTCGTCCGGATCACCGCTGCGGGCGTCACAGAGAGCCACCCGCACAATGTGACAATCACAGCAGAGACACCTAACTACTCACGCGGAGAATAAGAGCATAGAACGATACCGTTATGCAGAAGATAATTATTTTGGATTTTGGGTCACAGACTACACAACTGATAGGTCGTCGTGTGCGTGAACTCGATACATTCTGCGAGATACTACCGTACAACAAGTATCCCCAAGACGACGCAGACGTGATAGGTGTCATCCTGTCTGGCTCGCCACTCAGTGTGTACGCAGAGGATGCTTTCCATATAAACCTATCTCATATAATAGGGAGGCTGCCTGTATTGGGTATATGCTATGGCGCACAGTACATAAGCCATACCTGTGGAGGAAAAGTAGAGAGTGCGGGGACACGCGAGTACGGAAGACAACACTTACAATACATCGATAACCACTGCCCACTATTTGACGGCTTTGAGAAAAACTCTCAGGTATGGATGTCTCACGGAGACAGTATCACGAAACTACCTGATGGAGCACAACTGGCGGCATCCACAGAAACAGTCAAAAATGCAGCATACTACATCCCCGCACCACAAGGCAATCAGCACGCTCCTATATTCGGAACGCAATTCCATCCGGAGGTGTTCCATTCCTTACAAGGCACCTTATTGCTACACAATTTTGTTGTAAACATTTGTGGCAGTAAACAACAGTGGAGCGCAGATGCGTTTGTGGAAAACACTATCCGCGAGATACGCGAACAGATAGGTGCCGATCGTGTCATTTTGGGACTGAGCGGAGGTGTTGACTCTTCCGTAGTAGCCGTATTGCTCAATAAAGCCATCGGCAACCGGCTGACGTGTATCTTCGTTGACCACGGCATGCTACGCAAGAACGAGTTTACCGATGTCATGCGTGACTACGAGTGCCTGGGACTGAATGTAGTGGGGGTGGATGCATCAGAGAAGTTTCTCACCGACCTGACTGGCGTGCGCGAACCCGAACAGAAACGCAAGATCATAGGACGCGACTTCATAGAAGTGTTCAACGAGCAAGCCAAACACATCATCAACCAAAGCAGCGGACAAGACCACCCGGTACGCTGGTTGGCGCAAGGCACTATCTACCCCGACCGCATCGAGTCACTCAACATCACAGGCAAAGTCATCAAGAGCCACCATAATGTGGGCGGACTGCCTAAGGAGATGAACCTCCAACTCTGTGAACCGCTCAAGTGGTTATTCAAAGATGAGGTACGCCGTGTCGGTCGCTCACTCGGTATGCCCGAACACCTCATCACACGACACCCTTTCCCCGGTCCGGGACTTGCCGTCCGAATACTCGGCGATATCACACGCGAGAAGATACGTACTTTACAAGAAGCCGACGACATATTCATACGTGGCTTACGCGACTACAAAACACGTCTTACAGGCGAACAGGCGCGTGCAGTGTTGGCAGCAGGTGTTCCCGCCGATATGCGGAATGGAGAGATAGAGGTTAGCCTGTACGACCAAGTGTGGCAGGCAGGTGCCATCCTCCTCAGCGATATACGCAGCGTGGGCGTGATGGGTGATGAGCGTACATACGAGAACCCCGTTGCCCTCCGTGCCGTCACTTCACAGGATGCAATGACTGCCGACTGGGCACACCTGCCGTATGACTTTATGGCAAAATGCTCAAATGATATCATCAATAAGGTGAAAGGAGTGAATAGAGTTTGTTATGACATCTCATCCAAACCACCGGCAACAATAGAGTGGGAGTAGGGTTAATTATGAATAAATAAAGAATTTAAACTCATAAACTTGTTCAACCACGCTTAAACATATAAACTTCTAAACGAATAAACAACAATGAAAGTAGGAGTAATCATGGGAAGCACTTCTGATTTAGAAGTGATGACACCGGCCATCAAGACATTAGAGGAGTTTGGCATAGAGGTAGATAAGCGTGTTATCAGTGCACATCGTGCACCACACGCGTTAATAGATTGGGCAGAGAATGCACGCAGTAATGGACTGAAAGTTATCATCGCCGGTGCTGGAGGTGCAGCACATCTGGCAGGAGTGATAGCAGGACTGACTACATTGCCTGTGATAGGAGTCCCCGTGCGCTCCAAGACACTCGATGGACTCGATAGCCTGCTGAGTATGGTACAGATGCCTGCTGGAATACCTGTAGCCTGTGTTGCTATCGATGGAGCAAAAAACGCGGCACTGCTGTCCATCGAGATACTATCGCTGACAGATGAGATGCTACTAAAGCAACTAAACGAGTTTCGTCGCAAACAAACAGAGAAAGTATTAAATACAACCATTTAATAGGTGCATCTCGATAAAGACATGGCTGATTATCGTATATTTGTAGAGAAAAGAGAGGCTTTCCGTGTTGAAGCCGAGAGCCTGCGTCAAGAACTGAACGAGAACCTGCAACTTCACCTACAACCAGTACACTATATCAACATATACGACTTGTTCGGATTTACACCATCACTACTCGAACAATGCCGTTATAGCGTATTTGGTGAGGTGGTGACAGATATCGTTTCGGATGTATATGATTTGAATGGGAAGAAATATATAGCCGTAGAGTTTATACCCGGACAGTTTGACCAACGTGCATCATCGGCAGTCGATTGTGTACACCTGATAGACCCCAATGCTGCAATAGAGATTCGTAGTGCAAGACTCCTGGTGTTTGACAACAGCGTGACCGAAGAGGACATGGAACGTATCCGCCACTATTACATCAACGCTGTAGAGTCCAGAGAAAAAGATCTCTCCGTCCTCGAACAGATACAACATGCGGACGTGAAACCATTGGCACAGTTGGGTGGGTTTGCCTGTATGCAAGACGGGGACTTGGCAGCGTTCTGCAAGCAGTGGGGACTCGCTATGAATGTGGACGACCTGCGTGAGGTGGTGCATTATTTCCAAAAAGAACACCGCAACCCAACGGAGACCGAACTGCGCATACTCGATACCTATTGGTCAGACCACTGCCGCCATACGACATTCACAACAATACTCGAGCATATCAAGATAGACGACTCGTTCATCAAGGACGAGATCAACAATACTCTCGGACTCTTCCACGATATACGCAAAGACCTATGTAGAGAGAACAAACCGCTATGCCTGATGGAATTGGCTACTATCGGTGCACGCTACCTGCGTGCGAAAGGTCTGCTCGACGATATGGAACAGAGCGAGGAAAACAATGCCTGCTCTATCTTCATCGATGTAGATGTAGATGGACAGACCGAGAAATGGTTGCTTCAGTTCAAAAACGAAACACACAACCACCCAACCGAGATAGAACCTTTCGGCGGTGCCAGCACCTGCCTCGGTGGTGCTATCCGCGACCCTCTATCAGGTCGTGCCTATGTCTATCAAGCCATGCGTGTCACAGGTGCAGGAGACATCTACAAACCCGTTGCCGACACACTCCAAGGTAAACTCCCTCAATGCGTCATCAGCAAGAAGGCCGCTGCCGGTTACTCCGGTTATGGCAACCAGATAGGTCTCGCCACCACCCATGTGCGTGAGATATACCATCCCGCCTATGTCGCTAAACGTCTTGAAGTCGGAGCCGTAGTCGGAGCCGTCAAAGCGGACGCTGTACGCCGAGAGTCACCTGCACCGGGCGATGTCATACTACTACTCGGTGGACGAACCGGACGAGATGGCATAGGGGGAGCTACAGGATCCAGCAAAGAACATACCGAGGCATCCCTCGAGACATGCGGATCAGAGGTACAGAAAGGTAATGCACCTGAGGAACGCAAACTGCAACGACTCATGCGACGACCGGAGGCTACACGACTTATCAAGAAGTCTAACGACTTCGGAGCTGGTGGCGTCAGCGTCGCTATAGGCGAACTGGCAGACGGACTCGATATCTACCTTGACCGTGTACCGACTAAGTATGCAGGCCTCAACCCTACCGAACTGGCTATCTCCGAGTCGCAAGAGCGTATGGCTATCGTAGTCGAAGCCAAAGATCGCACAGAGATGGAAGAACTCTGCCAACGCGACAACATAGAGGTCACCCACGTCGCCGATGTCACCGACACAGGACGTATGCGACAGTTCTATAAAGGCAACCTCGTGGCTGACCTGACGCGCGAGTTTATTGATAGTGCAGGAGCCAAACACTATGCAGATGCGACTATTAGCAGTGTCGAAAACACTAACCCTTTCCATAAAGAGATAGTAGGTCATGACCTCAGCGCACGAATACAGGCTGTATTGGCAGAACCTAATGTAACCTCACAGAAAGGACTTATCGAGGAGTTCGATGCCACTATCGGTCGCAGCACGGTACTGATGCCTTTCGGCGGTCTGTATCAAACCACTGAGACACAAGTGTCGGTGCAGAAACTGCCAACCGATGGTTATACAAACACCGCCTCCGTATTAGCCTTTGGCTTCAACCCTTTCATATCAGAGTGGAGTCCTTATCATGGAGCAGCCTATGCGGTGGTGGAGGCCTGTACAAAAGTGGTAGCAACAGGCGCAGATTATAGTAAGATGCGCTTTTCGTATCAAGAGTACTTTGAACGTATGACACAGGACCCACATACGTATGGTAAGCCGCTCGCAGCACTACTGGGAGCACTGAAGATGCAAATAGATCTGGGACTGCCTTCTATTGGCGGTAAGGATTCTATGTCAGGTACGTTCGAGCATATATCGGTACCACCTACACTGATAGCCTTTGGAGTCACCACAGTGATGGCAGACAAAGTCATCTCTCCGGAACTGAAGAAAGCAGGGAACGCTTTATACTTGATAAAGCACACGCCGGAGAAAAACTATATGCCATCAGTTGCATGCCTGAAGAAAAACTGGAAAGCCACAACTAAAGCAATAGATGAGGGTATTATATGCTCGGCTTACGCTATAGGTTTCGGTGGTGTGGCAGAGGCACTGACAAAGATGTCTTTGGGTAACGCAATGGGAGTTGACATAAGAATAACGGAAGACGAGTTATTTGATTATCAATATGGTTCTGTTTTAGTAGAGACAACCCAACCTCTAAAAATAGAGAATGCCATATTATTGGGACACGTCATAGCGGGCGATAGCCTTATAATTAACGGAGAGCATATCTCACGTGCAACCCTGCAACAAACTTGCTGTGAGCCGTTCAGAAAGATTTATCCCGATACGGTGAAAGCAAAACATACTGCCCTGCTACCTAAGGGAGTGAAAGACAGTCGTTCTCAACAGACTACGCCCACCTATAAGGAAGAGCCTGTGGAGCATCCTTTGGTTTATATTCCTGTATTCCCCGGCACAAACTGTGACTACGATTCTGCTAAGGCTTGGCGCAAAGCAGGTGCAGAAGTAGAAACGACAATATTCCGCAACCTGACAGCAGACGATGTGTTAACCTCGATTGACGAGATGGCAGAACATATCTCGCGAGCACACATACTGATGTTTGTTGGTGGCTTCTCTGCAGGAGACGAACCGGACGGCAGTGGTAAGTTTATAGCCTCAGTCATCAATAATAAGAAAATATCAGCGGCTATCGATGCCCTCATAGAACGAGGCGGATTGATACTGGGTATCTGCAACGGCTTCCAGGCACTCATCAAGAGTGGTCTGCTGCCTTACGGCAAGACAGGAGTAGTAACGACAGAGTCCCCAACATTGTTCAGGAACGATATCAATCGACATGTGTCACAGATGGTCACGACTGTAGTAACATCAACAAAGAGCCCATGGCTACAAGGAATGCAACTGGGAGACGCACACACTGTAGCAGTCAGCCATGGGGAGGGTAAGTTCGTTGTCAATGAGTCATTAGCAAAGACACTGTTTGAGAATGGTCAGGTAGCCTTCCGCTATGCAGACCCTGTGACATTGGAACCTACAATGGCTTCTCCTGCCAATCCCAACGGATCGTATTATGCTATAGAGGGTATCATCTCTCCCAATGGACAGATATTAGGCAAGATGGCCCACTCAGAGCGATATGAGGAGAATGTGTTTAAGAATATCCACGGTATAAAGAAGCAACCCCTGTTCGAGAACGCAGTGCGTTACTTCTCACAACACTAAACTATCAACTAAAACAATGGCAGAACATTATCAAGCAGCAGGAGTGAACCTCGAGGCGGGTTATGAAGTA
Organism: Muribaculaceae bacterium; assembly: GCA_963655075.1. GTDB lineage: Bacteria > Bacteroidota > Bacteroidia > Bacteroidales > Paludibacteraceae > Colicola. Next base: position 18,290 of record CAVKDW010000009.1, on the reverse strand, counting down.
GTAAGTCGTATCAAGTCACATGTTAAGTCAACAAAGCGCAAGGGATCGATGGGAGGCATAGGCTCCTTTGGCGGGATGTTTGACTTAAGCGTATTGAATATCAAAGAGCCTGTCTTAGTATCCGGCACAGATGGAGTAGGAACGAAACTGAAATTGGCTTTTGAACTGGATAAGCATGACACAATAGGTATTGACGCTGTAGCAATGTGCGTGAACGATGTCCTGGCACAAGGAGCGGAACCACTTATCTTTCTCGACTATGTGGCGATAGGACATAACATACCTGCTAAAGTCGAGGCTATCGTAGCGGGTGTGGCAGAGGGTTGTCGCCAGGCAGGTTGTGCTCTGGTCGGTGGAGAAACTGCTGAGATGCCGGGCATGTATGGAAACGGCGAATACGACATCGCTGGCTATACTACGGGAGTGGTTGAGAAATCTAAACTCATTGATGGCAGCAAGGTCAAGGTAGGAGATGTGTTAGTGGGTATAGCTTCAACAGGTGTACACTCGAATGGTTTTAGCCTGGTGCGTAAGATTATTGCTGATGCAGGACTCAACCTCTGTAAGACCTATCCAGAACTCGATGCGGAGAAAACATTGGGCGAGGTTCTCCTTACTCCAACGCAGATATATGTCAAACAAGTGCTTGAGGTTATACACACCCTTGATGTACACGGCGTAGCCCACATCACCGGCGGTGGCTTTGATGAGAATATACCACGTATTCTACATGAAGATCAAGGTATAGAAATCAAAGAGGGGAGTTGGACGATATTGCCTGTATTCCGTTGTTTGGAACGTTGGGGGAAGATACCTCATAGAGAGATGTTTAATATATTCAATATGGGGATAGGAATGGTAGTGGCCGTAGATGAAAAAGATGCGGAGAAGTGTATCACTATCCTGACACAACAAGGTCTGAAAGCCTCTGTGATAGGTAAGATAATTACGGGGAAAGGTGTGCATATCCTATGAAACGTCTGGCTATATTCGCAAGTGGTAATGGTACCAACTTTGAGGCTGTCGTGTCAGCATGTGCCGATGGCCGTATAGATGCTGAAGTGGTGTTGCTCGTTTGTGATAAACCAATGGCAGCCGTAGTGGAACGGGCACAGAAGAACCACATAGCCTTCTTTGTATTTAATCCAAAGGACTACGTATCGAAAGCAGAATATGAACAGGAGATAGTTAATTTATTAACAGACAAAGCCGTTGACTTGATATGTTTGGCAGGTTATATGCGACTATTGTCGGATGTGTTGCTCGACCACTACGCAGGGAGAATAATCAATATACATCCGTCATTGCTACCTGCTTTCAAAGGTGCTCATGCTATAGAGCAGGCTTTCGAGTATGGAGTGAAGGTATATGGCGTGACTATCCATTATGTGGATGCAACTATGGATGGGGGACCTATCATAGCACAACAGGCTATCCCGTATGAAGGAAACGATGTGACCGAATTGGAGAGGATGGTACATGCAGTAGAACATGAGTTATATGTCAATACAATAAACAAACTAATAGCAGAGAATAAAATATGAGAGCTTTAGTAAGCGTAAGTGATAAGACTGGACTAACGGAGTTTGTCCTGGGTCTGCAGAAAGCAGGTTGGGAAATCATCGCCACAGGTGGCACACAGCGTCTGTTGGAAGACGCAGGCATACACACTATCGGCATCTCCGAGGTGACAGGATTTCCCGAGATATGCGATGGACGCGTGAAGACGCTGCACCCAAAGGTACATGGTGCCTTGCTGGCTCGCAGAGATGAGCCGAGTCACATGCAGGCACTGCGTGAGAACGGTATAGAGACCATCGATATGGTATGCGTCAATCTCTATCCTTTCCGTGAGACAATAGCCAAGGAGGGGGTGACAATGGCGGAGGCTATCGAGAAGATAGACATAGGAGGACCTTCTATGCTGCGTTCAGCGGCCAAGAACTACAATGATGTCACTGTGGTGTGCGACCCCTCGGACTACAAACAGATCCTCAGTGAGATACAAGCCATGGGCAACACCACACTGGAGACCCGCCTTAAGTTGTCAGCCAAAGCATATACCCACACCGCTGAATACGACTGCTGCATAGCCATCTATATGCGTGAGAAGGCTGGTCTCAATGAGAAGTTGTTCCTTGAGTACGACCTCAAGCAGAGCCTGCGCTACGGTGAAAACCCTCACCAGCAGGCTAAGTTCTATGCAGCGCAGAAAGCAGTACCTTTCTCACTAACTACGGCTAAACAACTGCAAGGCAAAGAGATGTCGTACAACAACATACAAGATGCTGCTGCGGCACTCAATATGGTACGCGATTTTGCAGAACCCTGCTGCGTAGCACTCAAGCATATGAATCCATGTGGTGCTGCCGTAGCACCCACTATTGAGCAAGCATGGCAGAAAGCCTACGAGAGTGACAAAGTGTCGATATACGGCGGTATCGTAGTATGCAACCGCGAGGTGACCAAAGAGGTGGCACTCGGCATGAAACCTATCTTCCTCGAGATAGTGATGGCTCCCGCATTCACCAACGAAGCACTCGATGTGTTGTCCACCAAGAAAAACCTGCGAGTACTCATCGTGGATATGACTGAGAGCAAGGAACCGCAGAACCAGTATGTATCCGTCCCTGGCGGTATGCTCGTACAACACCTCGACACACAGATAGAGAGCATCACGCCCGAGATGTGCGTCACAAAGACCAAACCAACCCCGGAGATGCAGCACGACCTGCAGTTCGGGTGGAATATCGTCAAACACGTTAAGTCGAACGCTATCGTAGTGGTGAAGGATGACCACACGCTGGGTGTGGGGGCAGGACAGATGAATCGTGTAGGGTCTGCCGAGATAGCACTCAAACAGGCTCAGGCTGCTGGGTACACCAAAGGACTGATACTCGCCTCGGACGGCTTCCTACCATTCGATGACACAGTGGCTCTGGCAGCACAGTATGGTGTCACCGCCATCGTACAACCGGGCGGTTCTATCCGTGACAACGATTGTATCGTGAAGGCCGACGAACTCGGTATAACCATGCTCTTCACAGGTGTACGTCACTTCAAACACTAATCTGTAAAACAAATGAAACAAGTACTAATCATCGGTTCGGGTGGACGTGAGCATGCCATCGTATATGCGTTCTCACGCAGTCCGCAAGTAGGCACTATCTATTGCGCACCTGGCAACGCAGGCATAGGCACGATGGCCTCATGCGTAGATATCCGCGACACGGATGTAGAGGGGTTGCTCAAGTTTGCACTCGACAAGCAGATAGACTTGACAGTGGTAGGACCGGAAGCGGCTCTGGCTGCAGGGGTGGTGGATGCTTTCCGGGCAGCGGGACTGACAATCTTTGGTCATACCAAGGCCGCCACACAGATAGAGGCGTCGAAAGAGTTTGCCAAACGGCTGATGGATAAGTACAATATCCCTACCGCGGGTTACCAATCGTTTTCGGACTACGAGGAGGCACGCGTATATGTAAACCACGGCACCTTCCCTGTGGTACTCAAGTACGACGGCCTGGCGGCGGGCAAAGGAGTTGTGATAGCCACCGATAGCACGGAGGCAGACAGCGCACTGCGGGACATGCTGGTGAACGAAGAGTTCGGCAAAGGGCGTGTACTGGTAGAGGACTACCTCACAGGTCCTGAGTTCTCGTTTATGTGCTTTGTGTCGGGCGGCGAGGTCTATCCGATGCCGTTGGCACAAGACCACAAGCGGGCATACGATGGCGATAAGGGACCGAACACAGGGGGGATGGGAGCATACACACCACTACCATTCATCACAAAAGCGGATGAGCAGTTCGCTTTGGAACACATTTTGCAGCCAGCCGCAAAGGGTATGCAAACAGAGGGAATGCCTCTATCAGGTGTACTCTATGGGGGGCTGATGAAGACCCCACAGGGAATACGTGTCATAGAGTTCAATGCACGCTTTGGTGACCCGGAAACAGAGGTGATACTGCCATTGCTCGTGAGCGATGCCTATGAGGTATTCTACGCCATCGCTATGGGCAAGAAGATAGAGAACTTGCAATGGCAGAACAAGGCCACGGTGGGTGTAGTACTGGCATCGAAGGGATATCCGGGGCACTATGACAAAGGCGTGCCTGTCGAAGGACTCGAACACACTGATGCCCTGGTCTTCCACATGGGAACGAAGTATGACGGCAAGAACCTGCTCACCAACGGCGGACGTGTGTTGATGTGCATCGCCTCTGCCGACAATATCACACAGGCACGGGAAAAAGTGTATAAACAAATAACCAATATCCACTGTGACAACTTGTTCTACCGAACAGACATCGCATGGCAAGGTGTACTCTCCACAACAAAACGCTGACAACTACGGTAGATACACGGTTGATATACGGTAGATATACGGTCGATACACGGTAGATAAACGGTTCATAGAACTAACACAACTATAGAAACAAAAGAAGACTTATGATAATAGACGGAAAGCAGATCTCACAAGCACTCAAAGATGAGATGAAGATAGAGGTGGAGCAATTGGCGGCACAGTATGGTCGTCGTCCTCGCCTCGAGGTGATCATCGTAGGTAACAACCCGGCCTCTCGCTCGTATGTACGGGGTAAGATAAAGGCCACAGAGCACTGCGGGTTGGACGGTGAGTTGGTGGAGTTGCCCGAAGATGTGACGGAGACACAACTACTCAGCGAGATAGAACACTTGAACAATGACGAGAAGGTGGATGGCATACTCGTGCAGTTGCCGCTACCGGAACATATCGGTGAACAGAAAGTAATCAACACCATTGCACCGGAGAAAGATGTGGATGGTTTCCACCCCTCTAATGTGGCACGGCTGTGGCTCAACGAACCATGTGTCTATCCATGCACTCCCAAGGGCATCATCGTGCTATTGGAGAAAGTAGGTATCGAACTAACAGGCAAACGTGCCGTAGTCATCGGACGAAGCAATATCGTCGGTAAACCTGTTGCCAAGATGCTACTCGACCGCAACTGCACAGTCACTATTGCCCACTCTCGCACACAAAACCTGCCGGCACTGTGCCGTGAGGCGGATATTCTCGTGGCGGCTATCGGTCGTGCTAAGATGATCACGGCTGACTATATCAAACCCGGTGCGGCTATCATCGATGTGGGTATCAACCGCACAGAGGACGGACACTTGGTAGGCGATGTGGATTTTGAGGGAGTGAAGGACATCGCAGGCTATATTACCCCCGTGCCTGGTGGCGTGGGACCAATGACGATCACGATGCTGATGCGTAATACCATAGATTGTTTTCTGAAGCGTATTAACTCTAAAAACTGAATGCAATACAAAGGACATTAGAATATGGAATAATCATCATAAATCCATTTATAGAACAATGATCGAACGTTACTCGCGCCCACAGATGCGCCAAATCTGGACAGAAGAGAATAAGTTCAAGGCCTATCTTGAGGTAGAACTGCTGGCAGCGGAGGCATGGTCTACGCTGGGGGTAGTGCCAAAAGAGGATGTAGTGTTGCTACGGAAGAAAGCCACTTTCGACGTAACGCGCATACACGAGATAGAGGAGGTGACGCGCCATGACGTGGTGGCGTTCACGCGTGCGGTCAGTGAGTCACTGGGCGAGGAGTGTAAGTGGGTGCATTATGGACTGACCTCCACCGATGTGGTCGATACAGCCAATGGCTACCTGCTCAAACAGGCGAACGAAATCTTGCACCACGATCTACAATCTTTTGTCGCAGTGCTGCGCCGCCGTGCCTACGAGTTCCAATACACTCCCGTCATCGGTCGCACCCATGGTATGCATGCCGATGTCACCAGTTTCGGACTGAAGTGGGCGTTGTGGTATGAGGAGATGGAACGGAACATTGCCCGCTTTGAGATGGCGGCACGAGGCGTTGAGGCTGGCAAACTATCCGGTGCCGTGGGCAACTACGCCAACATCCCACCCGAGATACAAGAGTACGTCTGCAGCCATCTCGGCATCGAGTCAGCCGCCATTGCGACACAGGTATTGGGGCGTGACCGCCACGCTTTCTATATCGCCACACTCGCCGTCATAGCCGGCACGCTGGAACAGATGGCTATGGAGGTGAGAAACATGCAGCGCCAAGAGGTACGCGAGGTGGAAGAGACATTCCGCAAAGGGCAGAAAGGGTCGTCGGCAATGCCGCACAAGCGCAATCCTATCTCATCGGAGAATATATGCGGTTGCGCTCGAGTGATGCGGGGATATATGTGCACGGCATCGGAGAACATTGCTCTCTGGCACGAGCGGGATATCTCGCACTCCTCAACAGAGCGCATCGTGTTACCCGACGCCACGATACTGTTGGACTATATGCTGAATCGTTTCCAAGGGGTACTGGACAACTTGATAGTATATCCGGAGAATATGCTGAAGAATATCGGATTGACGCATGGAGCGATCTTTGCACAGCGTGTAATGAATGCACTGATAGCCAAAGGTCTGGTACGTGAGCAGGCCTATGACTTGGTACAACCTGTGGCGATGAAGACGCTGATGGAGGGCGGAGAGATGCAGGACAACCTGAAACAGACGACCGCTATCACAACACACCTGACACCGAAAGAGATAGACGATTGCTTCACGCTGGACTACTATATGAAACGGGTGGACTATATCTTCGGGAAAGTATTTGGGGAATAAAATAGAATCATAACACAAAAAACTACAGATATGCAAACAGTAGATGTCGTATTAGGCATGCAATGGGGCGATGAGGGCAAAGGCAAGATAGTCGATGTTCTCGCCTCAAAGTACAACACAGTAGCCCGTTTTCAAGGGGGACCGAACGCAGGTCACTCGATCTGTTTCGCAGACAAGAGTTTCGTGCTGCACACAGTGCCGTCGGGGATATTCCGTGAGGGAACGCATAACATCATCGGCAATGGCGTGGTGATAGACCCGATCATACTGATGGAGGAGATACACGCCATAGAGGCGATGGGTGTGAATGTAGGCGAACGGTTGTGCATTGCTAAGCGTGCAAACCTGATACTACCGACACACCGTATGCTGGATGCCGCACAAGAGGCGAAGAAAGGATCAAAGAAAGTGGGTACAACGGGCAAGGGCATAGGTCCTGCCTACACAGACAAGGTTGCACGCAACGGGTTGCGTGTGGGCGATATACTGCTGCCTGACTTTGTCGATAAGTATCACACACTACGCGAGGCACACAGAGAGTTGCTGGGAGATATGGAACTGCCGGACGACAGCGCATGGTTGGCTGCCATAGAGGAGTTACATAACTTCCCGTTAGTGGACAACGAGATAGTGGTGAACAACCTACTGCGCAAGGATGAAGCCATACTCGCTGAGGGAGCACAAGGGTCGTTGCTGGATATCGATTTCGGAACGTATCCGTTTGTGACCTCATCGAACACGCTATGTGCAGGGACATGCACGGGGCTGGGGGTAGCACCATCGCACATAGGCAATGTGTATGGTATATTCAAAGCATATTGCACACGAGTGGGCGCAGGTCCTTTCCCGACGGAGTTGTTCGATGAGACAGGTGAGACACTGCGACGTATAGGGCATGAGTTCGGTGCTACGACAGGTCGTCCTCGTCGTTGCGGATGGCTCGACTTGGTGGCTCTGCGATATACCTGCATGATGAATGGTGCGACATCACTGATCATGATGAAGTCGGATGTGCTCAATGAGTTTGATACGATCCGTGTGTGCGTGGGATATAAACTGAATGGACAAGAGATAGACTACTTCCCATACGAGGCTGATGACCACAATATAGAACCGATATACAAAGATTTCAAGGGATGGAAGAGTGACGTGTCAAAGTGTACCACCTACGAGGATCTGCCAAGGGAACTGAAAGACTACATTGCCTATATAGAAGAATACACAGGCGTGCGGATAGATATAGTGTCGGTAGGACCAAATAGAACAGAGACAATAGTTCGCTAAATAGACAGGACATGGAACCTCTGAAACACGAATGCGGAGTGGCGATGATACGGCTGCTGAAGCCACTCTCCTACTATCAGGAAAAGTACGGCACATGGCAGTATGGACTGAATAAATTGTATCTGCTGATGGAGAAACAGCACAACCGTGGTCAAGAAGGTGCTGGTCTGGCATGCGTGAAGATGCAGGCAGAGGCAGGCGAGGAGTTTATCTACCGAGAGCGTGCACTGGGATCGGATGCCATCACGGAGATCTTTGCAGAAACACAGAAACAAATCGGAGAGTTCGACCCTGCGATGCGTGCGAGTGCATCGTACGCAGAGCGGTATATACCTTATGCAGGTGAACTGTACATGGGGCATCTACGTTATTCAACGACTGGCAAGAGTGGCATATCGTATGTGCATCCTTTCCTGCGGCGTAACAACTGGCGTGCAAGAAACTTGGTGCTGTGCGGTAACTTCAACATGACCAATTCGGACGAGATTTTCGAACATCTGAAGTCGTTAGGACAACATCCCCGCATCAATGCGGATACGTACGTGATACTGGAGCAGATGGGGCACCGCTTGGACCGCGAGTCGGAGCGTTGCTATGACGAGGCAGCCAAGCAGGGGTTGCATGCCATGGAGGCTACGCAATACATCGAACAGCATATCAATCTGGCGAATGTGCTGCGCGAATGTGCACCACTGTGGGACGGGGGATATGTGATATGCGGCATGACGGGGAGCGGCGAGTCATTCGCGATGCGTGACCCGGGAGGAATACGACCTGCTTTCTACTTCCGGAACGAAGAGATAATGGTGCTGGCGAGCGAGCGTCCTGTGTTGCAGACTGCTTTCAATGTACCTGTAGAAGAGGTACAAGAACTGCTGCCGGGACAGGGTATCTTTGTGTCGCAGGATGGTAAGATACGGCTTGAACAGATACTGCCACAGACACGGCTGCAGGCATGCTCATTCGAGCGGATATATTTCTCACGAGGTTCGGACCGCGACATATACACGGAGCGGAAACGGCTGGGCGAGAGTCTGATACCACGCGTGCTGGAGGCCGTTGAGGGCGATACAGAACATACGGTGTTCTCTTTCATCCCGAATACGGCGGAGGTAGCGTTCTACGGACTGATCGATGGCGTGCAGGAGACCACGAAACGCCCTGTACGCCGTGAGAAAGTGGTGTGGAAAGATATCAAACTGCGTACCTTCATCACAGAGTCAAACTCACGTAACGACCTGGCAGCGCATGTGTATGACATCACCTACGGTGCGATAGAAGCAGGTATAGACAACCTCGTGGTGATAGACGACTCCATCGTACGCGGGACGACGCTGCGAGAGTCAATCATTTGCATACTGGACAGACTACACCCTAAGAAACTGGTATTGGTGTCATCTTCACCACAAATTCGCTACCCGGACTACTACGGTATAGATATGGCTCGTATGTCGGAATTCATTGCCTTCAAGGCGGCTATAGCCTTGCTGTGTGATCGTGGGATGCAGAAACGTATAGATGAGGTATATAAACGATGCTTGCAGCAGCGTGAGGCTATGGAGCATGGATTGGACAAGACCGAATACCGGAACTATGTGCGGCTGATATATGAACCATTCTCGGACAAGGAAATATCTCGTAAGATGGTGGAACTGCTGCGTTCGCCGGGTGTGACGACCGACATAGAGATTGTGTTCCAGACGATAGAGGGGCTGCACGCGGCATGTCCGAACCACCCGGGCGACTGGTATTTCTCGGGAAACTATCCCACTCCGGGTGGACTCCGAAGGTTGAACCAGGCTTTCATAGACTATATAGAAGAGAATATCTCACAGTTCTAATCAGGGAATAACAAACACGAAGCAACGAACACAAAACAATATGACAAAAGTAACATTGCGTTTATCGGACGGCAGTACCTTTGAGGGGTGGTCTTTCGGTTACGGGAAAGCGGTGGCAGGTGAGGTGGTCTTCAACACGGCGATGTCGGGTTATCCTGAATCGCTAACGGACCCCTCCTATGCAGGGCAGATGATGGTGCTGACGTATCCGCTCATAGGCAACTATGGCGTGCCGCCTTTCACGAAAGAGGCGAACGGGTTAGCGACCTACATGGAGTCAGACCATATCTATGCATCGGCTATTATAGTGTCGGAGTATAGTGGTGATTACTCGCACTGGAATGCTGCGGAGTCGCTCTCGGACTGGTTGAAACGCGAGAAAGTGCCGGGTATCACAGGTATAGATACACGTGCATTGACACGACGACTGCGGGAGCAGGGGGTGATGCTCGGGCAACTGATCTTCGACGGGCAGACAGAGGTGCCGGAGATGACGCAATATGAGGGTGTGAACTTCGTAGAACAGGTGTCTTGCAAGGAAGTGATTCGTTACAACAAGGGTGCTGGGAAACGTGTAGTACTGGTGGACTGCGGTGTGAAATACAACATACTGCGCTGCCTTATCCGCCGCGGTGTAGAGGTGATACGAGTACCGTGGGACTACGATTTCAATGAGTTGGACTTTGATGGGCTATTCCTTTCGAATGGTCCTGGAGACCCGGACACGTGCGGGGCAGCGGTGGAGAACATCCGCAAGTTCTTGGTCAACCCGCATGTGCGTCCACTGATGGGTATCTGCATGGGCAATCAACTGCTGGGCAAGGCAGCGGGGGCAAGGATATACAAACTGAAGTATGGTCACCGTTCACACAACCAACCCGTGCAACAGGTGGGGACCAACCACTGTTTTATCACCTCGCAGAACCATGGTTATGCAGTAGACTCTGCCACTCTGTCTAAGGAGTGGGAACCTCTCTTTGTCAATCTCAACGATGGCTCGAACGAGGGTATTCGGCACACGGGCAAGCCTTGGTTCTCAGCACAGTTCCACCCGGAGGCATGCTCAGGTCCTGTGGATACGGAGTTCCTCTTCGATGAGTTCATCAACCTTCTCAACAAATAAAACAAGCAGACATGAAATTAGACAATATACATAAAGTACTTGTACTGGGTTCTGGGGCACTGAAGATAGGCGAGGCTGGAGAGTTTGACTACTCGGGTTCACAGGCATTGAAGGCACTGCGTGAGGAAGGTATCTCGACGGTACTCATCAATCCGAATATAGCCACGGTGCAGACTTCGGAGGGCGTGGCAGACAATATCTACTTCTTGCCTGTGTCGGCTTATTTTGTAGAGCGTGTGATACAGAAAGAACGCCCCGATGGCATACTGCTCTCTTTCGGAGGACAGACTGCACTGAACTGCGGTGTGGAACTGTATCGCACTGGAGTGCTGGAAAAATACAATGTGCAGGTGTTGGGTACGCCCATACAGGCAATCATTGACACAGAGGACAGAGAGTTGTTCGTGGAGCGACTTAACGAGATAGGTGTGAAGACCATTAAGTCGGAGGCGTGTGAATCGATAGAGGCAGCACGAAAGGCTGCCATAGAGTTGGGCTACCCTGTTATCATCCGTGCAGCATATGCGCTGGGCGGACTAGGGTCTGGCTTCTGCGACAATGAGGAGGAACTGAACAGACTGGCAGAGAAGGCGTTCTCATTCTCCCCGCAGGTGCTGGTAGAGAAGTCGCTAAAAGGATGGAAAGAGATAGAGTACGAGGTGGTGCGTGACCGCTACGACAACTGTATAACGGTCTGCAACATGGAAAACTTTGACCCACTGGGTATCCACACGGGCGAATCAATAGTCATTGCTCCATCGCAGACGCTGACCAACAGCGAGTACCACAAACTGCGGGTACTCGCCATACAAATTATCCGACACATAGGCATCGTGGGCGAATGCAATGTGCAGTATGCTTTTGACCCTGAGTCAGAAGACTACCGAGTGATAGAGGTGAATGCGCGTCTCTCGCGCTCGTCGGCATTGGCATCGAAGGCAACAGGCTATCCTCTCGCTTTTGTGGCAGCCAAACTGGGCATGGGGTATGGACTCTTCGAACTAACGAATAGTGTGACCAGGACAACCTCGGCTTTCTTCGAACCTGCACTGGACTATGTGGTCTGCAAGATACCTCGTTGGGACCTGAGTAAGTTCCGCGGTGTCAATCGCGAAATAGGTTCGTCGATGAAGTCGGTAGGCGAGGTGATGGCAATAGGTCGCACTTTCGAGGACGCGATACAGAAAGGCCTGCGTATGATAGGTCAAGGCATGCATGGTTTCACAGAGAACAAGGCACTACATGTAGATGATCTGGATGCGGCTCTGTCGGCACCTACCGACAAGCGTATCTTCGCTATCGCACAAGCGATGTATCAAGGCTATACCATCGACCACATACACGAGTTGACGCATATTGACCGTTGGTTCTTGCAACGCCTCGGCAATATCATAGAAACCGACGCTCGTCTGCATCAGGTGGGGCAACTGGAGCAACTTGATGTTGAACTGTTGCGCCGTGCCAAACAGCAGGGCTTCTCCGATTTCCAGATAGCACGTGCCGTGGGATTGGGTAAGGAGATGGAGATGGATGCTGCGGTGCTGAAGATGCGTGCTTATCGCAAGTCACTTGGCGTGCTGCCAGTAGTGAAACAGATAGACACCTTGGCTGCAGAGTACCCCGCACAGACCAACTACCTCTACCTGACCTATTCGGGTACGGAGTCGGATGTACAGTATGTGGGCGACCACCGATCGATCATTGTCTTGGGGTCGGGGGCCTACCGTATAGGGTCATCGGTAGAGTTCGACTGGTGCGGTGTACAGGCTCTGCAGACGATCCGCAAGAACGGCTACCGCTCGGTGATGATCAACTACAATCCCGAGACTGTCTCTACCGACTACGACATGTGCGACCGCCTATACTTCGACGAACTGACCTTCGAGCGTGTGATGGACATCATCGAACTGGAGAACCCATTCGGTGTGATTGTGTCCACAGGCGGTCAGATACCTAATAACCTGGCACTCAAATTAGACGCACAGCGCGTACCTATACTGGGAACTTCGGCGCAGTCAATAGACAATGCTGAGGACCGCGACAAGTTCTCCGCTATGCTCGACCGCATAGGGGTAGACCAACCCGAATGGAGTGCCCTCACCTCGATGGACGATGTGGAGAAGTTCGTAGAGAAAGTGGGCTTCCCTGTATTAGTGCGCCCATCCTATGTGCTCTCTGGCGCAGCAATGAATGTCTGCTCCAACCAAGAACAACTGACCAAGTTCCTCCAACTGGCAGCAGAAGTGTCGCAGAAGCACCCTGTGGTGATATCCAAGTTCATGCTCAATACCAAAGAGGTAGAGATGGACGCTGTGGCTCGCGACGGTGAGATCATCGCCTACGCTATCTCCGAGCATGTGGAGTACGCAGGCGTCCACTCTGGCGATGCCACCATCATGTTCCCCGCACAGAAACTCTATGTAGAAACCGTACGCCGTATCAAGAAGATATCGGGAAAGATAGCCCACGAGTTGAATATATCAGGTCCGTTCAACATACAGTATCTCGCCCGTGACAACGAGATCAAAGTGATAGAGTGTAACCTTCGTGCCTCTCGCTCCTTCCCCTTTGTGTCTAAGGTGCTAAAGATTAACCTGATAGATATCGCTACTCGCATCATGCTCCACCTGCCTGTGGAGAAACCCGCCAAGTCGCTCTTCGACTTCGACTATGTGGGGGTCAAGGCCTCGCAGTTCTCCTTCAACCGCCTGCAGAATGCCGACCCGGTATTGGGTGTAGATATGGCATCCACAGGCGAGGTGGGCTGTCTTGGTGAGGACGCCAACCATGCACTGCTGACATCTATGCTCTCGGTGGGACAACGCATACCTGAGAAGTCGGTGCTCTTCACCATAGGTGGAGCCAAGAACAAAGCCGCCCTGCAAGAGGCCCTTCGCCAATTGGTAGCGAAAGGCTATGATCTCTACGCCACTCCCGGTACGATGCGTTTCTTCGATGAGATAGGGGTGCCTGCAACACTGGTGCACCACCCATACGACCAAGAGCAACCGCAGGCACTTGACCTGATGCACCAGCACAAGATAGACATGGTGGTCTCCATACCAAAGGACATAGTGTCAGACCCCGCTAACGACAAATCTTATCCTGTCCGTCGAGCAGCAGTCGACCTCAATATACCACTGCTCACCAACCCCCGTCTGGCTGCGGCTTTCATCAACGCTTTCTGCACTATCCGTCTTGACGATTTAGAGATAACGGCTTGGAATGAATACAAATAAAACTATAAAACAATGAACGCACTAACTAAAACTGATTTCTCGTTTGCTGGTCAAACGGGCGTGTACAACGGCAAGGTACGCGATGTCTATTTTCTCGGCCCTAACCTGCTCTGCATGGTGGCGACCGACCGTATCTCGGCTTTCGATGTCATACTGCCAGAGGGTATCCCTTATAAGGGACAGATACTTAATCAAATAGCGGCTAAATTCCTCCGCGACACTGCAGACATCGTGCCTAACTGGCTGTTGGCTACTCCTGACCCTATGGTCTCTATCGGTCTGCGTTGCGAGGGCTATCCTGTAGAGATGATCGTACGCGGATACCTCTGCGGTAGTGCTTGGCGTGCATATAAGTCGGGCGTGCGCGAGATATGTGGCGTGCATCTGCCAGATGGCATGCGCGAGAACGAGAAATTTCCTACCCCTATCATTACGCCAACTACCAAGGCAGAGATAGGCACACACGACGAGGATATATCAAAGGAGGAGATTATCAACAAGAGACTCATTCCTGCCAACGAGTATGAACAAGTAGAACGTTATGCACTCGCTCTCTTCCGGCGCGGACAAGAGATAGCCGCCAAGCACGGACTGATACTGGTGGACACCAAGTACGAATTTGGCAAGTGCAATGGCAAGATACTGCTTATGGACGAGGTACACACACCCGACTCCAGCCGCTATTTCTACGCCGAGGGATACGAAGAGCACTTCCGTAACGGCGAACCACAACGACAGTTGTCTAAGGAGTTTGTACGCGAATGGCTCATGGCTGAGGGCTTCCAAGGAAAAGAGGGACAACAGGTTCCTGAAATGACCCCCGCTATTGTGGAGCAGATAACGAACCGATATATCGAACTCTATGAGCATATCACAGGCGATACATTCGTCAAGGCCGACACGACACATATTGCCGCCCGAATAGAAAAAAATGTAACGTCCTATCTTTCTCAGTTAGACATACCCCCTCTACTCGTCCCATAATATCCTATTCAGCTCAGATAAGTATTTTTTCTATATCACCCCAAGAATTTGCACGCTTCAACAAAATACACTACCTTTGCTGCGCAAATGAAACGTTGTCTATTATTTTTTACACTATTACTCTCGGTAGTCGCTATAGCGAACACTTACTCGCCCGGCACACTGCCTAACCCTAAACGCGGGGGGCAGGGGTGTTATGTCTGCAACCCGGACAGTATCATCACAGCCGAGGATGTCAACTACCTCAACTACTGTGCGCAACAACTGGAGCAGATCACGGATGTCGAACTATGTGTGGTAGCCGTGAAGGACATTGGCGAATACGATGCTTTTGATTTCTCGTATGAACTATTCCAGCGATGGGGCATCGGTAAAGAGGGAAAGAACACAGGCGTGCTACTCCTCCTTGTTCTCAACTCACGGGATATACGCATCATGACAGGTGGTGGCATAGAGGGCATACTCACCGATGCCGCCTGCAATCAGATAATACGGGACGACATAACCCCTGCTCTCAAACAGGGCGAATACTCGGCAGCCCTCTGTCAAGGTGCTCTGAGTATCTACGAGACGTGCAACGATGGTGATGCTCCGGAGGAACTACAAAATGCTGCATCTGTCTCTAACCGTTATAACTACAAGGAAGAGAGCAACACAGACGATATGGGCTTTCTCGCATCTATATTCATCGTTGTGGTACTGATATACATTCTCTGTCGATACTTCCTCTCTAACCACAAATGTCCAAAATGTGGGAAACGGAAACTGCGCAAGGTAAAATCTACTGTTGTCAATCCGGCCACCTACCGCCATTCTGGCACAGGTATAGCACTCTACCAGTGCAAGTGCTGCGGCAACAAAATAGAAAAGACCTTTATTATTCCGCAGAAGAGACATGTATATACCTCAAGCAGCGGATATGGAGGGGGAGGCTCCGGTGGGGGCTTCTCATCCGGCAGTTTTGGCGGAGGCTCTACTTTGGGTGGAGGCGCAGGCGGGAAGTTCTAATACTCCTCTCCTTTCCATTGCACCTGAAGAAGTAGATTATCTCAAAAAGCATGATGCAAGTAGTGGTCAATATGAAATAATAACCAACAATACAAAAAGATATGAAAAAAGGATTACCATGGATTATAGTACTCGTAGTACTGGCAGTCGTAGCACTTTGGGGTGTTGGACAATACAACAACATCGTTGTTGCAGAAGAAAGTGTAGAAACGGCATGGGCACAAGTTGAGACTCAATATCAGCGACGTGCAGACTTGATACCTAATCTCGTCTCTACTGTCAAAGGATATGCCGCACACGAGAGTCAGACATTGGAGAACGTCATCAACGCACGTGCTAAAGCCACACAGATTACGGTTGACCCAACGAATGCTACGGCAGAGCAGTTAGCCGCTTACCAACAGGCACAAGGCGAACTCACACAGGCACTCGGACGACTACTCGCTATCTCTGAGAACTATCCGAACCTCAAGGCAGACCAGTCGTTTCTCTCACTGCAGTCGCAGTTGGAAGGAACGGAGAACCGTATCACTGTGGCGCGTAACAACTTTAACGAGACGGCTCGGACATATAACACGATGATACGCCGTTTCCCGAACAATATCATCGCAGGTATCTTTAACTTTGACAAGAAGCCTTACTTTGAAGCACAAGAAGGCTCCGACAACGCACCCAAAGTAGAGTTTTAGGTAACGGGAATAAGAAAAGTACACATATATTGTGTACTATGTATAAATTGAGTAACTTTGCATGTTACTTGGTTGTATGGTGTGTGGACTAAGGTGGTAAGAATAACGTCGTGGGAGAACTATGTTATAACTATATAAACGATATATAATGGCGACACAGGAAGAAACATTTAAGAAGATGGTTGCTCACTGCAAGGAGTACGGTTTTGTTTTTCCGAGTAGTGATATTTATGACGGACTGAGTGCCGTATATGACTATGGTCAGAATGGCGTAGAACTGAAAAACAACATCAAGCGTTATTGGTGGGAATCGATGACGCTGCTTCATGACAACATTGTCGGATTGGATGCCAGTATCTTTATGCACCCAACCGTATGGAAGGCTTCAGGACACGTGGATGCTTTCAACGACCCTCTGATAGATAATCGTGACTCAAAGAAACGATACCGTGCTGATGTGCTGATAGAGGATCAGATAGCCAAATACGATGAGAAGATAGACAAGGAAATAGAGAAGGCTCGCAAACGTTTTGGAGATAGTTTTGACGCTGAACTGTACAAACAAACCAATGAACGTGTACGTGAGCATATAGAGAAACGCAATGCCTTACATGAACGTTATAGCAAGGCTATGAATGCGAATGATCTGGTAGAACTCAAGCAGATTATCTTGGATGAGGGTATCGTTTGTCCTATCAGTGGTACAAGGAACTGGACAGACGTGCGCCAGTTCAACCTGATGTTCCAGACTGAGATGGGTAGCACTGCCGACGGTGCAATGACTATCTATCTGCGTCCTGAAACAGCGCAAGGTATATTTGTTAACTTCCTAAACGTGCAGAAGACAGGACGTATGAAGATTCCTTTCGGTATAGCACAGATAGGCAAGGCTTTTCGTAACGAGATAGTGGCACGCCAGTTCGTCTTCCGTATGCGTGAGTTTGAACAGATGGAGATGCAGTTCTTCGTACGTCCCGGAGAAGAGATGAAGTGGTTCACATACTGGAAAGAGTTCCGATTAGCATGGCATAAGGCAATAGGATTGGGCGATGAGAAGTACCGTTTCCACGACCACGAGAAACTGGCACACTATGCCAATGCCGCTACAGATATAGAGTTCGAGATGCCGTTCGGCTTCAAAGAGGTGGAGGGAATACACAGTCGTACGAACTTCGACCTCAGCCAGCATGCCAAGTATAGCGGAAAGAAGATTGAGTACTTCGACCCCGAACTCAATCAAAGTTATACACCGTACGTGATAGAGACTTCTATCGGTGTCGATAGGATGTTCCTGAGCGTGATGTGTGCTGCATACAAAGAGGAACAGTTGGAAGGAGGTGACACACGTGTGCTGCTGTCATTGCCTGCTATGCTGGCTCCCGTGAAAGCCTGCGTGATGCCATTGGTCAAGAAAGATGGACTGCCCGAGAAAGCACACGAGATAGTGGAGATGCTGAAGTA
>CAVKDW010000008.1:17106-47303 GCA_963655075.1 Muribaculaceae bacterium | reverse complement strand
TGGGGGAATGTGTAATTTTTAATGTGTAATGTTTAATTGGGAGATCTCATCTTTCTCTCCAAAGGGGGAATTCAGAGCACATACCAGCAAGTCTGGCGACTTGTCCGCAGGCGGGGCGCCCGCGACCCCAGTGTTTTTAGTTGAGGGTTAGGAGTTGAGAGTAGTATGGGGTGCATGCAAAAATAGTATCAAGAGTTAGCAAATTTGTCGCATCATTCTCTTTTGCGACAAATGTATTAGTGTTTGAGATTATCTTTGTATATTAAGGTATGATTTTGCAGTAACTTTGCGCTGTAGTTGATGTGAGGCATCGCTTGTCTTTTGACGAGTTTATCGTTTGTCAACATTCTTTTGATGCGTTCTATCGGCTCGGGCTTCGCTTTGTTGTATTTGAGACTTGGGCAGAGATGAAGTCGATATACCATGAAAGTCTCTTAACTTTATTTCTTTTCAAAATTATGAAGAAGGGATACTTTTTGTTAGCAGTAGCGTCATTGTTCTGTTTTGGAGCCAATGCTCAAATCACATGTCCTACGGCTACAGAGGCTCAAGTAGCAGATTACTACTTGAGTAACGTGTATTACAATCAGTGCACTACGTTAACTGACACAGTTGACTCGAACAAAGAGGCTGTGAAATGGAATGGTGATGGTTTCATCAAACGCAATGACGACGGTTGGTCGGATTTCCACTGGGACGGCACCAGTCGTGTTATCTTCGACAACATCAACATGAGCAAAGCCGGCAACTATGTGTTGACTGTTACCTATCGCAGCAGTGGTACGGTTGACTTTATCGTGAACGACAATGTCACCCCATTGAAATTAGACGGCACGAGTCCGTTGGTGATGAGCGTTGCTCTGAACGCCGGCATGAATACCATTAAGTTCGGTAAGAATGATGGTTGGCTTGGTTTCTACAGTATCGCGCTGTCAGAATGTCCAGATGCAACGACCGCACAGAGTGCTGACTGGTATCTGAACAACACCTACTACTTTAAGTGTACGGCATTGAAAGACACCGTGGACTCAAGCAAAGAGGCTGTGAAATGGAATGGAGGTTTCATCAAACTGGATACCGATGGTTGGTCAGACTATCATTGGAGTGGTCCAAGTAATGTCATCTTTGACAACATCAACCTGAGTAAAGCCGGTGACTATAAGATGACGGTTGTCACCCGTCGTACCGGAACGGTTTATTTCGTGGTTAATGGTGATTCTACTGAGTTGCCATTGGACGGTACAAGTCCCTTGGTAAAGGTCGTTACTCTTAAAAGCGGTATGAACAGTATTGTGTTCAGCAAGAAAGCCGATTGGCCAGGTTTCTACAGTCTGTCGTTGGAGAAGGCTACTATCACCACGACTAATATCACCTTTGACAAACAAGGTGGTGAAGGCGGTTCGGAGAGCGTAGTGGCTACTTTCGGTCAAGCGATGCCGGAGATTACGCTGCCTACACGCGCCAACTATTTCTTCAACGGTTACTATGATGCTGCTACCGATGGTGTTAAATACTACAACGCAGACGGTACCAGTGCAAAAGAATGGGACAAAGAAGACGCAACGATTACACTCTATGCACAGTGGTACGACGGTACTCCGACCGTGGATGTCGATGTAGAGTGCCCTGATAAAGAGGCTGCCAAGGCTCCGGACTACTATCTGAGCCATATCTATTATGCTCTCTGCACCAATTGGACACCCGTAACCACTACTGACAGTGTCACCGGTCGTAAGGACCTCGTGTATGACAATGGCAGTGTAGTGTTGATGAACAACGACAGCAACTGGTTCAAGTTGTGCGGTGACCTGAAACATATCGACTGGCACTGGGACGATGGTCATGGCAAGAGTGCAATCATCTATGACAATATCTTCGTGAGTGCAGATGGTAACTACGATATCCTCTGGTATCAACAGAATGGAGGCAAGGTTGACGTGACCGTTAATGGTGACACCCTTGGCACTTACGCAGCAGGTAAGGCAGACACACTGACTATCTACCGTGCTCCTTTGAAGGCAGGTGTGGCTAATACGATTAAGATCGCGAAGAATGCTGACTGGCCACAGAGTTTAGGTATCTCACTTCAGAAGTCTTCGGATGTCGTTTCTGAGACTGTTATCACGTTAGATATGCAAGGTGGTACAGGCGGAACTGCAAGTGTTGTCGCAAAGAAAGGCTATGACATGCCTGAGATTACGTTGCCTACACGCGACGGTTATTTCTTCGAGGGTTACTATACCGATGCAACTGAAGGCGACAAGTACTACAATGCTGACGGTACAAGTTTCAAGGCATGGGATAAGGACGATAAGACTTTCACGCTGTATGCTCACTGGAATGACGGCAGCACCGGCGGCGACTGCCCGACAACCGCGCAAGCCATCTCCGAGGACTGGTATCTGAGTCACATGTATGATGCTCGTTGCACCGAGTTGACGAATACATTTGATCAGGACGGTGGTGCATATATCTACTTGAATGCAGAGAACGAGAAGGTGAAGATTACCGCTAACGGCTTGTGGATGGACTTCTACTATGCAGATCCAAGTTCTGTTGTATTCGACTCTATCTATGTAAGCAAGGATGACTACTATGATATGAAGTGGTATTTCCGTCAGGATGTTGTTGACGGCGAGGCTACTGCAGGTTCGAAGACTCAGGTATGGGTTAACGATGAGTTGGCCGGTGAGGTTACCACTTATATCTCTGACGCAGATGTTGAGTTGGATGAGGTTATGTACGAAGGCATTGAGTTGTACGCAGACTATCCTAACAAGATTAAACTGCTGAAGGTCAACGGCTGGCCATTGACACGTGGTATCCAACTCTATCGTGAGGGTTCGGCAGTAGAGAACGTGAACAGCGCATCGTTCTTCGTTACCTCTGCTGATGGCATGATGACTATCAACCGTCTGAGCGGTGAGAGCAATATCACTGTTTACTCGATTAGCGGTGCCCAACTGCAAGAGGCCACGACTACTGCATCATCGTATGCGATACCGATGGCTCCAGGCGCATATATCGTGAACGTTAACGGTCAGTTCGCAAAGGCTGTTGTCCGTTAAAGACAATAGAGAGTTGCCCAACAATGAGCGTGGGCAACTCTCTATATTACTTATTCTCCAAATAGAGGTTCTTGTGTTTGTTTGTGACAAAAAGGGACAGCAGTTAGCAGGGGCGCATAATTAGTAGTATCATTTTGGCTTATACGCAATACCATGAGACGTTGTTTGTTTTTTCTTTTATCTGTTTTGAGTTTATCATCGTGGGCATCAACTATGAAGTTGACGTCGGGTGATATGACTATGGAGTTCACCTCCTCATCGGAGGGATATGTGACGAAACTATCTTATAAAGGTACGGAAATCCCCTTCTTGGTATCCGGTCAACCCGCTTACCTTGAAGTACAAAGTAAAGCGGTATCGGGTTATTACAACTCGGTAACGGAGAACAACGGTGTGTTTACCTGCGTCGCAGCGTTGACTTCAAACCGTGGTTCAAATTTCACAGTGACTGACACCTATTCAGCCCTTGCTCCCGGGCAGATTGCACTGCAACGTGATGTGAAAGTGCTTTATCAGAAGAAAGGTGATAACTATTTCAATTCCGCCTTCGGCGTACAGACGACAGAGAATACCAACCTGACAGATAACGAGTATTTAGTTCCCGGTGTGCTGTACAAAGGCTATTTCGATGCGGCATGCAACACACCCGCTACGCTTCCGCAAAAGGGCGATGCGTGGTTTCTATATCGTGATGACCGCACTCCACTGCCGTTTGTCATGTCGCGTGGCAAGAAAAGTGGTATCACTATCACTTTGGCTCACAAAGACTCGCCCGACCGTACGGTGGTGGCAGACGCACAGGGTAGTGCTGCAGACGCAGGCTATCAGTTCGGCGCATGTGGTTTGTGGCGTGACACTACCAATAGTTTGACCTATCAGGAAGTGATCTTCCCCGGTACGACCAAGGCTACCAAGGTAGGTAAGGGCAACCGTTTCCACCCTGTAGATACCAGCGTGCAACACAGTTATTCGGTGATGCTGAGTATCTCGAAGACCGACACCTACGCTGACGCTGCCAGGGAGTCGTGGAACACGGTGTTCGATATGTATGACCCAACGATATACCCTGTGGACTTGCAGGCTTGTTACGAGGGGTTGATAGAGAGTCTGTTGACCTATTATGTCCCTTGCACGGCAGATGGTGGTTCATACGATGAGCCGGGTTGGCCCTTTGAGGTGGGATTAGACGACTACAAGCCTCGTGGTATAGACTATCAAATGGGTTTTGTAGGTATGCAGGTATCGTCCGGTTATTACCTATATCGCTACGGAATAGAGAATAATCAAGCGAGCACCCGCCACAAGGGTGAGGCTGTGCTGAACTTCTGGGCAGATGACTGTCTGTCACCTATCGGAATGCCAAGCACCTGGTACGATCCGAGCACTACGGGTAAGGGCAATTGGCGTAACTATGAGAGTATCCTGCGTATCATGACGGGCGGTATGGAAGGTCTGCTTACGGCATGGTGCTATGGTACGAAAAACGGTGAGACACACGACAACTGGTTGTCATCGTGCAAGAAGTTTGGCGACTGGCTATTGAGTGCACAGAATGACAACGGCAGTTTGGCTTTTAGTTGGAATCGCAACAAGATAGTCAACAACCAACATCCTGTCAATACAAGCAATGGGTTGACTACGACCTCTGCCTTGCGTTACTTGGTGGAGTTGTATATCGCCACAGGTGAAGAGAAATACAAAGAGGCAGCATTGAAAGCCGGTGACTACTGCTTCTTGTTTGTACATAAGAAATATCACTACTGCGCCTGCGTGGTGGATAACCCCCAAGTGTTAGACAGCGAGTCCGGCTATATGGCTATGGTCGGTTTCTTGTCGCTCTACGACCTGACACGCGACAGCAAGTGGTTGGACGCTGCCGAGCAAGCAGCCACCTATACTGAGACATGGGTCTATAGCCATGAGGTGCCTGTGGAAGATGACAGAACAGAAGACAACTATATCTTCCCGCGTAGCCGTAGTATAGTAGGTCAACACCTGATAGCCATCGGTCACTCGGCAGCAGACCTTGGTTTTGCATGGACATCGTTCGCATACTATCGTCTGTACCTGCTGACGAAGAACGATCACTATCTGAAGATGGCCCGTATGTCAGCCCATAACAGCAAGCAGTCGATGAACTGGGATCAGAGTCTATTCCCCGGGCAAGCCAAGGGGCTACAGTTGGAGGCTTTTCAGGTGATGATACCTCGTCGTGTAGGTGGCGTGGCTACAACGCTCAACTGGAACTATGCGGGTCATCTCGACCCTATGTTCCGATTCAAAGACGCTTTCGGGACACCGGATTTGGAGGAGGTAGAGAAGATGAGTTGGGAGGAACGAGAGAAGTTGGCCGCACGCTATGCCCTCTATCAGTCATCCGACTACGGACAGACGATAACCGCTGATGAGAACGTTGAGTTGGCAGAGACAAAGATGTTTCCCAATCCCATAACATCGGGCAGTAGCCTACATATATCCATGCCAGATATAGACTACAGTCTGAGTCTTTATACGGCTACCGGACAGCGCCTGCTTCAAGCCAAGAAGAGAGGTGCTACGGACATCAAGATGAATTATCCGGAGGGGATATACACAATGGTAATAGGTAGTAACGGACAAAGGACTACCCAACAAATAATCGTACAATAAGTCAATACCCATGAGAAGACAATTAGTAACAGCACTACTCCTGCTGTGGAGCGTGTGTCTGTGCGTCTTGCAGGCGCAGGAGATACGAGGTGTCGTAGTTGATACCGAAGGCGAGCCACTGATAGGCGTGAGTGTATTAGAGAAAGGAACGACAAACGGTACCATTACCGACTTCGATGGTGCCTATTCTTTGAAACTGCAGAATACCAATGGGAAGAACACGAAAGTGATATTCTCGTATGTCGGTTATACGACCAAGGAACTGTCAGCAGATAGTCCTGAGTTGATAAAAGTACAGCTGGCTCCCGACAACCAAGTGTTGGAAGAGGTCGTGGTGGTCGGTTACGGTGCCAAGCGTAAGGGTGGTATCGCATCCGCTGTTACCACCGTGCAGTCTGATGACATTGCCCGTTCTACGAGTACTACCACCTCAGGAGCGTTGGTAGGCAAGGTCGCAGGTATCACATCCCGTCAGAGTAGCGGTGTGCCGGGTGCGGCAGCCAGCATACAAGTACGTAACCTTGGTACTCCCCTGTATGTTATTGACGGTGTCATCAAAGATGAGAGTGCATTCAATAACTTGGATATCAGTGACATTGATAACATCTCCGTGTTGAAAGACGGTGCAGCCGCTATCTATGGTGTGAAAGCCGCCAATGGTGTGGTACTCATCACCACCAAGAAAGGCAAGGCTAATCAGAAGATGGAGGTGAGCCTGAATGGTTACTATGGTTGGCAACAATGGACAGAGTATCCGGAACTGCTGAGTGCGTACGATTGGGTATATGCCAACTATATGCGTGACGTGAATAGCGGTTCGTTAGCTATTACTGCAGATCAGGCACGTGCCGAGTTAGAGAAATGGAAGACAGGATATTATAATGCTGAGACCGGAGAAGACTATCGTGGGTATAACTGGTACAAGAACTATGTACGCAGCGCTGCTCCGCAGTACTATGCCAATGCCAGCATCTCCGGTGGTTCAGATAAGGTGACCTACTACACGTCGTTGAGCCACGTGGGACAAGAGGCTGTGTTCCAGGATTACAGTTTCAACCGTACCAACCTGCAGGCCAATGTGGATGTAGAGATAACCAAGAACCTGAAGTTCGGTACACAGATATCAGGAAAGATAGACAATACCATCAACCCCGGTCTGCCCGGCAGTGATGACTACTCGGCACGTAAGTTGTCCGTGATAGGGATGTTACCTATCTATCGTCCGTATGCAAATGATAACAGCAACTACGTGAACTATATTGCCGGTTATGATGGTTCGCATAACCCAGCATCCTATACTATTGATAACGCCGGTGAATACCACAAGCGTAACACTACTTTCCAGTCCAACTTCACATTGGATTGGCAGACGCCGCTGGAGGGCTTGAGTGCTCGTGCCTTGTTCTCGTACTACCACAATGGTTGCGATATCAACAACTTAGAGAAGGCGTGGTCGGAATATACCTACGATGCTGTGAACCAGACATATAACGTAGCCTACTCCAAGACTGATACGTGGATGGAACGTACACGTGCTATCACTAATGATATCACCGGTCAAGCACTGGTAAGTTACGACAACACTTTCTCGGGACATCATGTGTCAGCCACTGTTGGTTTTGAGTTCTATAAACGGATGTATAACTCTGTCTATAACGCGCAGAACCCTGTTGATAACCCATACATCGACTTGATGACGACCAGTGAGAACAATACCGTGACGGAGACTACCTATACGCAGACCACAGCCAGTGCTATCTTCCGCGCCGGGTATGACTACAAGCAGCGTTATATCATTGACTTCGCGGGTCGTTACGATGGCAGTTGGAAGTTCGCCAAAGGCAAACGCTGGGGTTTCTTCCCATCTGTGAGTGCTGCATGGCGTATGTCAGAAGAGGCATGGTGGCAAGATGGTAACATCAACAATTGGTGGACGAACTTTAAGATACGTGCTTCTTATGGTCAGTTAGGCGACGATAACGTGGGTACTCTCTATCCGGACTTTGCTTACCTTGATGGATATACATATAACTCAGGCAGTTACTACATCAGTTCCGACCCACTACTCAGCAGCAGCAACACAGCCGTCATAGGAACGGTATATAAAGGTACACCGAACACCCAGATAACATGGATGACTACCAGTCTTGTCGATGTAGGTATTGACTTGGGGTTCTTCCAAAACCGACTGACAGCAGAGTTCGACTTCTTCATGCGTCATCGTGATGGTATCGCTGCCGAACCTGATGAGTTGGTGTTCCCACAAGAGTCCGGTCTCAGCCCATTGGCAGAGAACCTTAACTCTGATAAGCATATCGGTGGCGATGGTTTCATCAAGTGGCAAGACAAAGTCGGCGAGTTTAAGTATTTTGTAGGAGGTAACCTCACTATCTCACGTCAGATGAATGG
This sequence comes from Muribaculaceae bacterium, assembly GCA_963655075.1. GTDB lineage: Bacteria > Bacteroidota > Bacteroidia > Bacteroidales > Paludibacteraceae > Colicola. The sequence goes on along the minus strand of CAVKDW010000008.1, from coordinate 39,177 downwards.
TGTGCGTGCCGGAGAGAAGTTCTACAACGCATGGGATCAGTATCGCAATAGCAAGTCCAATCGTTGGTCGAACGTAGAGAACAACCAAGTATGGCAATGGGAGACTATCGGTGTGTTCCAGACGCAAGAAGAGATTGATAACTACCCGGTTATCATCGATGGTGCCAACAACACTACCTTGAACCCCGGTGACCTTATCTTTAGGGATGTGAATGGCGATGGCGTGATTGATGAATATGACAAGCGTCCCTTAGGCTACTCCTCTATCGTGATGTTCTCGAGTGATGAGTCGAATATCAAGCAGCCTATCTTGAGTTTTGGTTTTAATTTCGGTTTAGAGTGGAAGGGTATTGACTTTGCAGTGGACTTCGCCGGTGCTTCGATGAATACCTACGTGCCGGACTGGTACATGAAGTGGGCTTGCAGTCGTGAGATGGCAGGGTATGCGTCCACTGCTCTCAACAGTTGGCATCACGAAGATATCCTTGACCCGACATCGCCATGGGTTCCGGGTAAGTTCCCATCGGTTAGTTCAGCACATCCGTCCACACGTGGCGAGAACGATTTCTATAGCCGTGACGTAAACTACCTGCGCCTACGTAACTTGGTATTGGGATATACCTTCCCAAAGAAATGGACTCAGAAAGCCAAGATACAGAAAGCACGTCTGTACTTCGAAGGGAGCAACCTGTTCTGCATCGACTCGTTAGAGGACTATGGAGTTGACCCTGAAGTAGCCTACTGCAATGGTACGGACTATCCGCAGAGCCGTGTGTTCACTATCGGATTTAATCTTAGTTTTTAACATATAAATCTCTAAGACAATGAAAGCAAGATATATCATTCTGTCCGCCTTTGTTCTCGCATTGAGTGCTTGCGACAATTGGCTCTCGCCTTCCGACTCTACCTCGTTGAGTGAAAAACAGACCTATTCTTCGGTGGGGACTATCAATAGTGTGGCAGCCAATCTATACAATCGTCTGCGTTATCAGCAGTCGTTCACCTACGACAATGAGACCTACGATATGTGTTCGTGGGATGAGGCTATCAACAACTCAGCCTACTGGGCTAATATAGGTAACAAGAATGCTGACTATCGCCAGTACTATGACTATACGTTGGTACGCGATATCAACAAGCATATCTCATCGTTGCAGACAGCAGTAGGTGAGAATGTTTCCGCAGACCACCGACGCTACTTCTTAGCCGAGGCGCGATATATGCGGGCTTATACTTACTTCGTACTCGTTACACGCATGGGCGGTGTGCCTCTGATAACGGAGGTACAGGAATATACTACCAACACTCTGTCGTTAGCCAAACCTCGTAACAAAGAGTCCGAGATATATGACTTCATCATCAGTGAATTGGACTCCATTGCCGATGATCTCAGTTTAGCAGCATCGGGAACGACTACCCGTGCGACCAAGGGAAGTGCCTTGGCTCTCAAGTGTCGTGCCGCCCTCTATGCGGGTACATTGGCCTACAACTACGACAAGAGTGTCAGCAAGGGGTTAGTGCTAACCGGATTAGAAACCGGTATCCCACGAGAGAAAGCCGATGACTACTTGAAGAAATGTATTGATGCTTACACGACACTCAAAGCCATGGGCACTTACTCGCTCAACGCTGACTATGGTAAGGTGTTTCAAGCAGGGACTAATCCTGAAGTCATCTTCGCCATTGCTTACGACGGAACAAACTTCACCAATTACTTTACCTATTGGACTGTTCCGCGGTCGTTACGTCCAGATACCAAGAGCGGTTGCTGCGTCAATCCTATCACCAATCTGCTTGACTGCTACGAGATGACTGCTACGCATACAGCAGATCCTTTCAATCCCTACACAGGTGCCAATAAAGAGGAGACCCTCACGAGTGTGACCACCTCATCTAATTCCTACCGGTTATTCGACAATCCGGAGGACTTCTTTGCAGGTCGTGACCCACGTATGGCTGCCACTGTGATGTACCCCGGTTCATCGTTCCGTGGTGCTAAACTTGACTTCCGTGCAGGATTAGCTATACCTAAGGGAAGTGGTTGGGAGTTCAAGATGGCTCCAACCATGGAGGATGTGGATAATGCCACTACACTCAATTTCTACGAAGGCGAGCAGATAACCGGTGTTGAAGGACCACATATCAACAGTAACTATGTCAGCCACTCCGGACTACTGCTGCGCAAGTATGTGGACGAGACCAATGGTTCGGAGAATAATGGTTCCAGTACCGTACCTTATATCGTATTCCGCTATGGTGAGGTGCTGCTGAATGCTGCTGAGGCTGCATATTACCTGAACGAAGACGGTGTGACCGAGTACAATGGTCTGCAGATGAAAGAGACTGCACTGCAACTCGTTAATGAGATACGTCAACGCGCAGGTGGTGCGGATTTCTGTATCACAGAAGCCGAGCTTGACCTTGACCGCATCAAGAACGAACGTCGAGTAGAGTTAGCCTTTGAAGACCACCGCTACAATGATCTCAAACGTTGGCGTACGGCAGATGAGGTCTGGGAATACAACACCAACAACGAGTCGGCTATGACTCACGGTCTGTGGGCATACCGCATATATGCCCCAGGCGATGAGCGTGATGGCAAATGGCTGTATCGTCGAGTAAAGATAGAGCATCGTGGTTCTCTGAACATTGCCAACGATCCGATAAATTTCGACAATACCATGTATTATGCTACCTATCCTAAGGATGACGGCAACCCATACATCGTAATCAATCCTAATCATTAATACGCACCAACATGAAAAAGTGTAATCTATTTTTCAGTATTTGCTGTATGGCACTCATCCTTACTGCCTGCGAATACGATAATTATAAAGGCCCCGAGTGCCGATTCACGGGTACCGTAGTCTATCAAGACAAACCCTTTGTCTTTGACGGCAATGTCAGTGTACTAAAAGCCGTGCAGAAAGGCTTTGGTAAGGACGACCCCGGAACGCCGATACGTATCAATGAGAATGGTACTTTCAGCCAATTGTTGTTTGCCGGTGATTACTATCTCACCCTTGCCAATCAGCAGTATCCGTTCCTATTTACTGATTTCAAGTCGCTCGGACAGGGATTAGGTTATGATACCATTCCAATGACGCTGACGGGTAATACTGAGCGTAGTTTCGAGGTTATTCCTTACTATCTGATGGATTCTATCAGTTATGAGCCGCTTGATTCCACGTCCACGGAACTGAAAGTTACTATTCATATCATGCGTAACCCTGACAGTCGCTTGCCTATAGAGTTGCCGAAAGTGACACGTGCTTTTGTTTATGTGGGTATCAACCAGCATGTCAACAGTTCTACTACACTCTCCAAGGCGTCACGTCCCTTAAAGATTGAAGATGAGGGTGAGGTAACTGTGCGTGTGGACTTGGCTAAGTATCGCAATACGACCTACTATGTCAATAACTATCGCGACTATCTCTATTTCCGTGTAGGACTTGAATTAGATGCTACTTACGTGGCAAGCGGCTACTATCTGCTGTCCGAGTTATACAGAGTTGATAATGTTCCTTATATTGCTAACTGATGAAACGACTATTCTATTCTCTACTGACAATCTTGCTGTGTGTTAGTTGCGCCAAGCAACCGCAGGTATATCAGAACCCATTGTTTCCCAAGAGCGGTCCTGACCCATGGGCGTTGTTCTACAATGGCAACTACTACTATATGCACACTTGTCAGAACTGTCTCAACCTATGGGTTACTCCCGACATCACCGATGTTAAAAATGCTCCGTGTAAGACCGTTTGGATACCTACAGACTCGACCAATATGTTTGACCTCTGGGCACCCGAGATACATCGTATCCATGGCAAGTGGTATATCTATTATGCTGCCGATGACGGTAACACTGACAACCATCAACTCTATGTCCTCGAGAATGCTAACGAAGACCCGTTCGAAGGAGAGTTCGTGATGAAAGGGCGTATATCTACCGACCCTGATAACAACTGGGCTATTGACGGATCGGTGTTTGAGGTTAATGGCAATCTCTATATGGTTTGGTCGGGGTGGCAGACCCGTCGTATATCCACCGAGACGCAGTGCATATATATCGCCCGCATGGAGAACCCATGGACATTGGCATCGGAGCGTGTCATCATATCCAAGCCAGAACTTGAGTGGGAGAGACACTGGGTAAACGAGAACGGTTGGACTCCTTCTTATACTATCTACGTCAACGAGGGTCCTCAACCGCTACTCAGTCCGGATGGCAGATTGGTGCATATCGCTTATTCTGCAAGTGGTTGCTGGACTCCATACTATGCTCTTGGACTACTCACGGCTTCTGCAGATGCAGACCTACTCGACCCTGCCACATGGCATAAGAGCGAACAGCCGGTGTTCCATCAGAAACCTGAAGTGGGTGTATATGGTACGGGGCACAATAGTTTTTTCCAATCACCTGACGGTAAGGAGTATTATATTCTCTACCATGCACGTTCCACAGAGACAGACCCCGTTGGAATGGGCGATACACGTAGCCCTCGTATGCAACGGTTCACGTGGGATGATAACGGCTATCCTATATTCGGAGAGCCATATCCAACCGATACCGTACTCCCGAAACCAAGCGGAACACCCGTTATCAAGAAGAACTACCGCCGTGCCGGCAATCATATCGCTACCATCTGGGGCGAACAGATAGACCCGAACAACGTGTTACCTGAATATCCACGCCCACAGATGGTTCGCCATCAATGGCAGAACCTCAATGGACTATGGCAATATGCTATCCGTGAGAACAACGACCCATGTCCCAAGGCTTGGGACGGGGAGATACTCGTGCCGTTCTGTCTTGAGTCATCGTTGTCAGGCGTTGGCAAGACACTGCCTAAGAACCATGCGATATGGTATTCGCGTTCCTTTACTATCCCTGCTCAATGGAAGAAGCAGCATATCATGCTCAATTTTGGTGCAGTGGACTGGCAAGCAACCGTGTATGTCAATGGACAAATAGCAGGAACGCACACAGGTGGATACACACCTTTCTCTATAGATATAACACCTTACCTCAAGCCACAAGCCGAACAACTGCTGCAGGTGCAAGTCATCGATCCTACAGATAACGGTTACCAACCGCGAGGCAAACAGGTGTCTGAACCCAATGGAATCTGGTACACTGCCGTATCCGGTATATGGCAGACCGTGTGGTTAGAACCCGTAGCAGATAATCATATCACGGCTATCAAGACCATCCCTAACCTGACCAATAATACGATTCAAACTACCGTGACGCTTGCTGACAATCAGAGCAATGACATCATCCATATCTCGCTGATTGATAATGGCACAGTGGTAGCACAGGCGCAAGCCACCAATGGTGAGACAATAGACCTTGTTGTGGCTAAACCGCACCTCTGGTCGGTGGAAGACCCCTACCTGTACGACCTGCAACTCACGCTTAGTCGCGACGGCAAGACTATTGACCAAGTGTCGTCCTACACCGCTATGCGTTCTGTGGGCATGGCGAAAGATGCTACAGGTTTATGGCGTATGCAACTCAACGGGAAGAACATCTTCCACTATGGACCGTTAGACCAAGGCTGGTGGCCAGACGGGCTATACACTGCACCATCGGATGAGGCGCTGCTCTATGATATTGAGATGACCAAGAAACTTGGGTTCAATATGATACGCAAGCATATCAAGGTAGAGCCCGAACGCTGGTATTATTACTGTGATAAGTTGGGTATGTTAGTCTGGCAGGACATGCCGAGTGGCGATGTCGGTGGCAACAAGTGGGCGCAACATACCTACGAAGGTGGAACTGACCAACCTCGCTCGCAAGCATCTATTGATGACTACTACAAGGAGTGGCAGGATATCATGGACTTCTGCATGTCGCACCCGTCTATTGTGATGTGGGTCCCGTTCAACGAAGCATGGGGACAGTTCTCCACCGCAGAGGTGGCAGAATGGACCAAGAGATACGACCCCTCGCGTTTGGTCAATCCTGCCAGTGGTGGTAACTTCTGCAAGTGTGGTGATATCCTCGACCTGCACAACTACCCGCAGCCTACTATGTATCTGTTTGACCCCGACCGCGTCAATGTCCTTGGTGAATATGGTGGTATCGGACTACCATTAGATGGTCATCTTTGGGGTGAAAAGCGCAATTGGGGATATATCAAACTGCCCGACTCCGAAGCCGTGACACAGCAGTATATCCAGTACGCAAAGCAACTCGCTGACTTCATCCCGCAAGGTTTTTCTGCTGCCGTCTATACACAGACTACGGATGTGGAAGTAGAGGTCAACGGACTGCTCACGTACGACCGCAAGGTAGTTAAGATGAATCTTGACTCGATTCGTAACATCAACCAATACGTCATGTCACAACTGAAATAACATCTGATAGGGGTATGGCGTACATACCCCTATCTTTAATGCCTATCACTCACGAATATGAAAAAAGCATTCCAACTACTCTGTGCAGCAGTTCTATTGAGTTGCACGGCATGCTCAAGCAGTCAGACACAATCAGGGCTTAATCCCAAGAACTTCATTGATGATATCAATGGTAAACAGACTGCCCTCTACACGCTGTCCAACGACAACGGCATGGAGGTGTGTGTCACTAATTTCGGTGGACGTATCGTCTCTATCATGGTTCCTGACCGTAATGGCAACATGCAGGATGTGGTTCTTGGTTTTGATAATATCAAGGACTACGAGATTATCCCTACTGACTTCGGTGCATGCATCGGACGCTATGCCAACCGTATCAACCATGGTCAGATAACGCTCAACGGCATCAACTATCAACTGCAGACCAACAACTATGGTCATACGCTTCATGGAGGACCTACCGGATGGCAGTATCAGGTCTATACCGCCAAGCAGATAGACAACCACACCCTCCAACTCACCATTGAGTCGCCCGATGGCGACAATGGCTTCCCAGGTAACGTCAACGCCGGTTGCGTCTATACCATAGGTGAGGACAACTCTCTCCGTATGGACTATTTCGCTACTACGGACACCACTACGGTCATCAACATGACCAACCACTCGTATTTCAACCTCTGTGGTAATGGCAGCCTGAATATCCTTGGGCATAGACTATGGCTCAACGCCAAACAGATGACACCGGTGGACACTACGTTCATGACTACCGGTGAGATTGTTGATATTGCACAAGGCTCGCCGTTCGACTTCTATACTGCGCCGAAGGCTATCGGTGCGGACATCGATAAGGACGACTACCAACTCTATTGCGGGCATGGCTATGACCACAACTGGGTACTGGAGCCCAACGAGATGGACGGCCTAAACCATGCCGCCTCGCTGTTCTGTAACAAGACAGGTATACGTTTAGATGTCTATACCACCGAGCCTGGTATTCAGGTCTATACCGGTAACTTCTTGGATGGTACGGTCAGTGGCAAACGTAACGAGGTATATGGCTTCCGCAATGCCATCTGTCTTGAAACGCAGAAGTATCCCGACACCCCCAATAAGCCCCAATGGCCCTCTGCTACCCTACAAGCAGGTGAGCGGTATCAGTCCACAACGACGTTCGTGTTCTCTAACTTTTAGTTGAGAGTTGAGGATTTAGTGTTTTTTACTGTTAGTGCTGCGGAGATTATTTTTCTCAGAAAAAATGTTGCACATATTTGCGTGTGTAAGAAATTTGCTGTACCTTTGCAGCCGCTTTTGAGAAGAGTCCATTAGTGTCCAATGGTATAAAGGCTATTACGTCAGATTTTGGTTCTGAAAATCCTGGTTCGATTCCGGGTTGGACAACTATCGCACAGAGCGATACGCTGAGGAACAGAGCCTATGTGTTGGCTCTTTTTTATCAGCAGTGTGATGGGATACGGGCAGCCACACCGGGCTGGCGTGTATAAGTGATGTACATGTTAGTTGTCATTCTGCCCCATATTGAGTAACACCAAATAATTATTCAAATGAAGACTTTTGAACTCGTAGGTACTCCACGCAGTGAGTACGGCAAGAAGGCGGTTAAGGCACTTCGTAAAGAGAATCTCATTCCTTGCAATCTCTATGGGCATGGTGAGAATCACACGTTTGCAGTAACCACAGATGCAGTGCGTAAACTGATCTACACACCAGACACGATGGCTGTAGCACTGACGATCGGTGACATCAAGAAGATGGCTGTTGTTAAAGAGTTGCAGGTACATCCTGTATCTGAGGCTATCCTTCACATTGATTTCCTTGAGGTTAACGAGAGCAAGCCTGTGACAGTAGATATTCCTGTTCAGTTGGAAGGTCACGCCGAAGGTGTGAAGGCCGGTGGTAAGTTATCATTGGAGATGAAGAAGTTGAAAGTGAATGGTATCTACACTGCTATTCCTAACCGCATTGTGGTAGATGTTACAGAGTTAGGCTTAGGCAAGAAGATTGCCGTTGGCGATATCCACATCGAGGGTCTGCAAATGATGAACCCTAAAGACGCATGTGTGGCTCAGGTAAAGGCTACGCGCGCAAGTGCTACAGCACAATAAGAATAGATGAAGTACTTGATCGTCGGGTTGGGTAATATCGGTGATGCGTACCGAGGCACCCGCCATAACATAGGCTTTAAGATGTTGGACGCTTTTGCAGAGGCGTCCAACGTTGTATTTGAGGATAAGCGCTATGGCATGGTAGGTCGCTGTAGGGTTAAGAACGCAGAATTAGTGCTGTTGAAGCCTTCTACCTTCATGAACCTGAGCGGCAACGCTGTGCGTTATTGGTTAGGTCAGGAGCATATACCTATAGAGAACATGTTGGTGTTGGTCGATGATTTGAACTTACCGTTTGGAACCATACGTATCCGAAAGCAGGGTAGCAATGGAGGGCATAATGGTTTAGGACACATACAGCAAGTATTGGGTACTGAGAACTACGCCAGGGTACGTTTTGGTATAGGTAACAATTTTACCCGTGGGGCACAGTGTAACTACGTGTTAGGTCATTGGACAGAGGAGGAGCAGCAGCAACTGCCTGACCGTTTGAAGGTCGTGTGTGATATCATTCCGTCTTTTTGTTTACAGGGTATAGACAAGACAATGAACATGTATAACGGCAAATAGCCATGGAGGTTCGTGTCGATAAATATTTGTTTGCCATGCGTCTGTACAAGACGCGATCGATAGCCAGTGACGCGTGTAAGTGTGGTCGTGTGAAGATGAATGGTGTGGATTTGAAGCCCAGTCGCTGTTTTCATGTGGGTGATGTATTTACTATCCGAAGAGGACCTGCCACTCGGACGTATAAGGTGTTACAGTTGAGTGAGAACAGGTTGGGTGCCAAGTTAGTGCCTCTGTATATGGCGGATATGACTACTCCTGATCAGTTGGAGATATTGGAGTTAGCTCGTTTGGCTTCTCAGAGCGGTCGCGACAGGGGCAGCGGTCGTCCGACGAAGAAAGACAGGCGAGAGATAGAGGTATTTATGTCAGATGATTTTGATTGGTCCGATGCAGATGATGAAACAGAAGATGAGTAATATAGCCGAGTACATCTTGTACCTATGGCAGATAGAAGATTATCTACGTGCGTTCCCCTCTCAAGCAGAGGCCAATGCAGAGTTGCATGAGTTTAGTGAGATGATGCATGAGGAGAACATCTTAGAGTGTGGTCACCTGCAGTTAGCACAGAATGCGTTAGCGGAGATGGAGGAGTTGCATAACGAGCTGTTGGAGCAGGAGGCGAGTTATCGTGCGGCTATTCTGCATATAGCACCTTCGTTGGTGTTGTTAAAGTCCAAGACTGACCGACCGACGATGAGTGATGTGGAGGCATGTTTAGTATTGTTATATCAAGTGATACTGTTGCGTCTGCAGAAGCGTCCTATCTCGTCAGAGACAGCTATAGTTCAAGAAGAGGCTACACACGTGTTGCAGTATCTAAGCAAGACCTATCTGAAGAACAAGACGGAGTGAGTATGACTACGAAGGAGCGTTATGAACGTGTGACAGCCTGGTTCGAGGAAACGATGCCCATAGCAGACAGCGAGTTGGTGTTCGGCAGTGCGTATGAGTTGTTGGTGGCAGTGATGTTGTCGGCTCAGTGTACGGATAAGCGTGTTAACATGGTCACGCCGGCACTCTTTGCTGCTTATCCGACGGTGGAGTCATTGGCATCGGCTCGTGTAGAGGATGTGTTGGGGTATATTCACTCTATCAGTTATCCTAACAGCAAGGCAGAGCATTTAGTGTCTATGGCGAAGCGTGTCGTAGAAGTGTATGGTGGGGAGATTCCATCGACTCGAGATGCGTTGCAGACTTTGTCCGGTGTAGGAAGGAAGACGGCTAATGTGGTCTGTGCCGTATGGTGGCATCAACCGACGATGGCAGTGGACACACATATCTTCCGTGTCGCCGAGCGTATAGGCTTGACGACCGGTGCTCGTAACCCGCTGGATAGTGAGCGTCAGCTGGTCCGTCATTTCCCGGAGGCGAAGATTCCCAATGCGCATCACTGGTTGCTGCTACATGGTCGGTATGTCTGTCAGGCACGGAGGCCTAAGTGCGAGGAATGTGGGTTGGTGCGTGTATGCAGATTTGCGCAAAAGGCAAAGCGGAAGAAGTAAACAACTGCCTTTATGTATGCAAGACGGCATACGTATAGCATAGAAGAACGTAAGTAATAGCGGTTGCAGACTTAATACCACTGTAGTTTACGTATGAGGCGTAACAGGCTTGTAGGAATGAGTCCTACAAAACCTACGAGCATAGCATTCCATAGACAGGGTACAGATACTTTAGCTCGCCCTCGGAACAATCCTTGCAGTGCACGTTTCACAAGGTAGTCAGGAGAAACGATATAGCCTAATATCTTTCCAATCTTTGTAGATTGTGGGCGGATATGGTACAGCCCTGTGTCAACTGCTCCCGGAGAGACATCTGTGACACATACCCCCTTCGAGCGTAATTCAATATGTAACGAACGAGTGAAAGATGTAAGGAAGGCTTTCGTAGCAGCGTAGGTGGCAATACGTTGTACGGCGATCCGAGAGGTGACAGAGCATACATTGAGAATATAACCTCTGTTGCGCATGACCATGTCCTGTCCAAAATAGTAGCATAACATAGCGGGTGTTACAACATGTAAGTTCATTATCAATGTATTAAACGCCTCTGTATCATCTATGAAGTCGCCATTGTGATAGACACCTGCATTATTCACAAGCACCTCTACTTCTAAAGACTGCTCTGTACAATAGGCGTGCAAATCTTTGGCAGCCGTCTGCAAACCCAAATCACGCATCAAAGCAATCACTTTCACAGAGAATTCTTGTCGGAGCAAGTCTGCTTTTTCGAAGATTGATGTTTCGTTACTGACTATTATAAGGTTATATCCACGCTGTGCCAACTGTCGGGCATAGCAATATCCCATACCAGAACTAGCACCTGTGATTAAGGCATAAGGATGGTTGGTATTCATATTACGTTCATCGTAGAGATTTTCGATGGCAAAGGTATAGTAAATTTGCAAATATAGCAAGAAAATAGTAACTTTGCGCGATAATTATTGCCATGTCTGAAGTAGTCAATGATAGTAATCAGGTTCCTAAGGAGCGTAAGCGTTTCAGGAACAGAGCAATTGGTAAGGCACTGATTGTTATAGGGGTATTTTTGGGTTCCCTGTTACTATTGTTGGGTATAGGTGTGATTGTGTTGCAGCAGAGTAGCGTGCAAACCTACATAGTGCATATAGTGACCAATAAGTTGTCGGAATATGTGGGTGCTGATGTGCATGTGGGGCATGTAGAATATAAGCCTTTGTGCCGGTTGACGTTGGATAGTGTGTACATAGGCGATCAGCAACAGGATACGTTAGCCTATATAGAGCGTGCACATGTGGTGTTTCATCCGTTGCTGCTGCGTGAGCAACGTCTTGATCTTAATTTAGTTTCCTTAGAGCGTCCCTACGTAAACATACAAGCGGTAGATGGTGATTCGGTACTGAACTATGAGTTTCTATTGGAGAAGTTCATGACAGACACAGTGAATTTTGCACTACGTGTTAATTTGGACAAGTTGCTCTTATCGGACATGCGGGTTCGCTATAAGGAGTTATTGGTTGACCAGTTACAGTTGGACTTGACGATGCCAGTGTTGAGTCAAGATTCAATGGATGTAAAGATAGAGTCGTTGTCATTACGTGCTCAAATGGATAGGTTGGATGCTCGTTTGGAGGCAGATTTGCACGGGTGCTTAGACTCTGTATTTGCCGATAAGATGCAGTTGGTATATAGGGGTCAGCGTCTATTTGTGGGTGACATAGCTGTTTATCATCCCTTACAATTAGACTCATTATACATTCAAGCCTATTGTGAGGATCTCTATTGTCATCATGCTCTGTTGCAAGACATGTTGTCCCAACTCCTCTCCCGCCCTATCCATCTTCCCCGTCCTGTTGCGGCTTTAGGCACTATCCACTACAAGGGAGAGGTTGTGGGTAGGTTAGAGGATATGAACCTACAGGGTGCGTTCTCGACATCGCTTGGGACACTGACGGTGAATGGTCATTCGCGTACCGATACGACATTGCGTAACCTTTCGTTCTGTGGGAAGGTATCCACACGCCGTTTTCATGTTGGCAGGTTGTTGCATGAGAAAGATTTGGGCGTGGTGGCCTTGTCAGCACATGTAGATGGTAAGTTAGATAGTACGGAGGCTTTCTCCTGTGTGGCTGATGCCCATATCAATAAACTCGAGTATAAGGGGTATACTTATCGTGATATACATTTTGATGGTGGTTTTGAGGAAGATATGGTAAGCGGTGAGTTACGCATTGATGACGAGAACTTGCGTTTACATATAGACGGGTTAGTCGATCTCTCTGAAGAAGATAAGCGTTTCGATTTTAGTCTGCGCTTAGAAGACTGTAGGCCTGCAGCCATGCACTGGATAGACCGTTATCCTGATATGGTTATCCGTTCGCAAGTATATATCAGTCTATTCACTTCGGGCAGTGCTGCTGCGATGTTAGATCACTTAAGGGGAGCGTTGCTGATAGACTCTTTGGATGTGCGTAACGGTGACCGTCAGGCGGTGATGAATGAGTTGCGTTTGCTTATTGATAATGAGGAGCGCAATGGTAAGCCTTATCATCAGTTGCGTTTGCAATCGGACTACGTGACGGCCAGTGTTCATGGGCCGTTTGATTACACGACATTGCCGACAACACTAATGAACATGTTTAGCAAGTATTTGCCTTCGCTAAAAGAGTCAAAGACATTGTCCAAGCACTTGCCTAACGATATAGATTTCTATGCCTATTTTCGTGATATAGAGCAGATAACTCAGTTGTTGGAGTTAGGGGTAGATGTACCACACTACCCTACCATCAAAGGTTATGTGCATGAGTCAACCAACCAGCTTGGTCTGCAAGCCTATATACCAACTATACAGACATCGACTGCATGGTTGGAGGATGTGACTGTGTCATTAGACAACCAACATGACAGGTTAAGTTTATCGGTATATGTGCTGAACCATCTGCCTAAGGATAATCCGACAGCGGCTAAGATAGGCGATGTGCGTGCCTATATGGATGTCACTGCACAAGATAATATCGTCGGGCTGACCGTGCGATTGGATAATACGGACAGTGTTCGTAATGCAGGTACCATACGTGTGTCGTCAGAGTTTCTTCGATACGCAGATAAGCCTTTAGTTAATGTACATATTCATCCGTCCGACATTGTGCTGAACGACACAACGTGGTCGATAGGCGATGCACATATTGTTTATACGGCTGCAGACAAGACGTTAGGAGTAGAGCACTTGAGTTTGAGTACTTCTCATCAGTCTATATTGGCTCATGGTATGGCATCTGCGAGTGAGAAAGACTCTATATATGTAGAGTTGAAGAATATAAACGTCAACTATCTATTGAGTTATACCGAGGCGAGCAAGGCCATCTCTGTGGATGGGCTCTTGACAGGTTGGGCGACTATTTATGGCTTGTTCTCGGAGCCTATGTTTGAGGCGCGTTGTTATATGCCTGATGCAGGTTTGAATGGTGTTCCTTTAGGCAGCGCTTTCGCTGAAGCACGTTTGGATACGGAGACCAAAAAGATGATTCTCACAGGCGATGTGATAGATTCTACGCATGTGGTAGCACATATAGATGGGGAAGTTATACCCCGTGATAAACGATGGGTGTTGGATATTGCCTGCGATAGTGCTGACCTAAAGATTGTAAACTTCTGGACAAAGGGTATATTATCTGATTTGCAAGGTGCAGGTTATGGTCATCTGCACATAGACGGTCACGATCATGACACCTATATCACGGCTCGTCTGTACGGCAAAAACGCTCAGTTAACCGTTCCCCAGATAGGGGCAACCTTTATGTTCTCTGATTCTGTATTTATGGATTCTACGAGTATTCGTTTTCCTCATATCACTCTCCATGACACTGAAGGTCATACAGGGACTTTTGATGGCGTATTAACCCATACGCTGTTCGAAGATATGCATTACGATATGACTGCAGTGTCGGATAACCTGTTGGTTATGAACTTACCATACGATCCGCAATCTATCTTCTATGGGAAAGTATATGGTTCCGGTAGTGTGCATATCAAAGGTAACGAGCAGGAGTGTAAGATATCGGTGAATGCCCGTACGGACTCCAAGTCGAAATTCTATCTGAGTGTAGCAACTGCAAGTACAGCCTCATCCACATCTTTTATCAACTTTGTGCAAGCCGACACGACTTCTCATCATCTATTGCGTTTATTGAGCCAACCCAAAGAACAGAAACCGATAGTGAAGAAGCGTGCCACACGTGTATTGCTGTCGTTGTTGGTAGAGGTGACCCCTACAGCAGAGATACTGTTGAGAATGGGTGGTGATGACGGTTTGCGTGGTAGAGGCGAAGGTAATATTCGCTTGGACTATGATGATTTGACAGAAGATATACAAATGTTAGGGACTTACACACTACAGAGTGGTTTGTTCTCGTTCTCATTAGGTAATATCGTCCGACGCAATTTTGACATTGCAGAGGGTAGTCGTGTGATATGGAATGGTGATCCGACTTCTCCAACTGTGGATGTGACAGGCCGTTATCATGTGACTGCTTCGCTGCGAGACTTGTATGGTAGTGATGTCTCTCAGATCTCTACTAACAGGACCTCTGTACCTGTGAATTGTGTGTTGCACATGACGGATATGCTGTTTAATCCTATTATCAATTTTGCAGTAGAGTTACCTCAATCGGATGAGGCTGTGCAGAGCCAAGTGAGATCTATTATCAACACAGACGAGATGTTGATGCGACAGATAATATACTTGTTAGTTTTCAACAGATTCTATACTCCTGAATACCTACAAAACACGAAGAACGTAGGTGTTAATGAGACCTATTCGCTATTATCCTCGACCATTACAGGACAGATAAACTCATGGATAGGCAAGTTAACCGATAACTTCTCTATGGGCTTTAATATCCGTACAGATGGTGAGGGAGAGACGGCGAGTCAGGAATATGAAGCGAATTTTCAGATACATCCTATCAATCAATTGCTGATTAATGGTAACTTTGGTTATCGGTATAATGACTTAAGCAATCGTCCTTTCTTTGGAGATTTGGATATAGAGTATTTGCTCACGGAGAATGGCAAGTTGCGTGCAAAGGCGTACACCCATACCGTAGATAAATACTCGCTGAAGCAAGCGAATACGGTTCAAGGAGTAGGTTTTGTATTCAAGCATGACTTCAACTGGCCTACTCGTCATCAGAAAGACTCGATAGAGAACGACACCTTATATCAAACAAATACAATAACACCTCAAACACACTAACACATGCTAATTAAGACTTACGGAGCAGCCTTGCAGGGTATCGACGCCGTGATTATCACCATAGAAGTTCATGCTGTGGCGGGTTATGATTTCACTCTCGTTGGGTTGCCTGATAATGCAGTCAAGGAGAGTCGTGAGCGTATCATCTCTGCCATCACTGTTAATGGTTACTGTAAACCTCGTCACACGCTGACTATCAACATGGCTCCTGCCGATATCAAGAAAGAGGGTGCTGCATACGACTTACCGTTGGCCATCGGTATGTTAGCTGCAGAGGAAGAGGTGCGTACCGAGCATCTCCAGCATTATCTCATTATGGGCGAGTTGTCGTTAGATGGTTCACTTCATCCTATACAGGGTGTATTACCTATCGCTTTGGCGGCCAGACGTGAAGGATTTAGAGGAGTCATTTTACCTATAGAGAACGCACGTGAAGCTGCGGTAGTAGAAGGATTGAATGTGTATGGTATGAGAGAGTTACAAGAAGTCGTTCGTTTCTTGAATGGCACACAGGAGTTCTCTCCCACCTATGTAGATACGGAGGCTGAGTTTCAATCTTTTGCTTTTCCTGCAGATCTCGATTTTGCGGATGTTCGTGGACAAGAGAATGTGCGTCGCGCCATGGAGGTGGCGGCTGCCGGTGGTCATAATATGATGATGATAGGTCCTCCTGGTGCGGGAAAGAGCATGATGGCTAAACGACTGCCGTCAATTCTTCCTCCACTCACTTTGGATGAAGCGTTAGAGACTACAAAGATTTACTCAGTAGCTGGTATGATGGCACATCGCAAAGAGAGTAACGGATTGACAAGTGCACTCATTGTGCAGCGTCCATTCCGCAGTCCTCACCATACGGTTACGGACGTGGCTTTAGTAGGTGGAGGAAGCAATCCTCATCCAGGCGAGATAAGTTTAGCACATAATGGTGTGCTCTTCCTTGACGAGTTGCCTGAGTATAGGCGTTCTGCTTTGGAGGTTATGCGTCAGCCCTTAGAAGATCGTAAGATTTGTGTGACACGCACTAAGATGAGTGTGGAATATCCTGCCTCTTTCATGTTAGTAGCCGCTATGAACCCTTGTCCGTGCGGACATTATGGAGAGCATAATCCTGTCCACCCCTGTACCTGTACGCCTACACAGATACAACGATATCTGAGTCGTATCTCGGGTCCACTTCTTGACCGCATTGATATTCAGTGTGATATACAAGCCGTTCCCTATTCACAACTACGTGACACACAACCCGGAGAAAAGAGTGAGTCTATGCGATTACGTGTTATGCATGCTCGTTCCATTCAAAAACAGCGATTTGCTGATTATAATACAGATGCCATATCTCCTGTTTATTGCAATGCACAGATGACACCCAAGTTGTTACGTATGTTTTGTTCTCTCAACGAAGAGTGTGACCGCTTATTAGACTACGCTATGAACAAGATGGGGCTTTCGGCTCGTGCTTATGACCGTATTCTCAAAGTGGCACGCACCATAGCAGATTTAGATGGTGCTACAGATATACAGTCCCGTCATCTCTCGGAGGCTATCTCCTACCGTAACCTTGATCGTGAGACACGCTATTTTTAAGAAAAATAAAGAGTAAGGAGTAAAGACGAAAATCGATTGATTGAGGGGTGTTTTTATTTGGTTTATGTTCTGCTCAAGATCGGCTTATCCTCTGCTCAAGATCAGCACATGTGCTGCTGTTTTTTGAAAGGGATAAAGTGTTGCATATTGTGAGAAGTTTTATTGATATAAAAGAGGCTGTCCAACCATACTTGTTAGACAGCCTCTTTACTTATTGTCATTCTATATTAACGTTTTCTATCCAATCGTGCACCTTCGGATTCGGGGTTGTGGTGTTGGCGTTCCGGGCGCGGACCCCGGCGTTCAGGACGACAGTTTCGGTCTCCTCTTGGAGGGCGTGCAGGACGCTCCGGCTCTACATAGCCTTCGGGTTTCTCTTTCAGTACCCTTGCAGACAGTTTGAATTTACCTGTCTTCTCATCCACTTCGAGCAACTTAATCATAATCTTGTCGCCTTCGTGAACCCCCGTTTCTTCCATTGTATCGAAGCGTTTCCAGTCTATCTCCGAGATATGAAGCAGTCCTTCGTGTCCCGGCATGAACTCTACGAAGCATCCGTAGGGCATGATTGACTTGACAGTTGCCTCATAGACTTCGCCTACTTCCGGTAGTGCTACAATGGCTTTGATTTTAGCCACAGCAGCGTCCATTGACTCTTTGTTGTTGCTTGCTATCTCTACTTTGCCGCCTTCTTCTACCTCATCTATTGATATAACGGCACCTGTCTCGGTTTGAATACCTTGTATAATCTTTCCACCAGGGCCAATCACTGCACCAATCATGTCTTTAGGAATCATCATTGTCATGATGCGTGGTGCATGCGGTTTGATGTCTGCACGAGGCTCAGGCATGGTCTCGAGCAGTTTGTCGAGGATGTACATACGGGCTTGGTGTGCCTGTGCCAGTGCGTTCTCCAATACTTCATAACTCAGTCCGTCCACCTTGATATCCATCTGGCAAGCGGTCAGACCATCGCGTGTTCCTGTAGTCTTGAAGTCCATATCGCCAAGGTGGTCCTCATCGCCGAGGATATCGCTCAATATCTTATAGTTCAGTTTGTCGCCTACGAGTTCCGAAATCATACCCATGGCTATGCCGCTTACAGGCTTCTTGATAGGCACACCGGCGTCCATCAGTGCCAGCGTACCGGCGCAAACCGTTGCCATTGAAGAGGAGCCGTTTGACTCGAGGATGTCGCTCACTACGCGTACGCTGTAGGGGAAGTCGGCAGGTATCATGTTCTTCAATGCACGGCAAGCCAAGTTTCCGTGTCCAATTTCACGACGACCTACGCCACGCTGTGCTTTTGCCTCGCCTGTTGCAAACGGTGGGAAGTTGTAGTGCAGTAGGAAGCGGTCGGTTCCTTGAATCAATGCCTCGTCAACCATCTTCTCGTCACGGCTTGTGCCGAGCGTAACGGTAGCCAGTGCCTGTGTCTCACCACGGGTGAAGATACTCGAGCCGTGAGGGCCGGGCAGCGGGCTTACCTCACACCAGATAGGACGGATGTCAGTGGTCTTACGGCCATCCAGACGCTTGCCCTCATCGAGTACGGCACGGCGCATAGCCTCTTTCTCTACGTCGTGGTAGTAGCGGTTGACCATTGCTGTTATTTCGTCTATGTCTATGCCGAGAGCCTCAGCACGAGCCGCCATGTAGTCCGCCTTCTCGGTCTTGAAATCGTCGCATATCTGCGAGAACATTGCCTCACGGTGGTGCTTGTCGGTATCGGCGGAAGTGGCTTGTGCATAAGCGCGTGCATAACTGAAGTCGTGTACTGCCTGCTTCAGTTCGTCGTCATTCACCTCGTGGCAGTACTCGCGTTTCACCTCTTTACCGTAGGCTTTCATCATCTCTTGTATAGCCAAGCACTCCGGCTTGATAGCCTCGTGTGCTGCCTTGATGGCTTCGAGCATGACGGCTTCAGGTACCTCTTTCATTTCTCCCTCGACCATCATGATATTGTCATAAGTAGCAGCCACCATCAGTTCCAGGTCGGCCTGCTCACATTGTTCGAATGTCGGGTTGATGACCATCTCTCCGTTGACGCGGGCTACCCGTACCTCTGAGACAGGACCATCGAAAGGTATGTCTGAGCATGCGAGTGCTGCACCGGCTGCGAGTCCTGCGATAGACTCCGGCATATCAATACCATCTGCCGAGTACATGGTCACATTGACGAATGTCTCTGCGTGGTAGGTGGCCGGGAACAGCGGGCGGAGTGCACGGTCGATGAGGCGGGCAATCAGTATTTCGTAATCTGATGCTTTGCCTTCTCGTCTGGTGAAGCCTCCCGGGAAGCGTCCTGCGCTGGCGAATTTCTCTTTGTACTCAACGGTAAGCGGCATGAAGTCGGTACCCGGCACAGCGTCTTTTGCGCTGCATACAGTGGCAAGCACCATGGTGTTGCCGATGGTAGCCATTACTGCTCCGTCGGCTTGTTTGGCGAGTTTGCCTGTTTCGAGCGTAATGACACGCCCGTCTTGGAGAGTGATCTCCTTTTTCACAATATTCATCATCTATAGACAAATTATAAGGTGCCCTTTGCACCTTGTAACACATAGGAATACCGTATTGTATTCCGTTATTTCTTTGACCATTCAAAGTCGCCACAAAGGTACTGCTTTAAGTTGAGATATGCAAATATATAAAATCGCCTCCAATGTTTTTTCCTAATAGATATGTATTGCGTATGTCTGTTGTATATAGTATCTTTGCACTCGTTTTTTGTCTGTTGGTTTATCGTATGGATTGGATATTACTTGTAGCAGGTTTGGTTGCGGGTTTACTCTCCGGTGCAGTGGGTTTTGGTGGAGGAATGGTGTTGCTTCCTATTGTGACTTCGTTATATGGCATAGAGGTTGCAATACCAATCTGCACCATAGCTCAGTTAGGAAGTAACTTAAGCAAAGTTGTTATTGGTTGGCACGATATAGCATGGAAACAAGTAGGGTTCTTTCTCATCACAGCAGCCCCTCTCACAGCGTTAGGCGCAATTAGTTTTGGTGTGGCAGACAAGCAACTCATGAGTCGCACATTGTGCGTTCTCTTGATCGTTTTTGCCATACTGAAAGTGATGGGAAAGCTACGTTTGCCCCATCGTCCTGCGACAATGCTTATTGGCGGAGGAGTTACAGGTTTCGTTAATGGTATTCTTGGATTGTCTGGTCCTTTGAGTAGCGCGGTGTTTCTCACTTTAGATCTTACACCTGTTGCGTATATTGCCAGTGAAGCGACCGCTGCAAGTATCATGCACATCATCAAAATAGTTGTTTATCACAAGTTAAACCTTGTGAACACAGATATTATAGTTAATGGTATTATTATAGCGGTAGCGATGATTGTCGGTAACATCGTTGCTATTCATACGATCAAACGTTTCCACACTAAGACTTACCAGCGTATTGTGGCTATATGTATGATAGGTCTAAGTATATATCTTTTCTTTACCGTATAATTCCGTGTTACTCTTTTGGAGTTGTGGTCATGGCACACTCTCTAAAAGCGACTATTGTCTTGTTGAATAAGGTGTCTGTTGTACCGTTCCATTCTGTACATAGAAGATGGTGGCATTGGCTGACATATCCTGCAGGATATCCGAGAGGTGCTGTCTGTCGGTGTCAGTAATGAATATCTGTCCAAAACGGCTGCTATCAATCATCTTGACAATGCGTTCCATGCGTTGACTGTCTAACTTATCAAAGATATCATCGAGTAACAGAATAGGCTTTGGTTTGGTTTTCGACTCATTCTCACATTCTCCGAGATAGAGTGCTTGCCCGAGTTTCATAGCCAACAGGTAGGTTTTCTGTTGACCTTGGCTCCCTACCCTTTTGAGAGGATAGCCGTCAAGGAGCATCTCCAGTTCATCTTTATGTATGCCTTGGCTTGTCCAACCCAAGATGAGATCTCGTGTTCGTGTCCTAAGCAGTGCTTCTTGCAAGTTCCGTTCGTGCAGTTGCGACTCATATTGCAATTCTGCCTGTTCTTGTCCTGCGGAGATGGTGGCATAAACCTCTTGGAAATAGGGAGAGAATGTGTGTATAAAGTGTTTGCGTTCTGCATAGATATAGTCGGCATGTATTGCCATCTGTTCTTCAATGACCTCAAAGAGGTCTGCTGGCAACGCATTGAACGGAGTCTCGCTATACTGTTTGAGTAAGGCGTTTCGTTGTTTGAGTAGCAGATTGTATTGTGTGAAATGCTCTAAATATGTTCTATCATACTGTGATATAACCCCATCCATAAATCGTCTTCTATCCTCACTACCCTCGCTAATCAGTTCGCTATCTCTGGGACAAATCATAACGAGAGGTATGAGTCCGATATGATCAATTAGCCTTCTGTAGTCTTTCTTCCCTCTACGGAACTGCTTCTTTCCTCCTTTTTTGATACCACAACTGACAGAGATATCCTGCTGTGCTGTTTCGATGTCGTTATATAGCCCTTGTATCATGGTCATATCTTCGCCATGTGTGATGTTTTGGCTATCGATAGTGTTGTATGCAGATTTGGTAAAACTGAGATAATAGATAGCATCTAAGATGTTGGTTTTCCCCTGACCGTTGAGTCCTACGAAACAGTTCAACTTATCCGAGAAGTGCAGGTTCGCATCCCGTATATTTTTATAGTTCAATATACTCAGTTCTCGCAGAAACATACTATGTGTTTATGCGTAAGTTTCCACATCTTGTGC
>CAVKDW010000008.1:0-17096 GCA_963655075.1 Muribaculaceae bacterium | reverse complement strand
CTCCAGCGAGGATAATAAGGCGCTCTACGACATTACGTAACTCACGTATATTTCCAGGCCAATGATGTTGTTGTAGTGCTTGTACGGCAGTCTGGTCAAAGTTCTTTACTTTCCAGCCTTGCTCGTTACAAATGAGTTGAGAGAAGTGGGTCACAAGTAATGGTATATCCTCTTTTCTCTCTTCCAGGTCCGGGACGTGTATAGGAATAACATTCAATCTATGGAAGAGATCTTCACGGAAGCGTCCTTCTTCTATTTCTTTATGGAGATCCTTGTTGGTAGCTGCCACCACCCTCACATTCACTTTGATGGCCTTGTCGCTTCCTACGCGTGTAATCTCGTTCTCTTGCAACGCTCGTAGCACTTTGGTTTGTGCAGATATGCTCATATCCCCTATCTCGTCAAGGAATAGTGTCCCCTCATTGGCTTGTTCGAACTTTCCGGCTCTATCTTTGACAGCCCCGGTGAAACTTCCTTTCACATGTCCAAACAGTTCGCTCTCTATCAGTTCGCTTGGTATAGCTGCACAATTGACTTCCACCAAAGGTCCTTTGGCACGTGCGCTGCCTTCGTGAATCAGGTGTGCAACCACTTCTTTTCCTGTTCCGTTGGAACCTGTTATTAACACTCGTGCCTCTGTGGGTGCCACCTTATTGATGATATCACGTACATGTTCGATGGCAGTACTTTCACCTATCATTTGATTGCGGCTACCTACTTTCTTTCGTAGCACTCTCGTTTCTTGTATCAACGATTTATGGTTCAGAGCATGTTTAGTAGTGAGTAATAGTCGGTTGAGATCGAGAGGCTTCTCTATGAAGTCAAAAGCACCTTTTTTGAGTGCTTCGACGGCTGTCTCTACAGTGCCATGTCCTGAAATCATAATGACTGGTGCTTCCTCACCAGGATTCTGTTGGAAAGTACCATGATATGCATCCAGGAACTCGAGTCCGTCCATCTCCGGCATCTTGATATCCGTGAATAGCAAGTCGTAATTAGTCTCTAATGCTTTTTCCAATCCTTGTTTGCCGTTCTCTGCTACTTCTACGACATAGCCTTCAAACTCAAGTACTTCTTTCAACGTGTTACGTATCGCACGTTCATCGTCTATTACCAAAATCTTTGCCATAACTTACGAAAGGGGTGTAATGCCGCCTGTCACCATTGTGTTGCGCTAACAAACCCGCTACAAAAGTAGTGTTTTTTTTTCATTATGACAAATGGTGTTCTCCATTGCTTCATCTATTTACTTTGCAATATATGAAAAAAACACTACCTTTGCAGAGGATTTGGCAGGATGGTGGTGATGAATATAGTACAACACAATAATTAAACAATGTAATGATTATGAGAAAGTTCTTTTTATTAGCAACCTTTGCGTGCTTAATTTTACCTGCATGCGCAAGCAATCACATTACGGATAACTACCCAGATAGTGAGTTTTACACGGCTGGTAATGGCAGTACTGATGCCCGGATTAGTAAGATTGAAGTCGATTGGTTAGACGGCAACGTGTCTATAGTGTATGGTGAAACGGATGTAATAAGTTGGAAAGAAACGGTAACGTCAGGTACAACGAATAGTCACACGCAGATGTATTACCGGATAATCCACGGTAAGTTAGATATTCATTATTGCCAGTCAGGTCGTTGGGATGCCAAGTCTCTCAAGAAAGATCTGGTTATCACGTTGCCCCGCAACAGCAGTTATGCAGAGTTTGATATCGAGTGCATCAATGGTGCTATTGATATCAATGCGACAGCCACCAAAGTACAAGTAGAAACAGTCACCGGCAATGCGACAGTGCATGGAACAGGCAATGTGCAGCAGATAGACGGAGAATCAGTTCATGGTGACATAGTTATATACTTGCCGGTCGGTACATCTTTTGTAGCAGAGTATGAGGTTGTCAATGGCAGTTTCAGTACCGATTTTCAAGGGACTTATAGTGGCACAAACTACGAGGGGATCTTCCAAACAGCAGGCACTCCACAGACACACATTGATCTTGAGTCGGTAAGTGGAGATCTACGCGTGTTGCAGACGAAATGAGATAGTGCAAGATCACTTACCAAAACTATCTCTCCGGCATACTCACTAACGCACAATTTTGATGCGGTAGCCCTACGTATAGCCCTACCTATCTTCTCTTATGATGTTCATCGTGTACCCATAAAAGAGAATACACATAAGTAGATTAATGTAGTGGTTGCAAAGCTACACTTTACTATAGATAATATCGGTGTAGTTCCGTATCTCTATAGGAGTGGGATTTCCACTATTGAGATATACGCAGCGCATACGAGCAGCGTAGCCAAATTGTATGTCCGAAAGGCTGTCACCTATCATAACACTGTCGGTCAACTCCACATCAGGATAGTCCGCACAAGCCTGTAACGCCATACCAATGGCAGGTTTGCGGTTCGCACTGTTGCTCTCTTTGATGTCTGGACATACATATACCCTATCAATATGCCCACCAAATGCTTCAATGTCGGAGAGCATACGATGGTGAATGTCATCCACATCAGCCATAGAGAATAATCCCTTGCCTATACCCTGCTGGTTAGTCACAATAAAGACGTGCTTATACCGCTGCGACAAACGGGCTATGGCTTCTTTGGCATTGGGCAACCACTCCCACTGACTCCACGAACGCACGTAGTCGCCTTCGATACGGCGATTGAGTACACCGTCTCTATCAAGAAACAAATTGGTGTCCTTAGGAAACAACCCATTAAACTCACGTTGGGCACGAGAGTAATCATCAGGTATGCCAATATCAATAAAGTAGTTATTGAAAGCCAATCCACAGAACGACTGCTTCGTAACCAATGCTTGCAGGATATCCTTCTCAAAGGAGAACTTGGTGGGCATACCTAACTGCTGCAACCACGCACGATGAATAGCATAGATACCACCATTGATAAGTCCACTTACATTGCAACCCTGCTTCTCGCAGAAGGCAGTAATGAAATTACCTTTCGTCTGAACTGCACCATAGCGTTCGGTGTTATCAACCTTGCGCAAAGCAAGGGTAACATTGTTATGGTGATTACAATGGAAATCAGATAACTGATTAAAGTCAATATCAAAGAGAGTGTCGCCGTTCAGTACGAGGAAGTCATCGTCCATTAGTCACGACACTACTTAGACGAGTGCCAAACCCACCGGCTAAGATGATGACCTCTTCTAACATCGTTGGTTATTGCCTGGGAAACATCCGAGCCTCCACTATCTCGCAGATAATATGCCCAAGCATGATATGCGACTCTTGAATACGAGGAGTATCGTTAGACGGAACATTAAACAAGAAGTCAGTTACCTGACGCATCTCACCACCCGTCTGTCCAGTCATAGCAACCGTAATAATCCCCAACTCCTTGGCTTTGTGAAAAGCATTAAGGATGTTCCTTGAGTTACCTGATGTGGATATACCCACCAATACATCACCCTTACGACATGCACCATCAATCATGCGAGAGTAAATGAGGTCATAACTATAGTCATTGGCTACAGCAGTAAGATAGGAAGTATTGCAGTGCAGTGCCTCCGAGTTGAGAGGAGGTCTGTCGTAATGGTGCTTTACTGCGGATAATCATATCTTTATTGGTTATTAGTTATAGCAGCAGTCATACGAGACCATGCATACTTCTGTTTTTCATCTTCAATACCAGCAGCAAAATGGTCAGGCTCTTGTTGGCAGAAATCAAGCAATGCATCAGCAATCGCCTTTGGGTCAACATCAGTAACATAACCCACCTTGCCGTCGGGTACTATCTCTGCAAGCCCTCCGACATGAGTTACAAGCATCGGCTTGCAGAAATGGTAAGCAATCTGCGTAACGCCACTCTGCGTAGCCGTCTTATAAGGTTGCACAATGAGGTCCGCTGCCGAGAAATAGACACGCACTTGCTCATCAGGGATGAAGTTCGTATGCCACAACACCCGTCTGGATAAATCAAGACTCTGTGCCAAAGCGTAGTATTTATCGGCATTATTATAGAACTCACCCGCCACCAAAAGGTGCACATCCTCACCTTGCAGGCGAGGGTCCGCATACGCTTGCAGCAGCAAGTCAAGACCCTTATAATCACGAATAAAACCAAAGAACATCAGTATCTTACCCTCCAAAGGCAACCCGAGTTGTCGGCGTGCCTCAAGAGAGTCCATCGGCTCGCCATAGTTGTCGTAGATAGGATGTGGCGAGACGACAACGGACTTCTTCTGTCCCTTAGCAAGAAGCGCAAAGCAGTCGTCACGAACACTATCCGACAGTGCCACAAAATGATCCACACTATGGATAAAATAGCGCAGCAATGGCTTATCCCATGGCTTGGGCTCATGCGGAATGACATTATGCAGAATAGACACCACGCGTATTCCATTATGCCGTGCAATACGAGCAATAGTGCCGAGGCACGGAGCCATCAATGGTATCCACATTGGCACAATCAGCAAATCCGGCTGCATGTTGCGTATCAAACGTCCCGTCCGTATCCACGAGAAGGGATTGATAGAGTTCATCACACGGCGAATACGCAAGTCCTCCGGTGCAGTAGCATCGCTGTATTGCGTCTCGCCTGGAAAAAGGAAATTAGGATACTGCATCGTGAATGTGAGGATATCCACCTGATCTCCCTCCCGCTGAAACTCACGGGCAAGACGCTCATTAAAAGCAGCTAACCCTCCACGATAAGGATATGCCGTACCCAAGATAATGACCCGCATAAATAGTAATAGTTTGAATCGGCGACAAAGTTAGCAAATTTATCCTACACAGACAAGAGATCACGCACGGAAAGCATTCCAACCTTGCGCTTTCAATGCTATCTCCTCGCCATTACGTCCCACCAGATAGGAACCGTATTCCGGTTTAGTGATGTGACCAATGATATACAAGTCATCTATAGGCAACAACTTCTCGTAATCATTGATATCACAGGTGAACAATAACTCATAATCCTCTCCACCATTCAAGGCACACGTGACAATATTCAAATTCATCTCCTCTGCCAACGCCGCTGCTTGATAGTCAATAGGCAACTTATCCTCATATACTGCACAACCGACACCGGACTGCGAACAGATGTGCATCAACTCACTGCTCAATCCGTCCGACACATCCATCATGGCAGTAGGCTTGACTCCCGCAGTACGCAATGCCTCGATAATATCCCGCCGCGCTTCAGGTTTCAACTGACGCTCCAACAGGTATTCACGCCCTTCAAAAGCAGGAGTAGCATGCGCATTAGCCTGCATGACAACACGCTCACGCTCCAACAACTGAAGTCCCATATATGCTGTACCTAAATTGCCGGATACACATATCAAGTCATTGAGTTTGGCACCACTACGATAGACAATATCCTTCTTTGCCGCAGCACCTATACAAGTAATGGAGATCGTCAGCCCCGTCATAGAAGCACATGTGTCACCTCCCACCAAATCTACACCGTACCGCTCACACGCCAAACGAATACCGGAGTACAACTCTTCCACATCCTCTACCGCGAAACGTTTGCTCAGCCCCAAAGACACCGTTATCTGAGTCGGAGTACCATTCATGGCATATATATCCGAGAAATTGACAACGGCAGCCTTGTAACCCAAGTGTTTCAAGGGGACGTACTCAAGATTGAAATGCACACCCTCTAATAACATATCTGTCGTTACCAATACGCACTGCCGCCCGAACTGCAAGACGGCAGCATCATCACCTACTCCTTTGATTGTTGAGGACTGATGATTCTCTACATTTTTTGTAATATGTTTAATCAGCCCAAACTCTCCTAAGGTTGATATTTCTGTATGAGGCATATGATATAATTGCTTTGATGACTACTTTCTCACTATCTTGCTTCCACCTACGGATATACTCTGCTGCACCACAGGATTACCCATATACACAATCTTGCTCGCACCGGCAGCCTGAGCCCATAACTCTTTGCTCACATTCACATTAGCCTTACTCGCACCGGCACAATTGATATGCATCGACTGGGTCAACAGATGGACTGCCTCAATCTCTCCTGCACCACACAACTTGATATCTGCCTCATCGGCCGACCCCTCTAACTCTATATAAGAAGCACCGGTACTATTGACACATAAGGACTGAACAGCCATGTCAATATCCATCTTCGATGCCCCTGAACACTCTATCAACAATGAGGGCTGAACTAACCTGTCCTCAGTCTCAATCTTACATGCACCCGTGCCGTAGATAGCCCTCAATTCAGGAACCGTGATATCCAACTCCACAGACGAATAACGGGCAGAAGGGACACTGACATACAACACACTGTCCCGCACCTCAGTAATCACGTCACTCAATATGGAACTCTTAACCATTAACTGCTGTATAGGGGCTATATGTATATCCACCTCCGTAGCACCTGTCACCTGCAAAGAGTGAAAAGCAGGCAATGCACGTTGCTCGGAGAATAACTCCAAGTCATCGGGCACATCGTCCCATTGGTCTATCGACTTAATGACAGACATGAGCGTCCTTTCATCATTTAGAGACTTGGCAACCATAGTCCCCAACCCGACCAACGACAATATCCATAGTACCAATGTTATCCACCAGAAACGTGCCTTAGGACCACGACGGGTACGCATATAAGACACTATCGTACATATTATCATCACAATAGGTATGACTATCACCAACAATCCAAAAGTTATAAACAATGCCATATACACGCTGTTCCCATCAAACAACTCTATACCAAGAAATGGCGCACTGCCTATCAATCCCACACTGACACCAAACATAGCCATGATAACTGCCACCACAGCCGCAAACAGGGGTATCAACACAGGCAACGACATGATGGCTATCAACACCAACACCGTTATACCCAACACTCGCCCGCAACCGCTGTTCTGCTTGGCGGATTTCTTGACCTTGGGACGCTTGTTCGCACCAAACTCGGCAGGGGAACCGATCTGAGCCATCACCGACTCAACCAACGCAATATCTACCACTTGTATATTCCTGGCAAACAAAGACCTTTGAAACAACTCCGAAATACGTGCCTCCAAGTCAGACATCACATCCGACTTCTCCTCCATCGGCAAACGAATCTCTATATCATTCAAGTAATCACGAAACACCTGGTAAGCGTCGTGATCAATGTTATAAACTAACCCATTCAGGTTAATAGTTCGGGTTTCTTTCATTATTGTATAGGGTTTATAGGGGTAAATAAAGGATCAGCTTCTGTATAAGGCACTTGAACTCCTGCAGATGAAGCCTTAGACACAAGCGCATTGATAGACGTGGATATAGCATTCCACTCAGCATCCAACTGGGACAGCAGGACATGCCCCTCCTCAGTCAAACGATAGTACTTACGTGGAGGACCGTCTTTCGACTCCTGCCAACGATAATCTAAAAGACCATTGGTCTTCATACGGGACAGAAGGGGATATAACGTCCCCTCCACAACAATCAAATCTGCAGCCTTCAACACTTCCAATATATCAGAAGAATAAGCCTCCTTTTGATTGATAAGGGAAAGGATACAATACTCTAACAACCCCTTCCGCATCTGACTCTTGATATTCTCAATCATAGTTACAATCAGGCATTATTATCATCATTATAAGATACAATATCAATCCGGGAAAACATGCAGAGAACAAACTCAAAGCAACATAAACGATACGAACAACCGTAGGATCTACATTCAAGTACTCAGCAATACCTGCACAAACACCTGCAAGCATCTTGTTTGAAGAACGACATAACTTTTTCATAAGCAAATCATAAATCTTAGAAAAACTGTGCAAAGGTACTATATAATTAGTATATTGCAAAACAAAGTACCAAATAATACGGCATAATCTCTATTTTGTAACATACACTTGGCAAAAACACACATTCATCGCACCGGCTATGAGGAATATACAGAAAACACCAAACCGTCTAAAAAACACCATACCCGCACTATATATGCACTGCATATATACCGTATGTACGCTGCATGTATGCTGTGTACACGCCATACTCACGCCGACAACTACGGTATGTTCACCGTTCAAACACGGTCGATATACGGTAGATACACGGTAGATATACGGTTGATACACGGTAGATAAACGATATTACACCTTGAGCAAAACAATACAACTATGCTGTAAACAGATTCCATAGTGCTAACCAACATTTAAGAATTCCTTCCCAAATTCCGCCCGTATGTACCGAAAAGAACGCACAATATTGGGTACTTACAGACGACCTAAATTAGTATAGACTGAATGAATAGCATACCATGAACAACCTCAACCACCAACATGGAATAAGGTTTTTACTGCAAAAGGATATACATATATTATATTGTGTAATCCAAGAAAAAGTAGTACCTTTGCCCCCGAAACAGCCCATTGGGCGATGTACGATTGGACACATTTACCCGTTTACAAATCCACCAATCTACTCATTCCTAATAGAAGACCTAACACGACAGCCCCCGTTCCTGCCTTTCCCGTTGCGTTATGTGGTTGTGATAGCTTTTCCCCGCCAATCTCGCCTGCCTTTTTGTGTATGTGCGATAAAAGTTGTATCTTTGCAGCCGAAAGGAATATTATATGAGCCGAGGAGCCAAATGGTCAAACATACCTGAATTAGACTTGTTCAGTGTGCAAAATGCATACCCTACAGGCATCGTAAATCATCAAAATGATACACAACACTTTGAGGATTTGGATATGTCTCGGAATGTGCTTATTTGTAATGTCAAAAAGGATAATGTAGCCCATTTTATAAACGGAACGGCTCGAGTCTATTATACCGGCAAGCGTTTCCCGAATACGATAGCACTTAATAAATTATACTATTTTATCCCGTATATTGGCAAACAGTGTGACCTAGACTACTATGGTATCCGAGATTTGTATCTTATCCGTATTGCACGCGTAGGTTCACGCCGTGAGGGTGAATTGGATAATGACCCCAATGACTTGCGTATTGTTTTCGAACTGCAGTTTGTAAAACATTTATATGATCAATACCGACCGCAAAAGTTGCAAATTTGGGATACTTATACTGATACTACTCTCTTACAACTATTGGATAATACAAAACCGATGAAAAAGAGCCGCAATCATCTCACTTATGTCAGCCTATTTAGCAGTGCCGGCGTGGGCTGTTTCGGTTTCAAACAGGAGAATTATGATTGTGTAGCGACTTGCGAACTTATTGAGCGACGCTTAAATGTACAACGCTACAACCATAAATGTACTTACGAGAGTGGTTATATTTGCGGTGACATAACCAAACAAGATACCCAAGATAAGATTTTTGAGGAAATACAGAAATGGAAAACAAGAGGAATGCATGACCTTGATGTCCTAATTGCTACACCGCCTTGTCAGGGTATGTCTGTCGCTAATCATAAGAAAGGCGACGAGTTAGGACGCAATTCTCTTGTTATCGAATCCATTAAGTTGATTCGAAAAATCCAACCGAGATTTTTCGTGTTTGAGAATGTGTCAGCATTTCTAAAATCAATATGTACTGATATAGACGGGTGTGAAAAAACAATAGGTCGAGCCATTGAGTTTGACCTGGCTGGCGACTATAACATTGCATGTAAAGTACTGAATTTTAAGGACTACGGAAATCCTAGCAGCCGCACGCGTACTTTAGTAATTGGCGTTCGCAAAGACCAGAAAGAGATAACACCACTTGATTTGTTCCCTGTCCATGCAGAAGAGCAGACTTTGCGCCAAACAATAGGTTATCTTCCTCACTTACAAAAAATGGGCGATATGTGGGAGCAGGATTTATACCATTCTTTCCGTCCTTATGCACCACATATGGAGAGTTGGATAGAGAACATTGTTGAGGGACAGTCTGCTTTCGATAATGCAGACCCGCAGCGTATTCCACATAGTGAAAAAGAGGGGCAGATTGTCTATCATCAACAGAAAAATGGTGACAAATACACACGCCAATATTGGGATAAAGTGCCCCCTTGTGTGCATACTCGTAATGATATTTTAGCCAGTCAAAATACCATACACCCAACAGACAATCGTGTGTTTTCCATTCGTGAGATAATGTTGATGATGTCTGTGCCACAAGAGTTTGAGTGGAGTGCCATTCCGTATGTTCAGTTGAATACCTTGTCTACAGAAGAAAAGAAACTCTATCTAAAAAAAGAAGATGTAAATATCCGTCAAAGTTTAGGGGAGGCAGTTCCTACCATTATATTCCGGCAGATAGCCCAAAAGATAAAAGATGCTGTTGCCAAAACAGAATTATCTGACCAAGAGGCGCAAGAAATTATCATTCAGAATAACTTGACAAATCCAGATAATTTGCTGCAGTATATCCGTAAGAATAGAAAATCGGGATTCGTACAACTCTCTAAAATCGCCGAGTTTGCGAATGGTAGCCGGACAGAAACTGCGGCTTACTACACCCGACAAGACATTTGCTACGCAGTAGTGAAAAATCTTCCCGATTATGCCGATTCCAAAGTTTTACATATTTTGGAACCTGCTATCGGTGTAGGCAATTTCTTACCATCGCTATTTGAGAAATATGCAAATGTGGCAGAACTGCATATTGATGTCATTGATATTAATGCCGACAGTTTGCAGATTTTGCAGCAACTTTTACAAACGATACCTTTGCCTGAAAATGTGCGACTGAATTATATTCACGCTGATTTCTTGCTATGTGATTTCAAGAAACATTATGACATTGTGGTCGGGAATCCTCCCTACATGAAAGTGAGTGATAAGGCATTGCTCGTACAATACAAAAAGAATGTATGCAATACCAAGACAAGCAATATATTTTCTTTCTTTATTGAAAAAGCATTGCAAATCAGCGATGTTGTCTCTTTTATCGTTCCCAAGAGCCTGATAAATGCACCGGAGTTTGGCGATACCCGCGAGATAATGAATGCCCTGCCGATAACACATATAACGGACTTTGGAGAAAGAGGGTTTAAGGGGGTCAAAATCGAAACTATATCCTTTGTCATCAATCGGAAAGCGAAGAGAGATGTTACCAAAATAGAGTCGTACATAACACAATCGATTGATGAAAAATCACAAACATATATAACAGATTCTGCTTTTCCCTACTGGTTGATATATCGCAACAATGATTTTGATGAAGCAGCCGACAAAATGCAATTGGGTATTTTTACCTCTTTCCGCGACCGCACACTGACGAAAGCTAATACGAGGTCACATGGAAAAATTCGGGTGCTGAAATCTCGTAATATAGGCAGCAATGTTATTGAGGATATTCCCAATTACGATGTTTATGTGGATGATGCAGGGCAATTAGAGGTCAGCAAGTATCTAAATCGAACCGATTGTATATTGGTTCCCAATCTTACATACAATCCGCGTGCCTGTTTTATGCCGCACAATTGCATTGCAGATGGCTCAGTCGCAATTCTAACAACCAAACAACCCTATAAAGTAACTGAAAAGGATTTAGCCTATTATGCTACGCCCGAGTTTTCCGCTTTCTATAGCATTGCTCGAAATCGTGGTACTCGCTCACTGAATATAGACAATAACTCCGTTTTCTTCTTTGGAAAATTAAAAGATGACTATGCTACAAGAAATTAGTGCTTATCTCAATTTATTCGATTTGGATGTCCGTAAATCAGGTGATGCCCGCTTTATGGATCAAAAGTGCACTCCCGATGTGGTATGCTTTATTGCCGACTGTCTTATGAATCTAAATCCACAAGGTGAGTTTGTCGTGCAGAACATTTGGGATATGCCATATTTTATCAAAAATGCCTCGGCTATTTTCGGGAAACCGAATCCAAAAGAGGAAAGTGCACATAGTGAGTACGACAAATTTATTCAGCAGCCTTTGCGTATGTTGGCTTATGCGCATGTTTTGAATATAGAGAAACGAGGTAATTTGAATTACTATACTATTGCCAATGTGGATATTTTGGATTACATTGCTACTAAAGAACGAAATGCCTGTAATTTTCTGTATCTTTATATCACAAAAGTGCTTGCCGACAGCAACTTCTTGCGCGTGTTTGAAACCTATAGAGAGAAAGCGAAAGATGGGCTGGCTACGAAGTCTGATTTTGCCGAGGTAAAAGAGAAATATGAGCGTTTTATCATTGGTAATACTGCCATCAATCAAGTTGTAGAGGTACGCCGAATTTTTACCAAAGTATTCAATGTCTATTGTTGTGAGCATGCAATCCAAGGTACTATCAAAGGTAGGCAGTCCAACTATGCTATTACATTTTCCGACTTAATGTACAATCGAAAGAACTGGCGCGATGTGAATAAGGCTAAAGCACTTACCCGCACGCAGGCAAGTACTCCTGATGAGATGAAACGCCAGCAGGATTACGATGCCTATCAAGTGACTAAAGCAATGAACCTCTTGCACAAGATACAATTGGAGAGCGAGGTTAAAGACCAATTTGGCAATGGTGAAGCCACCCAAGTTCATCATATATTCCCGAAATCTGATTTTCCGGAGATAGCACACTACTTGGAGAACTTGATTAAACTTACTGCAACGCAGCATTATACCAAAGCACATCCAAGCAATAATACGCATATCACCAATCGAGATTATCAATTGGTCTGCTTGTTGGCAAAGTCAAACACCATAGAAAACTCTCTGAAGCAGGTTGGAGAAAAATACTATCGCAAAGAGTCTTTTATTGTTGTCATCAATACCGGATTGAATACGGATTTGAGTATATCTTTGTCTTTTGACCAAATCCGAACACAACTGCGTTATATCTACAATGGTATAGCATAATAAGCCGCTTCATTGTTAGAATTATACGCTACGAGTATTACGACAACGGGATTCATTCCTCTTATCCCGACTTTATTATGAAAGACCATAAGGGGCGTATCCACCTCTTTGAGGTAAAGAGCCTTAATCAGTCGTCTTTGTTGTCTATCGATAGTGAGGAGTACAAGCAGAAAGTCCGTGTGTTGAAAGACTGCTATCTTGCTTATTCCCGAAAACTCCCCGACTACTATTTCTATTTGCCGATACGCAAATACGACTGTTGGCAAATTACCCGCCTGCACAACGGACAAGAGGACTACATCGACCAAACCGCTTTCCTCGCCTCTCTCCAACAGTCGCTTCATTACAGAATAGAGCACACAAAAGAATCCGCCTGCAAGCACGATGTATTCGTACTTGCAGGCGGTACTCTTTCTAAATATCAAGCCACCAATTACCCCAATTAGGAGTAATTGCAAAACAATTTGGCAGGCTAAACGAAAAATACTACCTTTGCACCCTTATCAGCATATATGCCCGTATAAAAAAGAAAATTAAGATAGGCTTTGTGGACTTCCCTCCTGCTTTTGTTCCTGCCAAGCATTGGATGTGCCGTTGGTTGGAGGCGCATGGCTACGAGCCGGAACTGACCGATACGCCGGACTATTTGGTGTTTTCTGTGTTCGGCGAGAAACACTTGCGCTACACGGATTGTGTCAAGATACTGGTTACGGGCGAGTGTCAGACACCGGATTTCAACCTCTGCGACTATGCCTTGGGGTTCGACTACCTCGATTTTGGCGACCGCTATCTGCGCTACCCCCTGTACCACACCTACAATGTGTCGGCGTTCCCGCAAATGGAGCAGAAGCACCTCATCAGCGATGAACAGATAGCCGCAAAGAAAGATTTCTGTGCCTTTGTCGTCTCCAATGGGCGTGGGGCAGAGCAGCGGGTGCGGTTCTTTCGCGCTCTCAATGCTGTTCGGCATGTGGATTCGGGAGACAAACTGCTCAATAATATAGGTGCACCTGTGGCAGACAAAATGGCTTTTCAGGCAACGCACCGTTTTGCCATTGCGTTCGAGAATGCCGCCTATCCGGGCTATACCACAGAGAAATTGGTAGAGGCCTTTGCTGCGGGCTGTATCCCTATCTACTACGGCGACCCATGCGTAACGCAGGACTTTAATCCCGATGCCTTTATCAATTGCGCGGACTTTGCTTCGTTCGATGAGGTGGTGAAACGGGTGGTGGAGATAGACGATAACCCCGACTTGTTGCGGCAGTATCTCCGCACACCGGCGCTCAACGACCCGCATCTCCGTGAGCGAGCACAAGCGGAATTAGATGTGTTCTTGGAGAATATATTCAGCCAAGAAAAACAGCAGGCTATGCGTTATAATCGTACCTATTGGGGTGCGCGTGTCGTGCGTGAGCGGCAGCGTGAACGGAAAGCATACGAGCGCAGTCTGTACTATCGCCTCTGTCAGTTTTACATGAAGACCATTTATCCCATAGCCCGCCGCTATAAACGCCTATGGTACCTAACGGAATGGCTCATGCGTAAGACAGGAAATCAGTAATACAAGCTTTCTCTGTTTTACAAAAAAAGACCGCCGAAAGTCTTTTTCTCAACAAAAAAAGACCCTCCAAGGTCTTTTTTTAGAATACTCTCGTTATTTCTCAAGCAAAATAAGTGCATGGAAAGCGTTCTGCACCGCCGCATATAAGTAGTGCTTGAGGTACACTTGCCTAAGCGTATGCGTAAATCTCAACTCCTCCTCCCCACAACCCCCGACGGCACACCAGACTATGCCTATATGGAAAACTACATGCGCTCACTCGAAGCCCGACAACTCTGCCACTACCTCGCCTACAAAAACTAAGAGCCACCGGAATTTGCAAACCGCTTGCCCGCACTGTCCCTATCTCGAAGCAGCCGCCACCATATCAGCGAGGTATATAGTCTCTGTATCCGTACTTTGGTTTGTGTGCAAGCAAGCAGATAACGCACACAGCACTATCGTCAGTGCACCTAAAGAAAGTCTTTTTATTGTCTATGTATCGTAGAGGATAGAACTGTCTGTGCCTTTGCCGGACGAAAGCGTTTCGAGAGCGAGAAGCACCAATAGAGCAGTGTCAGCAACGCCAGCACACCGCCCACATAGCCGATATCCGCTATCGATACATGGGTGCATACCTGCCCGCCTATCAGCGTCCCTGTAGCGATACCAAGATTGAAGATACCCGACGAGATAGACATTGCCACGGGCGTAGCGTCCGCAGTGGTGTGGTTGATTATCTCGTTCTGAAACGACACATTGTATGCCGTTGCCGCCATACCCCAGAGTGCGCATACGGGAATGACCCATACACCGAACGACGCCATCGGCGCAAGTACCAATTGGCACACACCGATACCGCCTATCGAGAGCGCAATAAACCGAATAGGGTTACGGGTATAGAATTTCGAAAAGAGGTAACTGCCGACTACGCCCATACAACCAAAGAGCATCAGTGCCGCCGTCACCCAATTATGCGACAAATGCGCCACTTGCAGCAGGAACGGCTCGATGTAACTATAGCCCACATAGTACGCCGTGGCAAAGCCGAGTGTCAGCACATAGATACCAATCAGTATAGGGTTCCTGAGCAGTGCAGGCAGTTGCTTGAACGAAAATCCCCCATGTGTAGGTACTGCCGGCAGTGTGAAAAAGAGGTATGCTAACACGGCAAACGAGAACACGCCAATACTCAAGAAAGTCATTCGCCAGCCAATATAGAGCCCGATGATACGCCCTATCGGCATACCGAGAATCATCGCTACCGAAGTACCGGTAACAATCATGCTCAGTGCCAACTGCTTTTTGTTATCGGGCACGATACTCGCTGCCAAGGGCGACACGATCGACCAAAAGATGGCATGCGTACACGCCACGCCTATACGCGAGAGCATCAGCAGCAGGTAGTTGGGTGCTACCGACGAGCAGAGTTGGAACACCACAAAGCCCATTACTACCCATAGCATAAGTTTGCGCAGGTTCACTCTCGACACCGCCAACATCAGCGGCAGCGACAGCAGCATTACCATCCACGCATAGATGGAGATAAGCATACCCGCACTCGCCTCCGACAAGTGAAAATCGGCGGCGATGTCGGTGAGCAATGCAATGGGAATAAACTCCGAAGTGTTGAATACAAAAGCCGAACAAGTCAGACCAATCAATGGCAGCCAGTGCCGCCAAGTCATTTTTGTTTCCATCTCTAACAGACTGAATCCGTTTCTAACAGACAAAATACCACGCCTTCCTGCACAAAAATAGTGCCATTCTTACCCAAGAACAGCAATATGATTCATATTTCCATAAATACCCTAATGATAGTCTCCTTAACTCCCGCCACTCTGCTCTAGCTTATCTGTTTTTCCATAGAAGGCTATCAAGCGGCGTCTGCCAAGTATGCAGGCGTGGATATAATAGCAAAAATGCAAGAAAATGCAAAAAATCTGTCAGAAAATTTGGATAATTCAGAAAATAGTAGTAACTTTGCACAAGAAGGAGAAAACCAAAATGACACTGGAAGAATACAAGAACAAGGTGAGGGAAGCAGCGGAGAAGATGTGGCATCTGGACAACGAGGACAGAGCGTACATGGAGAAACAACTGGCATTCTACACGGAGAAAGACTCAGGGACTCTAGGAACAGCGAGGGAGGAGGCTTACTGGATGTTCATGTAACTGACCGCCTTGAAGAACAAAACACTAAGATTGATACTGCGCTTGAAAAAGCAGGCATAAGAGCGACAAAACAGAAAGTTGCTCGTGTAACAGCACAAGCCTTCCATGATGCTATCGCAGAAGGCAAGGTGCAAAATAAGAACGGCTGGTGCGTAGATGTACACGATGTAGCCGATTACGAGAATGATATTTGTCTTCTGACGGAAGACGGACAAGCAGGTATCGCTATCACCCCCGATGGCGATATAATCTCGTTATTCTCCTGCTCTGAAGAAAAGGGGATGCTGAACAAACTCATTCCGTTGGCTATTGCTATGGGTGGTCGAAAGGCAGATTTCTACATGACTGATAAGAGAAACGGTTTACAGAATATGTACGCTCGTTTCGGTGCGCAAGTGGTAAGCCAGACACCGTTTGGTGAGAAATATATGCAAGATAACCCAGAGTGGATTGCCTACAAGGATAGGTTGGTACAGGATAAATTAGAGCAAGGTATGTCGGAGGAGGAGGCACGAATAGCGGCACACGCCGAGGCTATTGACCACCCTGTAGGTGCTTGTATATTCCCTGCTACGGCAGAGGAAGCCATCGAGT
>CAVKDW010000007.1:0-51377 GCA_963655075.1 Muribaculaceae bacterium | reverse complement strand
GCCGCCAGTTTCAGAACCTCGAAGATAAATTCTCCGAGGTTCTTTGTGTATATATACATACCACTGAAAACCGGAGAAACCCTGTGTATCCTCATATTGGACAAAGGTTGCCAAATAACCTGTTCAATCCGATTGCATTGAGAAAATAACGTCATTTAGAGGTATAAAACATAATTTTATAGATAAAAACAGCAATTATTGCGTCGTTTCTTGTATGTGTCAGTAAAATGCAGTACTTTTGCAGTCGCTAAGGGAAGTACGACGTGGCGGGTAACAGACAGCACAGTGGTGTATGTGTATAGCATAAAGAGGGTAGGAGAGTAATAGGCATTTGGTATTAGTCAATGATATAACGTATGAGTAACATCCGATTTGAAGCATTAAAGAATGCTTGGAACCACGAACCAGTGGAAGTCAACAAACCGACAAACAGTGTTAGCATCATTTTCGCGCAGAACGTGTTCACACGCGAGAAAATGAAAAACTACATCGCAAGCAACATCCTCGAACAACTGTTCGACTTAATGGACAATGAGAAGACACTCAGCCGAGACATCGCCAACAGCGTCGCTATCGGTATGAAGAAATGGGCAATGGAACAGGGGGCTACACACTATACACACTGGTTCCAACCATTGACGGGGGGGACGGCGGAGAAACATGATGCTTTTTTTAGCCTCAACAGCGATGGTAGCCCCATGGAAGAGTTCTCGGGTAGCGTGCTCTATCAACAGGAACCGGATGCCAGCAGCTTTCCTAATGGAGGACTAAGAAACACTTTCGAAGCACGTGGATATTCGGCATGGGACCCCTCATCACCCGCTTTCGTCATAGGGGACAGACTTTGTATCCCTACTATCTTCGTCGCATATACAGGCGAAGCACTTGACTATAAGACACCACTGCTACGCTCCATATCGGCTGTCAACAAGGCAGCAGTGGCAGTGGCTAACTATTTTGACAGGAATGTCAAACGTGTGTACAGTTATCTGGGATGGGAACAAGAGTACTTCCTCATAGACGAGGCACTGTTCGTTGCTCGCCCTGACCTGGTGATGACGGGAAGAACACTCATGGGACATTATGCCAGCAAGAGCCAACAACTGGATGACCACTATTTTGGTATTATCCCGGACCGTGTACTCAACTTCATGACCGAACTTGAGATAGAGGCTCTCAAACTGGGTATCCCGGTCAAGACCCGACACAATGAGGTCGCACCTAACCAATTTGAGTTAGCCCCCATATATGAGGAGGCTAATCTCAGTTCTGACCATAACCAACTGGTCATGTCATTGATGGAAAAAGTGGCACGAAGACACCATTTCCGTGTATTACTGCATGAGAAACCTTTCGGTGGCGTCAATGGATCAGGTAAACACTGCAACTGGTCATTAGGCACCAACACAGGAGTAAACCTGTTCGCTCCAGGTAAAAACCCATACCAAAACCTGCAATTCGTCACGTTCTTGGTCAATGTGCTGATGGCGGTACAACGACATAACGGACTACTTAAAGCCTCTATCGCATCCGCTACCAATGCACATCGACTCGGAGCCAACGAAGCCCCACCCGCCATCATTTCTGTATTCTTGGGAACACAGATAACAGAGGCTCTCAACCAGATAGAGCACGCTGATGTGGACAAAGGTATCATCATCAATGCCAAGAAAGAAATGAAACTCGGGGTGGGCAATATACCGGAGATACTGCTCGATAACACAGACAGGAACCGTACCTCACCCTTTGCTTTCACAGGAAACCGCTTTGAGTTCAGAGCTGTGGGGTCTTCTGCTAACTGCGGTGCCGCCATGCTGGCACTCAATGCCGCTGTGGCTGAACAACTGACACTTTTCCACAATGAGGTGGACACACTGATCGAGAACGGAACAGCAAAAGAGATAGCACTATTCCAAGTGATCAAACGCTATCTCAACGAATGCCACGCTATCCGGTTTGATGGTAATGGATATAGCGAGGAGTGGAAGAAAGAAGCCGAACAACGGGGACTCGACTGCGAAACGAGTGTACCGCTTATCATCGACAATTATCTTAGTGAGAGTTCAATAAAAATGTTCGGTATGACAGGTGTGCTGACAAAAGCAGAACTGCAATCACGCTGCGAAGTCAAATGGGAAAACTACTCCATGAAACTGCAGATAGAGTCGCGCGTCTTAGGCGATCTCGTCATCAACCATGTGTTACCTGCCGCCAAACGTCACCAGACCATGCTACTGCAAAACGTGCTAAGCGTCAAGCAGATATTCTCGGAGTCTGAAGTCAATGACCTGAACGAACAAGACTATATCATCATTCGCCGTATAGAGAAACATGCAGCAGCCATCATCGCAGGTGTCGAGAAAATGAATAAGATGCGTATGCAGGCAAACCATATCGGGAACCAACGCGAGAGAGCCATCACCTTCCATGACTGCGTCGTTCCAATCATGGCAGAGATACGCAAACATGTGGATGACCTTGAGATGTTCGTGGATGACGAGTTATGGACATTGCCCAAATATCGGGAAATGCTATTCATACACTGAAAACGCAGACAGACACATCAGGACTTAATAGGCACCTATCCGACAGAAACGACCTTAAGCGGACAATGCTCCGTCAATGTGTTGTATCTTTGCACCCGATTTCCAAAATGAGAGTCGCATGGGAAAACAAACGACGAATTGTATATCTCAAAAAATAATCATAACTTTGCAGGTTATTTCAAAGCCTACATAAGACGGTGCCTGCAGACAGATATGAGGAAGTGCAGTGCATCGTGCGAAATGGTACAAACGGATTAAATATAAACAAAGATATGGCTAAAGCATTACTAATGATTCTTGATGGCTGGGGCATCGGTCCCGATACCAAGTCAAACGCCATCTACTCCACCCCAACACCACATTGGGATAATATCCTTGCTACATACCCTCACAGCCAACTGCAAGCCAGCGGCGAGAACGTCGGACTGCCGGACGGACAGATGGGTAACTCCGAAGTGGGACACCTGAATATCGGTGCTGGACGCGTGGTATATCAAGACCTCGTCAAGATTAACCGCGCCTGCCAAGACGAGTCTATCCTTGACAATCCCGAGATAAAGAACGCATACGAGTACGCCAAGTCCACCGGTAAGAACCTGCATATCATGGGATTGACCTCATCCGGTGGTGTACACTCCGAGTTGGAGCACCTGTTCTACCTCGTGGAGATAGCCAAGAAATACGGATTAGACGGACACACCTTTGTCCACTGCTTTATGGACGGTCGTGACACGGACCCGAAGTCCGGTTACGGTTTCATCAAGGAGTTGCAAGAACACCTGTCGCAGTACTGCGGCGAGATAGCATCTATCCAGGGTCGCTTCTACGCCATGGATCGCGATAAACGTTGGGAGCGTATCAAGATAGCATACGACTGCTTGGTCAATGGACAGGGCAAGAACGCCGGAGACATGCTGCAAGCCGTGCGCGAGAGTTACGACGAAGGGGTCACCGATGAGTTTATCAAACCTATCGTGCACGTACGCGACGGCAAGCCGGTAGCCACCATCGGGGAAGGCGACGTGGTTATCTTTTTCAACTACCGCAACGACCGCGCGAAAGAGATAACCATCGTCCTCACACAGCAGGACATGCCGGAACAGGGTATGCATACTATCCCGCAACTGCAATACTACTGCATGACACCGTACGACTCGTCGTTCAAGGGACTGCATATCCTCTTTCCAAAAGAGAACGTCCGGAACACGCTCGGCGAGATAGTATCCAACGCCGGACTGAAGCAACTGCGTATCGCCGAGACAGAGAAGTTCGCCCACGTGACATTCTTCTTCAATGGCGGACAAGAAGCCGAGTATCCTGGTGAGGAGCGTATTCTGATACCCAGCCCGAAAGTGGCGACCTACGACCTCAAACCGGAGATGTCAGCACCGGAGGTGACAGAGGCACTATGCCAAGCACTCGACACACGGGAATACGACTATATAACACTCAACTTCGCCAATGGCGACATGGTCGGGCATACGGGTGTCTATGAGGCTGTACAGAAAGCCGTGACGACCATCGACAACTGCGTGGACAAGGTCGTTACCACCGCCCGCAACAACGGATATGAGATAATCATCATCGCCGACCACGGCAACTGCGACCACGAGATAAACGATGACGGCACACCGAACACTGCCCATAGTCTTAACCCTGTACCATTCGTGTATATCAGCGACAACAAGGATGCAAAGGTGGATAACGGACGTCTGGCAGACGTGGCTCCGTCTATCTGCCATATCATGGGACTGCAACAGCCTGAAGAGATGACCGGTCATAACTTAATTCACTAACTAATGTCACTACAATGCGGTATAGTGGGTTTGCCTAACGTAGGCAAATCCACACTATTCAACTGTTTGAGCAACGCCAAGGCACAGTCAGCCAACTTCCCGTTCTGCACCATAGAGCCGAACGTGGGCGTCATCACCGTACCCGATGAGCGTCTTATCAAACTGGGCGAACTATGCCACCCCGAACGCGGTGTGATACCTACCACCGTCGAGATAGTGGATATTGCCGGACTGGTGAAAGGGGCCAGCAAAGGTGAGGGGTTAGGGAATAAGTTCTTGGCAAACATCCGCGAGACGGATGCTGTCATTCATGTCCTCCGCTGCTTCGACGACGAGAACGTGGTACACGTAGATGGCTCCGTTGACCCGGTGCGCGATAAGGAGATTATTGATGCTGAGTTGCAACTGAAAGACCTCGAGACCGTAGAGTCGCGTATCCAGAAGACCGGGAAACAGGCTAAGGCAGGCGGTGATAAACAGGCGAAGATAGCACTGGAGGTGCTGAATAAATACCAACAGGTGCTGTCGCAAGGACAGAACGCCCGCACCGTCACACTCGACAACAAAGAGGAGGAACAGGCTGCCAAGGAGATGTTCCTGCTCACCAACAAACCCGTGTTGTACGTCTGCAACGTGGACGAGGCATCGGCGGTGAGTGGCAATAAATACGTGGAGCAGGTACGCGAAGCCGTCAAAGACGAGAACGCACAGGTGCTGGTGGTGGCAGCGAAGATAGAGAGCGAGATAGCCGAACTGGAGACATACGGGGAGCGCCAGATGTTCCTCGAGGAGATAGGACTCAAGGAGTCGGGTGTCAACCGCCTTATCAAAGCCGCTTATGCCCTGCTCGACCTGCGGACATTTCTCACAGCAGGTAGTGACGAGGTACGTGCATGGACGTTCCGCGCCGGTAGCAAAGCACCACAATGTGCAGGTGTCATCCACACCGACTTCGAACGTGGCTTCATCCGCGCTGAGGTAATCAAATATGACGATTTTATCGCACTCGGTGGCGAAGCCGCATGCCGCGCAGCGGGTAAACTGTCCACCGAAGGAAAAGACTATCTCGTACAGGATGGCGACATCATGCACTTCCTGTTCAACGTGTAAACATAGGGTAGGTGTACATCTCGTACACAGCAAAAAAACGACACGCAGTAGCAAACACACACTAATAAACAACAAAAAAGATGTTCGATTTCCTAAACACTTGGCTATCCGCTGGGGGATGGTGGGTAGCCGTATTGATGATTATTGTTGGCTTCGTAGCACTCGTCTATGGTGCGGACTTCCTCGTGGATGGTGCCAGCGGACTGGCAAAGAAGTATGGCGTCAGCGACCTTGTGATAGGTCTGACTATC
Source organism: Muribaculaceae bacterium (assembly GCA_963655075.1). GTDB lineage: Bacteria > Bacteroidota > Bacteroidia > Bacteroidales > Paludibacteraceae > Colicola. The sequence goes on along the minus strand of CAVKDW010000007.1, from coordinate 45,674 downwards.
GTCGCATTCGGTACCAGTATGCCTGAGTTCGTGGTAAACATGGTGGCAGTGTCACAGCACAACAGCGAGATAGCCATCACCAACATCTTAGGCAGCAATATCATCAATGTCTTTATCATCTTGGGCTGCTCCGCACTGATTTATCCTATCGTATCCACTAAACAGTCTATACGATTTGATATCCCATGGAGCTTGTTAGCAGCACTACTTGTACTGTTCTTTGCAACCTATAACAGCCCATCATGGATACATGTGGAAAATCTTTTTGATATGCATATACACAATGCCTCTCTCTCTAACTTGGGACACTTTCAGTGGGGAGGAGATAATCATGGTTTCATATCTGGTATAGGAGGTTGTGTTCTGCTGTTGTTCTTTATCCTGTTCCTGTGGCATAGTTTTCGCAACGCAAAAAACAATACCACAGCACCGGAAGAAGACTACAAACCGATGAAACTATACAAAGCACTGTTGTTAATCTGTGTAGGATTGCTCGCTCTCGTGTTAGGTGGCGAACTGATAGTAAAAAGTGCAACATCTATTGCCCGTCAATTGGGCGTGAGCGATGCTATCATCGGACTGACAATAGTGGCTCTTGGCACCTCACTACCGGAACTGGCGACCTCATGTATCGCGGCTTACAAGAAGAACTCCGACATCGCACTGGGGAATGTCATCGGAAGCAACATCTTCAATATATTTTTCATCTTGGGCACGAGTGCCGTCATCTACCCGCTGCCAGGATACAACGGACTGGAGTTGGATGCCCTGATGGCAGCCCTCGCTAGTGCCCTCGTTATGCTGTTCGTCTGCACCAACAAAAAACACCAGATCAAACGCTGGCATGGTGCAGTGCTGATACTCGTCTATGCCGGCTATCTCACCTACCGGCTGATGAGTATGTGACCTGACCGGCTATACGGCATTTGGATGATTGGAAAATTTTTAGTACCTTTGCAAGATAAAGTATGCAGTTCAGCGATGTCATAGGACAAGACGAAGTGAAACGGCAACTATGCTTGTCGGTGCGGGAAGGACGTATCCCCCATGCACAACTGTTCACAGGTGCAACAGGAGTGGGGAAGTTGCCTCTCGCATTGGCATATGCACAGTATATCGCATGTCCACACCGCACCGATACAGACTCATGTGGCGTATGCCCAACATGCATACAATACCGCAATCTGCAACATCCCGACCTTCATTTTGCATTCCCTATCGTCAAAACAAACGACATAGAGGTGTGCGATGATGTTGTGAACAAATGGCGCGAACAGATCCTCGAACAACCATATTTTGACCAACAAGACTGGTACAAACGTTTAGGCGTAGAAACAAAGCAGGGAGTCATATACGATAAAGAGAGTGGCGAGATTATACGCAAACTCTCACTCAAGAGTTTTGATAATGGATACAAGGTGATGATAATCTGGCTGCCGGAGAAAATGAATGCCTCATGTGCCAACAAAATACTCAAACTCATAGAAGAACCTCCGACCCAAACACTATTCCTGTTGATCAGCGAACATCCTGAACAACTACTGCCTACTATCATCAGCCGTACACAAGAGATACATGTGCCGCGCCTCTCCGAAACGGATATTCAGCAGGCGCTATTGCACATAACCTCTTCTCAAACACCACGGCATTCTGCTACTCAACCTTTGTCACTCACTACTGCATCATACTTGGCACATGTAGCCAACGGTAGTCTGATAGAAGCATTGAGAGCGGTGCAACAGAGCGAAGATAACCAACAAAACTTTAACGACTTTGTGGCGTTGATGCGTAATGCATGGCTCGTAGGAAACAAAAAGGACTACAATGCCCTACTACAACTGCGCCAGTGGAGCAATAGTATGGCCGATGCGAAAGTGGGACGGGAAAAACAAAAAAACTTTCTCCAGTATGCGCAAAGACAGATACGGGAGAACTATATATACAATTTCCATGCACCCGACATGAACTATCAGACAGAGAACGAACAGAACTTCTCTACCAAGTTCGCCCCATTCATCAATGATGGAAATGTTGAGAAAATAATGAATGAACTATCACGAGCAGAACAACAGATAGCACAAAATGGCAATGCAAAAATCATATTCTTTGACCTATGTTTGCAGATGATTGTGCTAATCAAGAAACAATAGAAAAAACATACCAAAATGGACGAGACATTGACTATCAATAACGGCTGTTGCCATATATCGCGTAAATCGTGTAACAACAACTCTCGACACATGTTGCCTGTCGTTGATTGGTTAAGTGATATACCTGCTACGCCAACAGAAACAGATCTCGTGGAGGTGCAGTTCAAAAATACCCGCAAAGGATACTACCATAATCCGGAACACCTGACTCTCGAAAAAGGAATGACAGTAGTCGTTGAGGCCAATCCAGGCTATGATATCGGAGAGGTCACACTCACAGGCAGACTGGTATTAATGCAGATGCGGAAGAATAAACTCAATAATGACCGTTATGAGATACGTCATATAACTCGATTGGCAACGCAACAAGATATACAACGTGCTGCCGAAGCACATGCCAAAGAGCAATCTACGATGATACAGGCACGGCAACTGGCTAAATCATTAGGACTGGAGATGAAGGTAGGCGATGTCGAGTATCAAGGAGATGGTAGCAAGGCTATATTCTATTACATAGCCGAAGGACGCGTAGACTTTCGACAACTCATCAAACTATACGCGGAGACGTTTCGAGTGCGCATAGAGATGAAACAGATCGGTGCAAGGCAAGAGGCGGGACGTATAGGAGGTACAGGACCATGCGGACGCGAATTATGCTGCTCCACATGGATGACACAGTTCACATCTGTCGGTACCAATGCTGCACGACTACAAAATATCTCACTCAACCCGCAGAAACTGGCAGGGCAATGTGCTAAACTCAAATGTTGCCTCAATTACGAGGCTGCTGTGTACGAAGAAGCAGCAAAAGAGATGCCCTCTCGTAAACAACCATTAGAAACAGCAGAAGCAACATATTATTTCTTCGCCTCCGACCCGCTGCGAGGAGAGATAACATATTCTACAGACCCGCACCAACCGGTTAACCTGCAAGTCCTGACACCAAAGCAGGCTCGAGACATCATCCAAAGAAACCAGCAAGGAGAGAAACCTGCTACACTCGGCGGTAAACAGACAGTCGCTGAAGTGGCAGAGATAGGATACCAAAACGTGGTAGGACAGGATGATCTGACACGCTTCGACAAGAAAAAACATCGACCCAATAACCAACGTCCAAATACCAACGGACGTCCTGCAACTACACGTCGTGACAATCGGGAGAACCGGGATAGACAGCCAGGCAACAACCAATCCAACGCACCACGCAACGACAACTCGCGCCGTAACCAGCCTGCACGGAACAACAATGCACAAACAAACAAATAATCCATACATGAAAACTAAGCGACAGATACCGTCTCTGCTCAGTATCATCATAGGAGGACTACTAACACTGACGGCGTGCCAGCGCCGGACGGTATATACGCATTTCCAACCTATACCCATACAAGGATGGAACCAAGATTCTATACTCGCCTACCACTTTACCATAGACGATACACTCAGTGAGTACAATATACTGATAACATTGAGACATACAGCACGATACCCTTTTCAAAACGTGTGGATATTTGTGCAAGAGAAACACGATTCGAACGTTTTACATACGGATACCATTGAGGGATATATGGCGGATGACTATGGACGGTGGATAGGAAAAGGAATGAATAACTATGAACTGACACTCCTCTATACTGACAACTATCGCTTTACACATAGTGGAGAATATCTCGTTACGCTGCAACAGGGTATGCGGGTGGAATGGCTACCCGGAATAGAAGATGTGGGATTGACAATAAGCAAAAACGATGGGAAAGAATAAACTGCGCAAGTTCGCGGAGATGAACACGTTCCACAATGTCTTTCAATGTGGAGCACGTGAAGCACTCACGGATAGTCCTGTAACGGCAATGGCAGGACAGTGGCGCGATACCTGTTTTCACAATACAAATCCTGTCATTTTGGAACTCGGATGTGGTCGTGGAGAATATACCATTGGATTAGCAACGATCCACCCCGATAAGAACTATATAGGCATAGACATCAAGGGGGCACGAATGTGGGCAGGTGTCAAACAAGCGGAACAAGCGAACATGCACAACGTAGCCTTCTTGCGAACGAATATAGAGATGCTCAACTGTTTTTTTACTCCCAATGAGGTTGACGAGATATGGATTACTTTCCCGGATCCGCAAATGAAAAAAGTCACGAAACGGCTGACATCAACATATTTCATGCAACGCTACGCACTGTTCCTGCGACCGGATGGATACATACACCTCAAGACCGACAGCCCTTTTCTTTATACCTACACGAAGGAAATGGTAAGACTCAACCATCTGCCGGTCGTCACGGATACAGATGACCTGTATGGTCAAATCACTACCACTGGTGTGTCACATAACAACTCTCTCTATGAAGCGACATCCCTGCAGACGCATTATGAGCACCAGTGGCTGGATAGGGGTATGACCATCAAATACCTCTGCTGGCAACTTGGCAGGCAAACACCTCAGACCACTCTCGTTGAGCCGGACATTGACATCGAGAAAGATACATATCGTTCCTACGGACGAAACTATAACACGAATGCAAAACCCCTCCGATAATATAGAAATAATGGCGCCTGTCGGGTGCTGGGAAAGCCTTGCTGCTGCTATACAGGCAGGCGCAGACAGCGTGTACTTTGGTATAGAACATCTTAACATGCGTTCACGTTCCTCAGCGAACTTCACAACCCAAGACCTGCACACTATCGTCCAACGTTGTCAACAGGCAGGGGTGAAGACATACCTGACCCTCAATACAGTCATGTATCCGGAGGACTTGCCACTGATGCGTGAGATAGTGGATAATGCACAACAAGCAGGTGTCTCTGCTATCATCGCATCCGACATAGCAGCACTCCAATATGCATATCAACAAGGCGTAGAAGTACACCTGTCAACACAACTCAACATCGCTAATACCGAAGCACTACGATTTTATGCACGCTACGCCGACGTAGTAGTGTTGGCGCGTGAACTAAATATAGAACAGGTGCAAAGCATACACCGTGACATCATCGAACAACAGATATGCGGACCCAAGGGAGAACCCATACGTATCGAGATGTTTTGCCATGGAGCACTCTGTATGGCAATCAGTGGCAAATGCTACCTGAGCCTGAATAATTTTGGCACCAGTGCCAATAGAGGAGCGTGTGTGCAAGCTTGCCGACGGGGATATATAGTAAAAGATCGGGAGAGTGATCTCGAACTGGAAATAGATAATCAATATATCATGTCCCCAAAGGACTTGAAAACTATTCATTTCCTCAACCGCTTGTTAGACGCAGGAGTCTCTGTCCTGAAAATAGAGGGACGGGCTCGGGGCGCAGAGTATGTCAAGACAGTCGTTGAGTGCTACCGGGAAGCGGTCAATATATGGAAAACTTTGCCAACGGATCCGACACAACAACAACGTGTAGCATGGCAACAAACATATGCCGCACATATACCCGATTGGGATCAACGCCTCAGACGGGTATTCAACAGAGGATTCTGGGATGGTTACTACCTCGGACAGAATTTGGGAGAATGGACTCACGAATATGGCTCACAGGCTACACGAAAAAAAGTATATGTGGGGAAATGTACCAATTTCTTCAAGAATATCAGTGTCGCTGAGTTTTACATAGAGGCACTCCCACAAGTACACGAAGGAGACGAACTGCTTATCACAGGAGAGACAACAGGAGCCTACGAACTTATCGCACATGATATACATGACGAAAAAGGGAAACAACAAGATGTTGTCACGAAAGGACACCCGTTTGCTATAAAAACAGACAGACCTGTCCATCGTGGGGATAGACTGTTTATCCTTACACAACCCTAAAAGAATACCAATACTTGTTATTTATATTTTACTCCTTGCTTCAAAGCCGTACCTGTTAGATAAAAAATATATTCCATTTGCTAATCTGCGGAAAATGTTGTACATTTGCAGGCGAAAACCAATAAGGCAAGTGTATATAGTTATTGCAGGAAATATAGGAGCAGGCAAGACAACGCTGACCAAAATGTTGGCACGCTATTATGGTTGGGAGCCTCGATTCGAATCAGTAACGTTCAACCCATATCTCGAAGACTACTATTCAGATATTAAACGCTGGTCTTTCTGTTTGGAGACCTATTTCCTTAAGGAAAGATTTCGAGATATGCTGACTATCAGCCAAGCCACACACACTATAATACAGGATCGTAGCATATTCGAAGGAGTGTATGTGTTTGTTACGAATAACTACGAGCGAGGAGACCTCTCCGAGAGGGATTATAAAACCTATATGGAACTTTTCGGGCATATGAAACGAATGATGAGGACACCTGACCTTATGATATACTTGCGAAAATCAGTACCCTGCCTCATCGCACAAATACAAAAACGAGGTAGAAACTGTGAGAAGACAATGCAGATAGACTACCTTAGAGACCTCAACGAACATTACGAAAACTTTATCCATAACCAATACGAAGGACGAGTCTTAACGATTGAAAGTGATGCACTGGACTTCGAAAACAACTCCGAAGATTTTCGATATATAGTCAATAAAATAGATGCGCAACTATTCGGACTGTTTAGCCGGGAAATATGGGAAAAACAGACCGATAAATTCCAAAAATAGAGAGATATGCATATAGCAGTAGCAGGAAACATTGGTAGTGGCAAAACGACACTGACAAACATGCTGGCCAAACATTATGGCTGGCAACCGCGATTCGAAAGCGTAGACTTTAATCCATATCTGGAAGATTTCTATGCAGACATGGAACGCTGGTCGTTCAACTTGCAGATATACTTCCTGAACAAGCGATTCAAGGACGTGGTGGAAATCGTAAATTCTGCCGAGTTTATTATACAAGACCGCACTATATATGAAGATGCCCGTATCTTTGCTCCTAACCTCCATCGGCAAGGGTATATGTCCGACCGCGACTTTGATAACTATCAAGACCTGTTCAACTTGATGATGTCACTGGTCAAGATGCCCGACCTGATGATATATATACGCTCTACAATTCCTAACCTCGTAGCACAGATTCAGAAAAGAGGACGTTCTTACGAAGCAAGCATGCGTATTGATTACCTGCAGGGACTCAACGAACTATACGAGAACTGGATAGCAGACTACAAAGGCAAACTGCTTATCATTGATGGAGATAAGATAAAGTTCGCCGACAGAGCGGAAGATTTCCGATATGTAACGGATCGCATAGATGCTGAATTGTTCGGATTATTCCCCTTCGAAGAAAATCAAATAGTAGGCAAAGAGATAAAAGAGTAGGGTGTAACGCTCTTTCTACTTGTTTATTCCCTTCAAATCCATACATACACCCAATGATACGGAAGTTCTTAGACTATATCGCCATTGAGAAAAACTACTCTCCGCGTACCGTGAGCGAGTACGAAGCAGACCTGCGTGCATGGTGTGATTTCATGGGAAAGACCATACAAGAGTTCGACCCTGAAGAGATAGACGAAAATGACGTCAAAACGTGGATGATACAAATGTTAGACTCTAAACTGTCTCCACGAACAGTCAAACGACGGTTATCCGCTGTTAGAAGTTTGTATAAATTTCTATTACGCGTAGGACTGACAGATGTCGATATCACGCAACAGGTCATTACACCTAAAACGGATAAACCGTTGCCGGTATTCTTCAGGGAGAGCGAGATGGAAAATTTCAAACACGGGCATGAGATACAGTTCGAGTCTGATGCCCTAGACCCTGTCAAACATTTTGAGGCACTGCGCGACTACCTTGTCATCGAGATGCTTTATCAAACAGGAATGCGACGAGCAGAGATCATCGCACTCAAAGATACAGATGTTGATATACTCCTCGCACAAATACGTGTGTTTGGTAAAAGACGCAAAGAACGTATCGTCCCTATGGGCGAAAGACTCATCAGCCTCATACGACAGTATCAAGTAGAGAGAATAGGTGTCCTGAATGGGGAGACAGCAGATAATATGTTCCTCGTTCAGAGACATAAGAATGGTACGTGGGGGGCTATGCGGACAGAAACACTGTACACGATTGTACGAACAGCAATGGGAGAGGTGTCAACACTCAAAAAACACTCCCCCCATGTTTTACGACACACTTTCGCTACTGCCATGCTCAACAACGGAGCGGATATACGAACCATACAGAGCCTGCTCGGACATGCTACTCTCGCTGCAACAGAAGTATATACACACACTACCTTCGACCAGATACTAAAGGCGTATAATGCTGCACACCCACGTAGCCGTGAGAATAACGATAAAAGATAGTGTTTACACTATATGACGACTTGTCCGATATATGTGACAATGGCATGTTTTTTGCCACAAGACAATAGAAAACAATGGAGATAAGCACGTACTCGTGATAATCTCTTATCATTAACCATTAAAAAAGGAGGAAACTATGAAACTAAACATCCAAGCCGTAAACTTCGAGATAGCAGAGCGACTCGAAAAACACGTAGAGAAGAAAACACGCCGTTACGAGAAGCTACTTACGCCCTCTGCTGAAATGGAAATCAGAATGACTGTTGTTAAACCGGAAACGAACCTCAACAAAGAGGCAACTATCCGCATCCTCGGTATGGGAGCAGAGATGTTCGCACAGAAAACATGTGACACTTTCGAACAGGCGATAGATGAATGCCTCGAGGCACTCGAACGACAACTCGAGAAACTCAAAGATAAAAACGCATAACCAATATCCATGACAGACCGCCTATCGTATGATCAGGAGATAGGCGGTCTGTTGAAAGACAAAAAACAGAGAAAAAAGATTTTTTTTACGAATTATTTTGTCAGTACAAAAAAAAGCAGTACTTTTGCACCGCTTTTCCGCCAACCGTGAAGGGTAGCGTTTATGAACTACTCATCGTTATCGCAGGATTATGCCGGATGTTGGAGAGTAGTATGCCTCTATAGCTCAGTTGGTAGAGCACTAGATTTGTAATCCAGCGGTCGTTGGTTCGAGTCCGACTAGAGGCTCAAAAGATCTTTGAAAAGATGATAAAGAGTTGATACTTGACAAGCCCGTAGGCTTCACTAAACTATCAACTCTAAACTAAAACAGGGGTGTGTTCCAGAGTGGCCAAATGGGGCAGACTGTAAATCTGCTGTCTCTCGACTTCGGTGGTTCGAATCCATCCGCACCCACACACTACACACGCGAAAGCGGGGAAACTGCGGAAATAGCTCAGTCGATAGAGCACTAGCCTTCCAAGCTGGGGGTCGCGGGTTTGAGTCCCGTTTTCCGCTCAAATTTATTTTGTTGCTAATGTAGCTCAGTGGTAGAGCGCATCCTTGGTAAGGATGAGGTCGCGGGTTCAACTCCCGCCATCAGCTCTGAAATAACACAAAACGACACTCCGGGTAACAAGGAAATGTCTTGTGTGTAAAGAGGTAAATTAATAGTATTAACGTTAATAACAAATTGTACAATTATGGCAAAAGAAAAATTTGACCGTTCGAAACCGCACGTGAACATCGGTACTATTGGACACGTCGATCACGGTAAAACTACCCTGACTGCTGCTATCACTATGGTGCTGGCAAAGAAGGGACTCTCTGAGCAGCGTTCTTTCGATTCTATCGATAATGCTCCCGAAGAGAAAGAGCGTGGTATCACTATCAACACCGCGCACGTTGAATATCAGACCGCTACTCGTCACTATGCACACGTGGACTGCCCGGGGCACGCTGACTATGTAAAGAACATGGTTACTGGTGCTGCTCAAATGGATGGTGCAATCATCGTCGTTGCTGCTACCGATGGCCCTATGCCTCAGACCCGTGAGCATATCCTGCTCGCTCGCCAAGTGAATGTTCCTCGCCTCGTTGTCTTTATGAACAAGTGCGACCTCGTTGACGATCCTGAGATGCTTGACCTCGTAGAAATGGAGATGCGTGAACTTCTTTCTTTCTATGATTTCGATGGCGACAACACTCCTGTTATCCGTGGTTCTGCTCTTGGCGCATTGAATGGCGTACCTGAATGGGAAGACAAGGTAATGGAACTGATGGATGCTGTTGATACATGGATCCAACTGCCTACACGTGCCGTTGATAAACCGTTCCTTATGCCTGTTGAGGACGTATTCTCTATCACAGGTCGTGGTACCGTTGCTACCGGACGTATCGAAACAGGTATCGTAAAAGTCGGCGACGAAGTACAACTTATCGGTCTTGGCGCAGACGGCAAGAAATCTGTTGTGACAGGTGTCGAGATGTTCCGCAAACTTCTGGACGAAGGTGAAGCTGGCGATAACGTAGGTTTGCTTCTCCGTGGTATTGATAAAGACGAAGTACGTCGTGGTATGGTAATCACCCACCCGGGTGTTGTTAAACCATACAGCGAGTTCAAAGCTTCTGTTTATATCCTAAAGAAAGAGGAGGGTGGACGTCATACTCCATTCCACAACCACTATCGTCCTCAGTTCTATATCCGTACTATGGATGTCACAGGTGAGATTACTCTCCCTGAAGGAACTGAAATGGTTATGCCTGGTGATAACCTCGAGATCCAAGTTAAACTCATTTATCCGGTTGCTTGCTCCGAAGGTCTTCGCTTCGCAATCCGTGAGGGTGGACGTACCGTAGGTTCTGGACAGATTACCAAACTTATTGACTAATCCCTGATAAGATTATCAATAAACCTCGAGTGACGAGGTCTGACCTCGCCACTCTTTTTACGGAAGTAGCTCAGTTGGTAGAGCACTGGTCTCCAAAACCAGGTGTCGGGAGTTCGAGCCTCTCCTTCCGTGCTGTTACAAAAATAGCTTCCAATCTGACTTCATTGAATATGAAGCCGGATTGTTGGTGTGATAAATAGAAGAATTATAGAAAACCTACTGATATGAAGTTCGTAGATAATGTGAAAGAGTCTTACGATGAGTTGGTTCATAAAGTGAGCTGGCCTACGCGTAAGGAGTTATCCCAAAGTGCTGTGCTCGTGTTAATAGCTTCCATAATACTGGCACTCATTGTTTGGCTGATGGATTGGTGTTTCGAGTCAATCATGGCGTTTATTTATGGTCTGTTCTAAACAAAACAATTAGAATATGGCTGAGAATAACATGAAGTGGTACGTGCTCCGCGCAATCAGTGGTAAGGAAAACAAGGTAAAAGAGTATATCGAAAGTGCCTTGGTCACCTCCACTATGTTCAAAGAGTATGTGTCGCAAGTATTGATCCCTACTGAGAAAGTGGTAAGCATACGCGCCGGTAAGCGTGTCATCAAGGAGAGAAACCTCCTACCTGGCTATGTACTCGTAGAATGTAATCTTACCGATGAGTGTTATCCTCTACTCCGGAACATTCCTAATGTGTTAGGATTCTTGAGCGATGGAAAGGCTTCTACAAAACCTGCACCAGTGTCTCTGTCCGAGATCAATAAAATTATCGGAGACGTTGATCCAACAGAAAGCGACATTATCCCGGATGAGGCGTACTTGATAGGTGAACACGTCAAAGTGACAGACGGACCATTCAATGGATTCGAAGGCGTCATCAATGAGGTGGCTCCGGACAAACGAAAACTGAAAGTGGTCGTCACAATCTTTGACCGCCAAACGCCACTGGAACTGGGCTTCGATCAAGTAGCGAAAGAGTAGGAGGCGAATGTTACACGCCGTGGTACTACTCGATAGTTTATCAATAAAAAACTATTAACAAAGTAAATCTAAAACAATTATGGCTAAAGAAATTGCTGGATTTATTAAACTCCAAATCAAAGGGGGCGCAGCAAACCCCTCTCCTCCAGTAGGACCAGCACTTGGTTCTAAAGGTGTGAACATTATGGAGTTTTGTAAACAATTCAATGCCAGAACGCAGGACAAAGCAGGTAAAGTATTACCTGTGGTTATCACTGTTTACACTGACAAATCATTCGATTTTATCGTTAAGACTCCGCCTGTGGCTGTACAACTTCTCGAGGCTGCCAAGATCAAGTCCGGTTCCGCAGAACCTAACCGTAAGAAAGTGGCTAACATCTCCGAGGACCAATGCCGACAGATTGCTGAAGATAAAATGGTCGATTTGAACTGCTTTACCGTCGAAAGTGCCTACAAAATGGTAAAAGGTACAGCACGTAGTATGGGTATTACCGTTAAATAATCTTCTATTGATATGGCAAAGTTGACAAAAAATCAAAAGCTTGCTGCAGAGAAGATTGAAGCAGGTAAGCTCTATACGGTGGCTGAGGCTGCCGCTCTCGTGAAAGAAATCACGACTACAAAGTTCGACGCAAGTGTGGACATTGATGTGCGTTTAGGGGTTGACCCACGTAAAGCAAACCAGATGGTTCGTGGTGTGGTTAGTTTACCTAATGGCACAGGAAAACAAGTCCGCGTACTTGCATTATGTACCCCCGATCAAGAAGCTGCTGCTAAAGAGGCAGGTGCTGATTACGTTGGTTTGGATGAGTATATCGAAAAAATCAAAACTGGTTGGACAGACATTGACGTCATCATCACTATGCCGCAGATAATGGGCAAGATCGGTGCATTAGGACGAATCTTAGGTCCACGTGGTTTGATGCCAAACCCAAAATCAGGCACTGTGACACCTGATGTGGCAAAGGCTGTCAAAGAGGTTAAACAAGGAAAAATTGACTTCAAAGTCGATAAGTTCGGTATCGTACACACCTCCATCGGTAAAGTATCTTTCTCCGCTGAGGCTATCGCACAGAACGCAAACGAGTTTATACAGACCTTGATTAAACTCAAGCCTGCAGTGAGCAAGGGAACTTATATCAAGAGCATTTATCTTTCCAGTACAATGAGTCAAGGGATCAAGATAGATCCTAAAACTATGGAGTAATTATTAAAGACTAAACTTATGAAGAAGGAAGATAAAAACGTTATCATTGCAAACCTGCAAGAGCAACTCACTCAGTACCCACATTTCTATCTTACAAACATAGAAGGACTGAATGCAGAGAAAACGAGCGCATTGCGCCGTGCTTGCTTCAAACGGGATATCAAGTTGCTCGTTGCTAAGAACTCTTTGCTCCATAAAGCTCTCGAGGCTAAAGGCATTGACTCAGAGATAACAACTGCTCTCAAAGGCAATACGGCTTTGATGCTCTCCAATACAGGTAATGCTCCGGCTAAACTGATAAAAGAGTTTACTAAAGGAGATAAAACTGGAGAGGCAAAACCCAAGTTGAAAGCTGCTTACGTGGAAGAAACAATCTACGTAGGTGCTCAAAACCTGGAGTTCCTTTCTACAATCAAGTCCAAAAACGAACTTATCGCAGACTTGGTTGCTCTCTTACAGTCGCCTGCTAAGAATGTTGTCTCTGCACTCCAATCTGGAGGTACTACCATCCACGGCGTTCTTAAAACGCTGGGTGAACGCGCTGAGTAATCAGCAAACTATGCTAAGTTTAATCATTGTTACTTAAGGCAAATGCTCACTTGGCGCATCTCAAGAGGATGACAAAAGATTTGCATAAGAGACCGTAATCAAATAAGGCAACAGAAATAATTAACTAAAAACAAACTACTTAAAATTATACAACAATGGCAGATTTAAAAGCTTTTGCTGAACAATTAGTTAACCTCACGGTTAAAGAAGTAAACGAACTCGCTCAAATCTTGAAAGACGAGTATGGTATCGAACCCGCTGCTGCAGCTGTCGCAGTTGCTGCAGGTCCTGCTGCAGCTGAGGCTGCCCCTGTAGAGGAGAAAACATCTTTCGATGTAGTTCTCAAAGCTGCTGGCGCACAAAAACTACAAGTCGTTAAGGCTGTTAAAGAACAAACAGGTCTTGGCTTGAAAGAGGCTAAAGACATTGTGGACGCTGCTCCTGCAACCGTTAAAGAAGGACTTGATAAGGCTGCTGCTGAAGCTCTCAAGAAGGCTCTTGAAGAGGTTGGTGCAGAGGTGGAACTCAAGTAATAACCGTACTTATCCTATGATAGGTTTAGACCCAACTGGGTCTAAACCTTTTTCTCTGAATAAGACAGGATGTTGAAAATAAGTTAAATGACGGTAATTCTGTGCGATTTGTGTAAGTAAAGTATAAACTTGCAAGTTCTTTATTTAGGTCTAAATAATATTTCGAACCATTTGACTATCTCAACACCTGAATAATATATAACCCTATCTTTCAGTTATATGACAAGAAAAGAAAAGACTCAGCGAATCAACTTCTCGGCGATGCAACAGCAGATGCCGTACCCAGATTTCCTGGAAATACAACTAAAGTCTTTCCAAGACTTTTTTCAGATGGATTCAACACCGGAAGTGCGTCATCAAGAGGGACTCTACAAAGTGTTCTCGGAAAATTTCCCAATCCAAGACACCAGAAACAATTTTAATCTTGAGTTCCTTGATTACCATATAGACCCTCCTCGCTATTCGATCGAAGAGTGTTTACGTCGAGGACTTACCTATAGTGTACCTCTTAAGGCTAAATTGTTTCTCTCATGCACAGATCCTGATCACGAGGATTTCTCTCCCATAATGCAAGATGTATTCCTTGGGACTATTCCTTATATGACACCCAAGGGAACGTTTGTAATCAATGGTGCAGAGCGTGTAGTCGTTAGCCAATTACATCGATCACCAGGTGTGTTCTTCGGTACATCTTTGCACTCCAATGGGACAAAATTGTATTCAGCACGTATTATCCCATTTAGAGGTTCATGGATAGAGTTTGCTACAGATATTAACCGAGTGATGTATGCCTATATCGATCGTAAGAAGAAACTCCCTGTAACAACACTACTTCGTGCTATCGGCTTCGAGAGTGATAAGGAAATTTTGGACTGCTTTGGACTTGCGGAGGAGGTAAAGTGCACAAAAGATAGACTTGACACAGTGGTTGGGCGTACTTTGGCAGGTAATGTGCTGAAAGCTTGGACAGAAGATTTCGTTGATGAGGATACTGGCGAAGTGGTTACCATAGAGCGTAACGAAGTAATCATAGAACGTGAGACTATATTGACTCAAGAGTTATGTGACACAATTTTGGAATCTGGTGTTAAGACGATTCTGTTACACAAAGAAGAAACGAATGAATCAGACTATTCTATCATATTTAACACCCTTCAGAAAGATCCGTCACACTCAGAGAAAGAGGCTGTATTGTATATATACCGTCAGTTACGTAATGCAGAGCCTGCAGATGACGCTACCGCACGCGAAATGATACAAAGTCTGTTCTTCTCGGACAAACGGTATGACTTAGGAGAGGTAGGGCGTTACCGGATCAACAGAAAACTCAACTTATCTACCCCTATGGAAATTCGTACATTGACGAAGGAGGATATGATTGAGATTATCAAATATCTCGTTCAACTGATTAACTCAAATGCAGAGGTAGATGATATTGACCATTTATCCAATCGCCGTGTGCGCACAGTCGGTGAACAATTGTATAACCAGTTTGGCATAGGTCTAGCGCGTATGGCACGTACTATTCGTGAACGAATGAATGTGCGTGATACAGAGGTATTTACTCCTACCGACCTAATTAATGCTAAGGCGATATCTAGCGTCATAAATTCTTATTTCGGGACAAATGCATTGTCACAGTTCATGGACCAGCAGAACCCTCTGGCAGAAATAACGCACAAACGTCGTATGTCTGCGCTTGGACCTGGAGGTTTGAGTCGAGATCGTGCAGGTTTCGAAGTACGTGATGTGCACTACACTCACTATGGACGTCTATGTCCTATAGAAACACCAGAAGGACCTAATATTGGTCTTATATCATCATTGTGTATATATGCTAAGATAAACGACTTGGGCTTCATAGAAACTCCTTACCGGAAGGTTGAGAATGGAGTAGTTGACTTAGATAACGACCACGTTACCTACTACACAGCAGAGGATGAGGAACAGGCGACAGTCGCACAAGGTAATGCACCGTTGGACGAGAATGGAAAGTTTATCCGCGATAAGGTAAAAGCTCGCTATGAAGCAGACTTCCCCGTCGTAGGTCCTGATAAGATTGACCTAATGGACGTTTCTCCTTCACAGATAGCTTCTATTGCCGCCGCTTTGATTCCTTTCTTAGAGCATGATGACGCCAACCGTGCGTTGATGGGATCCAACATGATGCGCCAGGCAGTTCCTTTGTTACGTAACGAGGCTCCTATCGTGGGAACGGGTATAGAAGGACAGTTAGTTCAGGATTCGCGTACTCAGATTATGGCAGAGGGAGCAGGTGTCGTTACATATGTAGATGCAGACAAGATTCGTATCAAATACGAACGTACAGAGGAAGAAGAATTTATATCTTTTGAATCAGCAGAAAAAGAGTATAAACTCCCTAAATATCAGAAGACGAATCAAAATACAACTATTGACTTGCGTCCTATTGTTCGCAAAGGAGATAAGGTTGAAAAAGGACAGATACTATCCGAAGGTTATGCCACCGAGAATGGAGAGCTTGCTTTAGGAAAGAACCTAAAGGTGGCTTACATCCCATGGAAAGGATACAACTATGAGGATGCTATTGTGTTAAGTGAGCGTATTGTTCGTGAGGATATGTTCACTTCCGTCCACGTTGTAGAGCAGTTGCTGGAGGTTCGTGAAACAAAGCGAGGAATGGAGGAGTTTACTTCTGATATTCCGAATGTGAGTGAAGAGGCTACTAAGAATCTCGATGAGAATGGTATTATTCGTATAGGTGCTCACTTAGATCCTGGAGATATTATCATTGGTAAAATTACACCTAAGGGAGAGTCTGATCCTTCTCCTGAGGAAAAATTGCTAAAGGCTATTTTTGGAGACAAAGCTGGTGATGTGAAAGACGCCTCTTTGAAAGCAAGTCCCTCATTGAGTGGTGTTGTGATAGATAGGCATCTTTATGAAAAAGCCATAAAAGATCGTCATCAAAAAGCCGATGATAAACTAATAATAGAGCGGCTTGATAATGAATTCAACGCGAAAACCGAAGCACTGAAGAAACAATTAGTGGACAAACTCTATCAGCTATTGCGTGGAAAACAGTCTAAGGGCGTGGTTGATGATGCCCATAGTGAAGTTGTCGCCAAAGGAAAGACCTATACTGTCGAGACGTTGACAAATATTGATTACACTTCTGTGATGTTGACGGATTGGACGAGCGATGCGCATCTAAACGACTTGGTAGAGCACTGTATCATGAATTACATTGCGAAGTACAAGGAAATGGATGCAGAGGTAAAACGTGCTAAGTTCAACTTGACGATTGGTGATGAACTTCCCAATGGTATCGTCAAGATGGCCAAAGTTTACATTGCTAAGAAAAGAAAAATACGTGTAGGTGATAAGATGGCAGGTCGTCATGGTAATAAGGGTATTGTTTCCAAGATCGTTCGTGTGGAAGATATGCCTTATATGGCAGACGGTACACCTGTTGATATCGTTCTGAACCCGTTGGGTGTGCCCTCTCGTATGAATATAGGTCAGATATTCGAGGCAGTCTTAGGATGGGCAGGACGAGAGTTGGGCGTTAAGTTTGCTACCCCTATCTTTGATGGATGTACCATGGACTCCTTGAATGAGTGGACAGACAAAGCAGGATTGCCTCGGGCAGGTAAGACACAACTCTATGATGGTGGTACGGGCGAACCTTTCGATCAGATGGCTACTGTCGGCGTTACCTACTTCATGAAGTTAGGACATATGGTGGACGACAAGATGCATGCTCGTTCTATTGGTCCGTATAGTTTGATAACTCAACAACCTCTGGGCGGTAAGGCCCAGTTTGGCGGACAACGTTTCGGAGAAATGGAAGTCTGGGCTCTCGAAGCTCATGGTGCGGCACATGTCCTGCAAGAGATACTGACTGTCAAATCAGATGATGTGACTGGACGTGCTCGTACATACGAGGCTATTGTTAAGGGTGACCCATTCCCAACTCCCGGCATCCCAGAATCGTTGAATGTTCTCTTACATGAGTTACAAGGTCTTGCTTTATCAATCACAATGGAATAAAATTTAGAATTATGGCTTATAAACAAGATAATAAGAAGAACGGTTTCACCCGTATCTCTATCGGACTAGCATCACCTGATGAGATCATGCGTATTAGCTCAGGGGAAGTCCTCAAACCTGAAACGATTAACTATCGCACATACAAACCTGAGCGTGATGGCTTGTTTTGCGAGCGCATCTTTGGTCCAACAAAGGATTATGAGTGCCATTGCGGAAAGTATAAGCGTATTCGTTATAAAGGTATCGTTTGTGAACGCTGTGGCGTAGAGGTTACTGAGAAAAAAGTACGTCGCGAGCGTATGGGACATATTAAATTAGTTGTGCCTGTGACACATATATGGTACCTTCGCTCCCTACCCTCTAAGATGGCAGCCTTGTTGGGCGTTCCGACAAAGAAACTGGATTCTGTGGTTTACTACGAGAAATATATTGTTATCCGTGCCGGAATATTAGCAGGGCAACAGATAGGAGATGATATCGTAGAAGAGAAGATGTTGCTCGATGAGGACGAGTACATGGAACTAATAGCTCGTCTCCCCCAAGACAACCAATCATTAGATGATAGCGACCCTGACAAGTTTATCGCTAAAATGGGTGCAGAAGCTATTGAACAGATGTTGTCTTCTATAGATCTGGATGAATTGAGTTTCGAATTGCGTCATCGTGCGGACACAGATACTTCTATGCAGCGTAAGGCCGAAGCCTTGAAGCGTCTGCAGGTGGTAGAGGCTTTCCGCGCTAGCAAGGGCAAAAACCGTCCGGAATGGATGGTGCTCCGTGTCATCCCTGTTACCCCACCTGAACTGCGCCCTCTCGTTCCACTGGATGGTGGACGTTTCGCTACATCCGATCTCAATGACCTCTATCGACGTGTCATCATTCGTAACAATCGTCTGAAACGACTCGTAGAGATAAAGGCACCTGATGTCATTCTCCGTAACGAGAAACGTATGCTCCAAGAGGCTGTTGACTCTTTATTTGACAATAGTAAGAAGACCACGGCTATCAAGTCTGACGCCAACCGTCCACTGAAGTCGCTGTCCGACTCATTGAAAGGTAAGCAAGGTCGTTTCCGTCAAAACCTGCTCGGCAAACGTGTGGATTACTCCGCGCGCTCCGTCATAGTTGTAGGTCCTGAACTGAAGATGCACGAGTGCGGTCTGCCTAAAGATATGGCTGCCGAACTTTACAAGCCGTTTATCATCCGCAAACTCATTGAGCGCGGCATAGTGAAGACAGTCAAGTCTGCCAAGAAAGTCATTGACCGCAAAGACCCTGTAATATTCGATATCCTTGAGCATGTCATGGAAGGACACCCTGTCCTACTCAACCGTGCCCCGACACTGCACCGCCATGGTATATTGGCTTTCCAGCCTCGAATGATTGAGGGTAAGGCAATCCAACTTCACCCACTGGCTTGTGCCGGTTTCAATGCCGATTTCGATGGCGACCAGATGGCAGTCCACCTCCCATTGTCCAATGAGGCTGTCTTGGAGGCTCAACTGCTGATGCTCGGTTCTCACAATATCCTTGACCCCGCTAATGGTAACCCTATCACTGTGCCTTCACAGGATATGATTCTTGGTCTGTACTACATCACCAAACAACGTACCGGTGTCAAGGGCGAGGGACTATGCTTCTACTCACCTGAAGAATGCGAGATCGCACTCAATGAGGGGAAGGTGGATATCCATGCTATCGTCAAGGTACGTATCTTTGATGGTCGCAAACATGATACCTCTATTGTTGAAACCACTCCTGGGCGTGTCCTCGTTAACCATTTTATGCCGGAAGAGGTCGGCTACCAAAACGTTACACTTGGCAAGAAAGCAGTCAAGAATATAATCGCCGACGTCATCAAAACTTGTGGTGTGGCTCGTACCGCACAGTTCCTCGATGACATCAAGAACCTCGGTTATAAGATGGCATTTAAGGGTGGTCTGTCGTTCAACCTCAACGATATCCTTATCCCTGAGGAGAAGAACGAACTCATTACCAAAGGTAACCAGACCGTGGAAGAGGTCACCGAACTCTATATGGAAGGTCTTATGACCGATAACGAGCGTTACAACAAAGTTGTTGGCGCATGGACAGATGTCGACAACCAAGTCACCGAAGTGCTGATGAAGCACATGAAAGAGGCTGACCAAGGATTCAACTCTGTTTACATGATGATGGACTCTGGTGCCCGTGGCTCTAAGCAACAGATTAAACAGTTAGCAGGCATGCGTGGTCTAATGGCTAAACCGCAGAAAGCTGGTGCCGCTGAAGGACGTCAGACCATTGAGAACCCTATCCTCTCGAACTTCAAAGAGGGACTGAGCGTGTTGGAGTACTTCATCTCTACCCACGGAGCTCGTAAGGGTCTTGCTGATACCGCTTTGAAGACTGCCGACGCAGGTTATCTGACTCGCCGCCTTGTGGACGTATCGCACGATGTTATCATCACTGAAGAGGATTGTGGTACACTCCGTGGACTGACAGCACGTGCTGTGAAACAGAACGATAACGTGGTGGCTACACTCACCCAACGTATCCTCGGTCGTGTCAGCGTGCATGATATCTACGATAACGAGGGCAATCTCATCGTGGCTACTGGAGAAGAGATACGCGAAGCACAGTGCGAGGCCATCGAAGCCGCTGGCATTGAGGCTGTTGAGATACGTTCTGTACTCACCTGCGAGGCTAAACATGGCGTCTGCGCTAAGTGCTACGGACGTAACTTGGCTACCCGCCAACTGGTGCAGAAAGGTGAGGCTGTCGGTGTTATTGCTGCACAGGCTATTGGTGAGCCTGGTACGCAGTTGACCCTCCGTACTTTCCACTCTGGTGGTGTCGCTGGTAATGCTGCTACGCAGAACACCTACGCCATCCCACAAACCGGACGTATCGAGATTGACGACCTACGTACAATCACCACAGAAGAAGGTGAGGTCATCGTAGTCAGCCGTCTGAACGAGATGCGTCTCGTGGATGAGAAGACAGGTGTCGTACTTACGAACTTCAACATACCATACGCTTCTAAACTTTTCGTCACACCTGGGCAATCCTACGAGAAGGGACAACAGGTGTGCGAGTGGGATCCATACAAGGCTGCTCTAATAATCGAGCAGGCCGGTACTATCCACTACGAAGATGTCATCGAAGGTGTTACCGCTAAGACCGAGACAGATGAACAGACTGGTAAAAAAGAGGTAACTATCACCGAGACCAAGGACAAGACACGTATGCCGGCCGCTATCATCATGGATAAGGACGGCAATGCGCTCCGTACCTATAACTTACCTGTCAAAGCGCTGTTGGTTCACCCCGATGGTGCTGCAGTCAAGGTGGGTGACGCTCTGTTCACGCAGACACGTAGTTTCGGAACAGCAGGTGATATCACTGGTGGTCTGCCACGTGTTACTGAACTATTCGAGGCGCGTAACCCGTCTAACCCTGCTATCGTAGCCGAGATAGATGGTGAGGTGTCGTTCGGTAAGATTAAACGTGGTAACCGCGAACTGAACGTGACATCCAAACTGGGCGAGGTCAAGTCGTATCTTATCCCTCTTGGGAAACAAATCCTTGTACAAGAGGGCGACTACGTGCACGCTGGTGTGGCACTGTCCGATGGTGCTATCACACCGGATGACATCTTGACTATCCAAGGTCCTACTGCCGTACAAGACTATATCGTCAACGAGGCTCAGTCTGTTTACCGGATGCAGGGTGTGGAAATCAACGATAAGCACTTCGAGATTATAGTGCGTCAGATGATGCGCAAGGTCGAGATACAAGATGCTGGTGATACCAATTTCTTGGAGAAGCAGATTGTTGATAAGCTTGACTTCCTAGACGAGAACGACCGTATATGGGGCAAAAAAGTCGTTACCGATGCTGGCGATAGCGAGACGCTGAAAGCCGGTCAGATCGTTACGGCTCGCCGCCTACACGATGAGAACTCCAGTCTGCGCCGCCGTGACAAGAAACTGGTAGAGGCTCGTGACGCTATGTGCGCTACCGCAAGCCAGATTCTGCAAGGCATTACCCGCGCAGCACTTGGTACCAAGTCTTTCATGTCTGCCGCTTCCTTCCAGGAAACCACCAAGGTACTCAACGAAGCCGCTATTCAAGGCAAGGTCGACTATCTTGAAGGTATGAAAGAGAATGTTATCTGTGGAAACTTGATACCTGCAGGTACAGGACTTCGTGAGTTTGGTAAGATAACTGTTTACAATGCAGAGGAATATGCTACCGCTCAAGCTGCACGCGCTGCAGCGGAGGCTCAACAATCAGAAGACGCAGAACTATGATTGAGTAAGGTGGTTATTGCTATGCAGTAGCCTTTGTGACAGATCCTCCACTGTTTTTCATAGCAGTGGAGGATTGTTATATATGGACAATGCATGATGTACTCTCACTATAGGAATGCCCAGGTCGTGTTACTCTCTTTCCCTAAATAGAGAATCTTGCTCTTTATGACCTTAACCCCTTGAGGTAATACAAAAGGATGCTCATATACTTGCCATTCACCATCGTCTAACCTGTACCTAATCTCTCCACCTGACATCACCTTATTCATCTCTACTTGTCCCTGCGCAATACTAATCCCGGGTTGCTGGATATGGAAGTTATGCCCATCCTTCGCTAATCGTGGCAGGCAAGTCTCATACACTAATGTGTTATACTGACTGACGCTCAACTGCGAGTCGTTATTCCACGCCCGCTCAGCCAAGCCGAAAATTTTCGGATACAGTTGCCACTCTACCTGACTGAATGACCGAATTACCTCACTCCACAACTGTGCATTCATACCAATCACGTTAGAATGCTGCAACGGCTGCCAGTCGAACGCCCTATATTCATCGGTGTAACCGCCCCAGTTAAGACCTTTCTCTTCGTGATGATTGCAGTATGCGAAATCGAAATACAGATGGTTAGCTGCCGCCAACACCACTGGATAACCCGCCTCTGCCAACTCCAGCGGTTTCGCATCACCGTTATGCCACGAGTAGCATATAGCACCGGTTGAAGGCGGACAGAAATGTCCTATCTCCTCCCAACCCGCAGGCTGTAAGTGATGACGTTGCAGGATAGCGAGTACTTGGTCGATAAAGGCTTGATGTTCTTCATGTGTCAATGCACCCTGTGGTACCTCATCACCTCCGATATTGAACACCATCAGTGGGCAACCAGCCTCTTCGTGCATCGCCACTATCTCGTCTATCACTTTCTCCACAAACTGCACAGCATATGGATTCGAGACGGCGATGACATTGTCTGTATAGTTTTGCGCCGAGATATAGGTGCGTTGTTCCAATACACTGTCCGTCAGCAGTCCATGCATGGCTTTCTTGCAGGCGCGCATGTGCCCTGGCATGTCTATCTCGGGGATGACACGTATCTGCCGCGCAGCCGCATAACGAATAATATCAATATATTGCGCACGAGTGAGATACCCGTTAGCAGTGCTGGTCATATCCTGCGCGTCCCAACCGCCACAGTACATCGGCAGCAGACAATCGCTCTCCGTGGTGGTGTAACCCCTATGCGCACCCACCGCTGTCAGTTCCGGCAGACCGGGTATCTCTAACCGCCACGCCTCATCGTCCGACAGGTGCAGATGTAGCACGTTCAGTTTATACTGCGCCATCACGTCTATCACGCGATAAACAGAGTCCGCAGGGTAATAGTTACGTACGATATCCAACATCACACCGCGGTGATGTAAGTCCGGATAGTCGCTAATGACGGCACACGGCACACTATCACCTAATTGTGCCAGCGTCTGCTTTGCATAGAACACACCAGCCTCATCACTCGCTTCTATATATATAGTGTCTGGCGTCAGACGCATCAAGTATCCTTCCGACACCATATTCGCATCGGTTCGCACCACCATTTCTGCACGGGTAATATCGCAAATACCTTCTTGATATGAGACGCTTTTCGGCTGTGGTAACAGGGGTAGTATCGGTCTTGTATTCTCTCTCTCTGATGGGGTGAGGATGTGTCTGTTGTAGGCGTACGCATACTCACCGTCCGCATAGGGAGTCTTCTCCCACGTCTCGACACCGCGTTTCATCTGCTCCTGTCGTGTGAAAGGTGCGTAGGTACATGGGATAGATATGGGTTTCTCCTTTCCGCGCACAAGGAAAAAACCTTCCGGCACGGACGTCTGTCGTATCACGTTGCCGCGATAACGCAGACAATAGGTGCGACTCTCATCAGGCTGTAGAGGTGCGAAGTTCTCTGTCGGAACTATCGAATGGTAACTCGCTTGTATCTCCGTCTCTATCAACTCGCCCACCACAGCATCCTCCCGCAGAGGTGTATAGTCAGTCGCGTTCAGTGGATGCAGGGACATATAGTCGAAGTACAAAACCCAATCCTCGCCCGTCAGCACGTATGAGGAAGTGTTGGTCAGCGTGAGGTACATCTCACATACACCAGGCTCCACGTCATTCGCCCCCATCTCCCAATGGAGCGACAGCGGCACTGTTTGCGTGCAACTGACAGTACATAGACATAGTGATAGGGAGATAATGATTAAAAAAGAGTTCGTTTTCATGGATATATGAGTTATATGATAATTCCTTTCAGTCTGGAACACTCCCACAAAAGTACAAAAAGATATACAATCCCACAAATGCACACAGACAATCTACAGGCGACCACATCATAATTGTTGGATATAACACAGTAATCAACATGCAATAACTAACACGCATTAGTCCACACCTCCGTAGTCAACACTCCGTCGCTTACACGGCGCAAGCCGTCATTATCGAGAGCGTAGCGAACCAATAAACTCTCAACTGCTCCCAACACGCACACTCAACTCTAAACTAAAAAAACAACTCTCCACTGCTCTCAACTCGCACACTAAACCCTCAACTCGACCAAAGGGTCTCACATTGGGTGATTATTGGGTGATTACTATGTGATTATTGGGTGATTCCGTAGATCTACTCATTACTTGACTATAACTTGACAATAGGACAACCGCGCCATCAGACTCATGAAACCTGATACAATTAGATCGCCTATATAAACTAATTACACTTGTCAACTGCACCGCTCACCAATTCCTTTCATCTGTCAACCATCAACTAATAAACTCATCAACTAATAAACTAAGTGCTATGGAGGAGATGCGAGTGGCCCTTATGCTTATCTGTATATGTTAAAAGTGTATAAAAATGGGGGGTATTGGTTAGACTAAATAAATACTGTACCTTTGCTACAAAAATGGATTATTTATGCGGGCGGACGAATACCATAGACACACAATCTTCATCGTGTGAGATATTATATTATTAACCCTTAAATTTAATTCAGTTATGAAGAGATTTACTATTCTTTGTGCTACTCTTGTGTTGGCTGCGATGGTAGGAAATGTTTATGCACAGCGTGCATGGGCGTATGACCTTAAGATGACGCAAGACGACACCTCGTACATGTTTACCTTCAACTCCGTATCAAATGATGTCACAGAGGCTAATCTGGTATTTACTGACACCGCCGGCACACTGGTCGGCAAGGTGAAAGTTGAGAATGTTGTTGCTGGTGCTAACACCATTACGTTGACCGAAGAACAGATACCTGGCGAGGATGTCACTATGACATGGGCTGTGGAACTGACAGCACCGGCTGTCACAAGCATGACGGAGATAACAGATGCTGAGCAAGGCATCTACAACTTCTACCTACCGCAAGGTGTAGCCGTTGACAACAATCCGGAGTCAAATAACTTCGGTAAGATTTATATCGCAGAAGCAACAGATGGTGAAGATGATGGAGGCTCCGTACGTACAAAAGCACAAAAGAGAGGAGTGTTCACCTATGACCCGCTCCTGAATGAGTTGAATACAACGAACGTAGGTTATCTACCTGCCAATGTCACACTCACCGATGCAACCCGCCAAGCCATGCACCGTATCGCAGTTCGCCCGACAGATGGCGTCGTAGCCTTTGCATACAATGTGGCTCCAACTGCTATCTGGACAGTACCCGCTACCGGTAACGCAGTGAACCTGATAGAAGGTATTACGGATATCACGCTCGCCAACTCACTGTGCTTTGATGAGAATGGTGTACTCTACGTTATGAACAACGCCAACACCACTGATGGCGGTACTATCTACAAGATAGAAGGCTCTACGGCTACTAAGGTCATCCAAAGTACTGTCTGGGGAAATCAAGACAACTCGATGGCTTCAGATGGTCGTGGAGGTCTGTGGGTAGCACAACACCGTTGGGCTATTGATGCATACAACATATTGACCCATATCAATGCTGCCGGCGAGATAGATTACGCCGTAAACAAGACAGCAGACGCCGCTATCCTTGCATTGTTTGACGCAACAAACAATGCTTCCTATCGTGGTCAGATGGCTTATAACGCCAAAGAGAACGTGATAGCCTTTGGTGGTAACAAAGTGGTTACGCTGTTCAACGTCACGTATGATGCTACAACAGGTGTACCTACACTGACCAAAGGATTGCAGACTCCTACATTAGGTAGCAATATCGATGGACTGGCATTCGACTATGCTGGCGACTTACTCGTGCTTTCTGCATCGGTAGAGCGCTTCTATAAATATGCACTGCCTACCACAGACAACCATATCATCGTCCCCGCACAAAAGGCACAGACTATCGTGAAAAGCAAAGCGACATCATTGGAGAATACGAAAGTGACAGCACCAAAGGCCACTAAAATTATACGCAATGGTCAGGTGTATATCCTTCGCGGTAACACGATGTACGACATGCTCGGACAAGAAGTGAGATAGCGTATAGTCTCATTGCTTGCCAATATAGTTGCTGCACAAATCCGTGCAGCAACTATTGGCGAGCGCACTCCTCCATAAGCAACAATTGACCCTACATATATCATACTATGATTATATCTGTCAAAAATCACAAGTTATCCACAGACCTCATAAAGTCCTGTCTGATTATTGTCGCTATACTACTGACGCTGCCGATGGAAGCTGCTGCTCCCAAACGCGAGATGCGTGCCACATGGCTAACGACAGTAGCGAATATTGATTGGCCGAGTGCTAATACCACAGACATCGCTGCGCAGAAGAAGGAACTGACACGGATGTTAGACTCGATACAGTCGATAAACATGAATACCGTGTTCTTCCATATCCGCCCTGCGTGCGATGCCCTCTACCAATCCGATTATGAACCATGGTCGAGTTACCTGAACCACGGTCGAGGTGTGAACCCCGGCTATGACCCATTGCAGTTCTGCATAGAGGAGTGCCATAAACGGGGACTGACTTGCCATGGCTGGATAAACCCATACCGCTATGGCTGTCGTGGTAGTTACGACTGGACAGGAAACAATGACACGACCCTGCTCAACTACAAGCACACGCATCCTGAGTGGTTGTTATGGTACAAGAGCGACATCATCCTTGACCCCGCATTGCCGGCAGTGAGACAGCAGATAAAACGCGTAGTGGGAGACATCATCAACAAGTATGACATCGACGGCATCTTGATGGATGACTATTTTTACCCCTACGGAGGAACGACCACGCAAGACTCGGCAAGTGTGCGAACACTGAAGCCAGGCGATATAAGCACCGATGACTGGCGCAGACAGAATGTGAACAAGATGGTGAAAGAGGTGTACGACACCATACAAGCCGTGAAGCCATGGGTCACATTCGGCGTATCACCATTCGGTATATGGACCACAAACTACGTAGTAGCCCAACAACGGGGATATACATTGCCTGATAACATCACAGGCGGGAACATGTATCAGGAGATATATTGCGACCCCGTTGCGTGGTTAGAAGAAGGAACAGTGGATTACCTGTCGCCACAACTGTATTGGAAGATAGGCGGAGCGCAAGACTACAAGACATTGAGTAAGTGGTGGGGAGACATATGCAATCGGTTTGGCAAGCATTTCTACTCCAGTATGGCTATCTATCGATACGAGCAAGGCACTGCAGGCTTCTCCGTCAGTGATATGCAGCAACAGGCACAACTGAACCGCACCGTCACAGACAATACTCCGGGAGCAGTGTTCTATCAGACGACCGGATGGGTGTACGACAAGAAGTTCCGCAAAGCCTTTAAGGGTGCAGAGTTCGCTTACCCCGCTCTACCACCGGCTATCAACTGGAAGACTACTGGTGACAGAGCAATGGTCGAGAACCTCACAATCGACGGACAGACACTGAGTTGGGCACACGCAGACAGCGATGTACACTTTGCAGTCTATGCCGTACAGAACGCCTTCCGCAATCGTGTAGGTATCTATTCCTTGGGCGAGACATTACTGGGCATCACTTACTCTACCTCGTTCACCTTGCCGGAAGACATCTCCGCAAGAGGCTATCAAATAGCAGTGAGCGTATTGGATAAGTACAACAATGAGTACGCCATGCGCATACTCGGCGCAGAGAGATGTGACGCAGTAAGCACAGTCCTGCAAAGTCCTGCAGATGGCGATGCGCGGAAGTTACCTTTCGTATTCCAGTGGTCGTTTGTACCCAAAGCGGATAGCTACGTGATACAAGTGGCACGCGATGCAGCCATGACAGACATCGTCATGGCACAAGAGGTCACCACCACTTCATTCTCTACGGATATGCGGCTGAACTTAGGCGACTTACCGCTCGGGACATATTATTGGCGTGTTAAGACTCGAATACCAAACTCAGGCGATTGCTGGAGCGAAGTACGCAAAGTGATATTCTCCACTGCAGATGCGGTGGAGGATATTCGTATTGTATCAACCGAAAACAAGAAATGGATAGAAGACAATAGACTACATATCGCACATGACAATAGAGTGTATGATATTCTTGGTAATGTGTGTATAGACAACAAATAATTATTAACCCTCAAACAATCTAATAGCATGAGAAGAATCTTTACTTTTGTGGTGCTATCGCTGGCGACTCTATCTTTTGCCACAACCGGTGTCACAATAGCTGACCAGAAGATGGTGGTTAGTCGTGACGGTAAGAGTTATGTACTTGCGCCCAACGGAGAAGACGCCAGTTATTTCTGGGCAAGCGTATCGCCTGACGAGAAACACATAGTGTATGCCACAGCACACCTGGGTACGTTCGTATGTGACATAGATGGTCAGCATGTGCAGTCGCTGGGCAGAATGAATGCTCCGAAATGGGTGGACGATAGTCATATAGCCGGTATGCAGGAGTTCTACAAGGGACGGGGAGAGTTGGATTATATCCGGTATATCCTTCGCAGTATTGATGGACAAGATACCCGCGACTTGACAGAGGCAGAGCAAGCCACATTCCTTGAAGCCGAGAACGCACGTATTGCCACAGAGCAGATACGTCAAGCGACAAGGTTGTCACGCAAACACTATGCACAGCAAGAGACAGGACTGAAAGGAATAAAAATCTATATCAACCCGGGGCACGGAGGCTATGATGCCAACGACCGCAGTATATGGACCATACCCGTACCCGAGACTTGGAGTAACCCGGAAGGATATTGGGAGAGTAAGTCGAATCTCGTGAAAGGTCTGGCACTCAAAGATATGCTGGAGAAAGCAGGCGCCACAGTCATCATCTCACGCACAACAAACAAGTCCGGTGTACGAGATTTATCATACTATCCTAATGCTACAGACGCAGAGAAAGAAGAATTAAAGAACGGTGATGACCGTGACTTAAGTGCTATCGCTGAAGAGGCGAATGCCAACGATGTGGACCATTTCATCTCTATCCACTCTAACTCACTGAACACACAGACCAACTATCTCTTGATGCTGTATCACGGACAGACAGGCGCTCCGACTGTAGCACAAAGCGATGAGATGGCAGCCAGCAGCGGAGCTATCCAGATACAGAACCCATTGACAGTATGGACTAGTCCCGCCCCTCTACTCCGTGGCGACTTGACATTCTATGGAGATGACCTCGGATTAGGCGTCCTGCGACCACTGACTGTCCCCGGCTTCTTAAGTGAAGGTAGCTTCCATGACTATGCACCTGAGACACACCGTCTGTGCAACGAGGACTATTGTAAGCTGGAGGCCCTGCGTATGTTCCAACACTTCCACAAGTGGTTCAACCGCGAACTGCCACAGACGGCAACCATCAGCGGCTGGGTGAAGTCAAGCAACGAGTTGGTAGACGTACTCAATCAACCTAACTTTGTGTATGTACCCAATAGCGACGACCAGTGGTTGCCACTGAATGGTGCAAAAGTAGAACTATATAAGGGAACGGACAAAATCGCAGAAAAGACAACCGACGAGTGGTACAATGGCATATTTGCCTTCTATGACCTGGAACCGGGCGACTACCGTGTAGTAGTCAGCAAGGACAAATACCGCACCGTAGAGACAAACGTCACAGTGAAAGCAGAAGAGATAGCCGGACTGAAGATACAACTCAAGAACATCCGTCTGGTAGCACAAGACTACCCTTGTGCCGAGAGTGATGCCGTAGCCCTGGATACTTACGAGTTTGAGTCTGTAAGCACCCAAGCAGAATGTCCCACAGGTGTCACACGTACCCTATACCGCAATGGCAAGTGCTACATGCTTATAGGCGGTATCGTAAAGTCCTACAATACCGATATGAGCGGAGAGACCGTACTACCGATGCCTGAAGGCATAACACTTTGTGATATAGGTTTCAGCGCAGACGACTACCTGATAGGCAAAGCCAAAGATAATGGCGCTTTCTATATGTGGGATGAGGACATGCAGAACCCGACCCTGCTATTTGAGGACAAGGCAGTACAGGGCAACTCGTTTGCTATCAGTGGCTCTGCATGGTGCAGCCAATATACATTAGGTATCGGCAAGAGCATTGCCCATATCACGTATAATGCCGATGCCACGGGCAAAAAGACTGCCACTATAACCACCCAGTCAACAGGGGACTATACCAACAAACAACTGACCATTGACCCATTCGGCAAGGTATGTGACATACCGGGCGTCAGTTTCTTCTGCTATGCAGGACATTACTATATGGCACGCCCCGTGAGCGACAACAACGCCAAGGTCGGGTTCCGCCTTTACGATGTCACTGAAGGTATGGATAAACCCACAGAGGTCAGTGCCCAATATCCCGAAGCAGGTTTAGGTGACGCCGCTGCCACCTATATGAGCACCATGGCTTGGATAGACGGCTACACCATACATGTCATCGTATTAGCCGATGGAGAAGGCGTACAGCACTTTCAATCACTATCATCCCCAGTGGCGAATATCTATGCAGGAGAGTTAGACTATGACGGAAAGTATTTCTACTTTCGCCTCAACGAAGACGCTACCAACGTCAGTATCACTATCGAGAAAGACAACGAGTTAATCGACACCTATGTGGCAGGTGCACTGAACAAAGGCGCGCACCAAATAGAGAACCCTTTTGTTGACAAACAGTTTGACCACTATAGCATCACCGCCTCAGCACGTGCTATCGCTTTCCCCGCTAAGATAAGCAGCGATGATGAGGTGTTTCAGTTCTATGCACCACGAGGCGTAGCTGTTGACAAGACACTATCCAGCCCCTGGTTCGGACGTGTATATGTGACGAACTCAGTAGGCGGACAATGCTCCGAAGGTACAGCAGACTCCTTTCGTAACTCAACCAGAGGCGTGTTTGTGCTGAGCAGCGACCTGACAGATGTTACCAATCAAGGAGCGAATGCTTATACTGGTTCAGTAGAGTGGGGAGAAGAGGCTTCTTCCACTCAATACCAATATGGCTTGGCACACCCGTCAGTGGCACCCGATGGCGACTTGTTTATCCCGAGTTCCTCTTTCGGCTCTACAGGTGTGTATATCATGAACCCTGCCAGACCTGACAGTACCTTCACCCCAGTCTTCAGTGGTAAACTCAGTAAGTCCACGGGACAACTAAAGAAAGGCTCTACGGTCATCACCAATCCTGTGATGAGCTGTGTAGTGGTGGGCACAGGGACAGATGAAGTACTCTATACCTACGACCGCGATAATAGTATGGGTACGGTCTATTGCAATATCAATCAGTATAACTTAGGTGCACAAGACTCTCTACCTTGGACTACTGAACCAACAGCCGTCTTCTTCAACGACGCCAACACGGGCTCGCACATGCAGAACGGCTGCGGTGAATTGGCATACGACCAACACGGCGGTTTCTTTATGAGCCAATATCGTTACAACAGCAGCGCCGCTATCCCGGCACTCCTTCACGTGAACGCAAAAGGAGAGATAGACTTCAACATCGCCAACAATGGTATTGATGCTTCGCAACGAGGCGGCATGGGTATCAGTGCTGACGGTAGCATGATTGCCATAGGAGCAGAAGTGGGTACGGTCAAAGTGTGGGACGTTACCTACGATGCTACAACGAACGCTCCATCGCTCACAGAGAAATGTATCATCGAATGGGGTACCAAGGGTAACACAATGGGGGTGGACTTTGATGCCGCAGGAAACATATACATCGTCTCCAACTCCAACGAACGACTGATGGTATATGCCTTGCCCAACACCAACAACACCTATACCTCTCGTGCACAGGTACGCAATATATCCCCGATGGGATTCTCAGACCTTACAACAGATGATACTATCATCACTCGACCTGGTATCTACACTCTCACAGGCCAATACCTCGGCTTAGACGCAAGCACATTGCCTGCAGGCATGTATATCATTAACGGTAAAAAGGTAATCCGATGAAACGATTAGCAACGATACTGATAGCACTGACCACCCTCTGTGCTGCCAATGCTGCATCTATCACAGGTAAGGTGACCGACAGTGCAGGCGAACCACTGATAGGTGTCAGCGTCCTGTTGGTAGGCACTACTACCGGCACTATCACTGACTTTGATGGTGCTTACCTGATAGAGGCACCCGCTGATGCACAACTGCGGTTCTCATATATAGGATACCATGCCGTTACAGAAGCCGTGAAGAGTCGCTCCATCATCAACATCACACTCCATGAGGATAACAAGGTGCTCGACGAGGTCGTCATCGTAGGATACGACACACAGCGAAAGGCTAACCTCACAGGCGCTGTCGGTTCTGTTAGCGTAGAGGACCAACTCGAGGGACGTCCTATCGCCAATGTGGGTACGGGACTGCAAGGTGCTATACCGGGTCTGACGGTGACACAGTCATCCGGACGTCTGGGCGATACACCTAAGTTCCGTATCCGTGGTGCAGTAGGTACATTGCTCAACGAGGGCAATGACGCTAGCCAACCACTCATCCTCGTGGACGGAGTAGAGATAAGCGACATATCCATGGTCAATGCCGATGATATACAAGACATCTCTATCCTCAAGGATGCAGCCTCGTCCAGTATCTACGGTACACGTGCAGCCTTTGGTGTCATCCTTATCACAACCAAGTCAGGAGCAGGCGCACAGTCTAAGTTTACCGTCAAATACTCCAACAACTTCTCATGGGCTACACCAACAGCCCTGCCGCAGGTGGCTAAGTCCTATGTCGGAGCAGAGATGGCACTGGAGGCACGCCAACGTCGGCAACCCGGAACAACCATATTCACCAATGCCTGCGGACTGGTATGGGATGCGGATGACATAGAGAATATGAAAGAATGGGACCGTATGTACGGCTCTATGGACCTCGGCTCTGAGATGGTAGAGGGGCGCGACTTCGTCATCAAGTCAGGCACACCTCACTTCTACAGAGGATGGAATGCTGCCGATGAGTATATCAAGGACTTCTCTTTCTCGCAACAGCACAATCTCAGTTTCGGAGGCAACGCAGGGAAGACCAACTACTACATGGGCCTCAGTTATATGGGACAAGGCGGTGTCATCAAGGTCAACCCCGACCGATACAACCGCTACTCCGTTAACTTCTCCACTGACACCGAGATCAAGTCATGGCTTCACGTGCGTAGTAAGGCACTGTACACTCGCACAGACCTCGAGACACCTTTCAACTTCGGGTCTACCTCCTACGATGCTCTCTACTACTTATACCGCTGGCCGGCTATCATGCCTTATGGTACATACGAAGGATATCCCTTCCGTAACTCCATCACAGAGACGGCGGCTGCGAATATGAACAGCAACCTCAAAGACTATATGCGTGTCTCTTTCGGTGCAACCTTCACACTGGGTATTCCTGACCTCACGCTTGACCTCGACTATACCTACAATCTCGATAATCAAGACATCATCCAACGCGGTGGCACCGTAGGCGGATGGGACTTCTGGAGCGGTAGTATGCAACTGGTGGACAACTGGGCTGCGTCATCACGCAATAAGATAGACGAGTATATCTACCACCGCAACTATCATGCAGGCAACGCCGTCTTGCGCTACAAGCACACATGGCTCGATGCACACAGCCTCAATGTCTTTGCTGGTATGAACGTGGAATACAAAGAGACACGTTATGTCAATGCCGAGAAACGCGACTTGCTTGACCAAAGCAAGCCGGAGATATCACTCGCCACTGGCGACAACTACATCTACGGTAGTCACTCCTCATGGGCTATCATGGGCTTCTTCGCACGTGCTAACTATGCCTATCGCAACCGTTACCTCATTGAGTTAAATGGACGTTTCGATGGCTCCTCGCGCTTCCCCGCTGACCAACGCTGGGGATTCTTCCCGTCAGCATCACTCGGATGGGTAGCCAGCGAGGAGAACTTCTGGGAAATCCTCAACCCTTGGTGGAGTTTCTTCAAGATACGTGGATCGTATGGCTCTATCGGTAACCAAGACATCGGCGACAACCGTTTCCGTGCTATCATGAGCTCTTACGACAGCGGATGGATAGTAGGCTCCACGAATATGCTCTCGTTCACTCTCCCTACTGCCATAGCCGACGGCTTCACATGGGAGACTATCAAAACCATGAACATCGGTATCGACATGCGCTTCTTCAAAGATGAACTGGGCGTCAGCCTCGACCTCTATCGCCGTATCAACGATGGCATGGTAGTAGGCGGTACAGAAGTGCCAAGCACTTTCGGCGCTACAGCCCCCTATGAGAATGCCGCACAACTGACTACCAACGGTTGGGAACTGTCATTGGACTACCATCACCGTTTCAGCAACGGACTGCGTATCAACCTCACAGCCAACCTCGCAGATGCTCTCACCATCGTCACCAAGCACCCACGCAAGAACACCTCCGTCATCGATGGCAGCAACTACGAGGGAAAGATTTATGGTGAGATATGGGGATTCACTACCGATCGGCTATTCCAGGAGTCTGACTTCAATGACGATGGTACAATGGTCGAGGGTATAGCCTCACAATCTTACTTCGAACAGATGAGCGGCTACGGATACAAATATGGTCCTGGCGACGTCAAGTACCAAGACCTCGATGGCGATGGACAGATAACATGGGGAGACAAGACTGCTGCCAACTCAGGCGACTGGCGACGCATAGGTAACACCACCCCACGCTACGAGTATAACTTCAAGATAGGACTCGACTGGTATGGCATAGACCTCAGCGTTCTCTTCCAAGGTGTAGGCTCACGACAATACTGGGCTACCGGAACGATGATGATACCCGGGTGGAACTTCTCCGAAGGTACGTACTATGCACACCAGACCGACTACTGGACTACTAACAACACAGACGCTTTCTACCCACGTCTCACTGAAACCAATCAACCGGGACAATACTCTGCCGCAGGCTTCAACTTCCTCTGCCAGACACGCTATCTGCTCGATATGAGTTACCTGCGACTGAAGAATATCACCCTTGGCTATAGCCTACCCGACAAGGCACTTCGCAAGATGCACTTCTCTAAGTTCCGCTTCTACTTCAGTGCAGAGAACGTCTGCGAGTTCGACCATCTCGGGAACCTGCCTATCGACCCGGAAACAGACACCTCTACCGGAGACGGTGGCGCTATGGGATGGGGACGTATCTATCCTTTCACTCGGCAAATAAGTTGCGGACTACAAATATCTCTCTAACCCTTCAATCACGTCAGTTATGAAGAATAATCATATCATTCCTTCGCTACTCATAGCCGCTACGTTGTGGACTCTCACCGGGTGCGAAGACTTCCTCAACCAACCTGCGTACGATGACTTCACCGATGCCGAGTATTGGCAGGACGAAGACCAAGCACGTACCTATATGTATGGTTTCTATACATCCGTCTTCTCAGGCTATGGTACCGGCACTTCACATGGACCTTTTCTCATGGGACAGACCACCAACGATGACTTCGCTTCCGACAAACAGCAACTCAATCTCAAGCCGGAAGCAGTGCCCGTATCCGATGGCTCTTGGTCGTTCACGAACATTCGAAAGGCTAACTATGTGCTTGAGAACATCGACCGTATCGATGCCACAGCTGCTACCAAGAACCACTGGCGCGGTGTAGCACGGTTCTTCCGTGCTTGCTACTACAGTAACCTCACCTTCACCTACGGTGACGTGCCATGGTTTGACCACGTGCCTGTCGCCAGCAGCAAGAAAGAAGACCTCGACTACCTCTACAAAGACCGTGACGCTCGCACCTATGTGGACGCCCGTATACTCGAAGATTTCCAGTATGCTATGGACAGCGTTCGTGAGAGTGATGGGGCCTTACAGGTCAATCGCTACGTAGTAGCAGCCATGGCTTCCCGCTTCCTACTCCGTGAAGGCACATTCCTCAAGTACCATAACATCGATATGGAGATGGCAGAGAAGTGCCTTCTTGCAGCACGTGATGCCGCACTGCTCGTCATGAACTCCGGCAAGTACTCCATCGCGCCGACCTACAAATCTCTGTTTGTCAGCGATGACCTCGGTGATAACCCCGAGATAATTATGCACAGACACTACGAAGATGGCGTCCTGGCGCACTCTACACTCACGTACTCCTTCACCGAGGCACAGGCAGGACTCAGCAAGTCGCTCGCAGAAGCCTTTCTCACAGCCGATGGACTGCCCGTCTATGTCAAAGACCCGTTCTGGAAAGCACGCACCGAGACTGAGTTCTTCAACAACCGTGACCCGCGACTCACGCAGTGCATCCGACCGCATTACTACCTCAAAGGCACCAACACGCAGCCGTTTAACTATGCTCTCTCAGGCTACTCATGGAACAAGTTTATGGACGACGATCGTGCCACAACCCCGGAAGCGACATGGACAGGCTCCAAGAATGTCACCGATGCACCTTGTCTGCGCTATGCCGAAGTACTGCTCAACTATGCCGAAGCCGCATATGAACTGCATCTCATCAACATGTCCTACACCTTCTCCGATGCAGAACTCGACCGCTCTATCAACCTCATCCGTGCACGCAAAGATGTCAACCTGCCTGCACTGCATGTCGTCGGAGACCAACCTACCGTGAATGGTGTCATATACGATGACCCAAAACGTCTGGAGATAGAGCAGTTTGCTGACGGTGGTATCACACCTTCTATCCTGTGGGAGATACGTCGCGAGCGTCGTATCGAACTGTGCCTCGATGGCTTCCGTCTTAACGACCTCAAGCGCTGGCACAAACTCGACTACCTATGGAACGACTGCAACCCCGATATTCGCTATGGCGCATATATCATTGCCAGCAACTACCCAACGATGGAAGAGGTGGTCTTCGAAGACCCAAATGCCACCGAAGGGTATATCCTACGCAATACAGAAGGGGCTCGAGAGAGACCTACAGAACGCAACTACGTCAACCCTGTGCCGTCTGGACAGATAACCCTCTATCAGACAAAAGGCTATACCCTCACACAGACCAAACAATGGCAGTAGTTCAAACACAGACAATATCGAGAGTACATTGGGTGATTACTGGATGATTCCCGAGAAGATAAGCAGAAAACAGCCATGTACGCCGAACAAACAAACGATATAATACTAACAATTAACCATACAGAAACATGAACCGCAAACTTTTCTTTTCATGCATCGCCCTCATCGGATTGCTGTGCATACCGGGGTGCAAACCCCAACAAGAGGAGAACAATGACACCATCGAGGCGCTCATCAAGTCTATCTCCATCAAGAACTCTACCTACAACGGAACAGTGGACAATACTGCTTTCACCGTCACTTTCAACGATGTAGCTGCTGAAACCAACATCAACGCCATACAGTTCAACGCCAAACTGTCGCTGGGCGCGAAACTCGACAAAGACACATACGACTTCACCCTTGGCGCTTCTTCCGATGGCAAACAACTCAAACAAGACATCAAAGTCATCAATGGTACCAAGGAGCAGAGCTATGAAGTCTTTATCAACCTCAGTGATCCGACCTCAGACCCGCAACTCGACAAACTCATCATGAAGGCGCAAGACGGCATCCTGTACACCGCCCAGATAGTGGATGGCGTACTCGCTCTCGGTATGCCCAATGAGACACAAGCCACCCTCGAGTCTATATCTCTCATACCCGCACGGGCTACTTACCGGTTCACTACAATGAAAGAGGGTATCCTTTATGCCAACGACCCGGGCGCACTCATCATCGAGTTCATGGGACGCAAGACAGAGATGGAGATAACTTTCCTGACAGGACCAACCCCGGGCGCAGACTTCACACAACCTATCGTACATGACTTCTCGGTCGCTACAGGCAACACACCCGCCTATTTCGCAGGAGAACTGGTACGTGGTAGTGACTTTGATGGCGAATATGTGCTACTCGTATCCCGCGCAGATGCCGCTACACCTACTCCCAGACTGCTCCGTGTATCAGACCTTCTCGCAGGCAACGCCAACAACCCTATTATGCTCAACGTGGATAATGTGACAGGCGGTACACACGTAGTCAGTGCCGGACGCCTCTCTCATGGACATATCTATATCTGCAATCTCACCACTGGCGTAAGCGCAGAAGCACCTCTCAAAGTGTATCACTACGCTTCGCCTACGGCTATGCCAGACACATGGTCTTGGGATGGCGTCATCAGTATCGATGGCAAAGACACGACCAAATACACCGGACGTCTCGGAGATAACATATCTATCAACCTCGACGAGAGCGGCAATGGCTACGCCTTCTTCTGCAAACAGGAACCTGGTGACAAGATATACCGCTTCAACGTATCTAACTTCACCACGTTCTCCAACCCATACGAGATAAGTCTCGATGCTGTCTGCTCTTACTATGGATATGTCAATCAAGTCGAAACGGGTAAATATATATTCACCAGCAGTTATGTTCCTTTCGTGCGTCTCATGGATGCTAACGGTGTAGCACTCATCGATGACGTGGAGTTTGACTGGACAGAGGCAGATGCTCGACCCAACCACGGCGTGGACCCACGTATCATAACCTTCAACCGTGGGCGCTATCTCATGTTCACCGTAGCCAACTCACAACCGATGCACTGGAACTTCGGACCGGTCCTCTATATCATGGATATCACCGATGGCGTGGACTGCCAAAGCGCATTGGTTAAGTTAGCAGAGGCTATCAGTAATAGCACAGAGGAGAACCCATGGGAACCAACCTACGGATACTTCCTTGACTCGGGAGGTGCCACCACCGCCTCCGCTTGCTCTGCACAGTGCAACGCTGCCGAAGTCAACGACAAGTTAGTGGTCTATACCGCTGCTGTCAATGCCGGCTTCGCACTCATCGAGTTCCCCAAAGCACAATAAAGCATACATCCATATCACTCAAACACAGGAGACTACCCTGAATACAGGATAGCCTCCTGTGTATCTGCAGAGGTCATAGTCAGTATCCGCCAAGCAACAGAAAATGAGTAAAAGACGTTTTTTTGTCATATAGTTTGTGTGGATATAAGAAAAGTCGTACCTTTGCACCGTCAAATAGAAGATACGTTTTGTAATCCTCATCGGAGGGCAATAAAGGCCGGATAAGATGACTGGGTAAAACCACGAATCCTATCCGGCTTCTTTGTGTGTGATAACAAGAGCCCCAAGTGTTGACATGAAACGGAAAGTATAAGAACCAAATAATATAGAAATTAGCATTATGAAAAGTCAACAGATTGATTTTGGAACAGAGAGTGTGTCTGTTCTTTTTAGAAAGATGTTTATTCCTACGGTATTA
The DNA here is from genome assembly GCA_963655075.1 of Muribaculaceae bacterium. Classification (GTDB taxonomy): domain Bacteria; phylum Bacteroidota; class Bacteroidia; order Bacteroidales; family Paludibacteraceae; genus Colicola. Next base: position 5,613 of record CAVKDW010000007.1, on the reverse strand, counting down.
GGTATGCTGTCTGTGTCGGCAGTGACTATGATTGATGGTATCTTCGTCGGACATGGGGTAGGGAGTGATGGTATAGCTGCGGTGAATATCTGCATACCCTTGTTAATGGTGATACAGGGCATAGGTATGATGGCAGGTGCAGGTTGCTCAGTGTTGGCTTCCATCAGTCTGTCGCATGGCAAACAGCGTGAGGCTCGGGCACACGTCACGAACGCGATGCTGTTCGTTACTGTCTTGGCATTAGCCGTGCTATTGATTATCTATCTCGCTCCGGAGCGAGTGGCATATATGTTAGGCTCATCACAACATCTACTACCAATGGTGTTGGACTATCTGCTGTGGTTTGCTCCGTCACTGCTGTTCCAGGTATGGCTATCTGTCGCATTATTGGTTATCCGTTTGGACGGAGCACCACGTCTGGCTATGTGGTGCAGCATCACCAGCGCAATAGTGAATGCCCTGTTGGACTGGCTGTTTATATTCCCACTTGGTATGGGAGTATGCGGTGCAGCAATAGCTACGTCTATCTGTTGCTTGGTAGGCGCATCGATAGCAATGGTGTACCTGCTGTTTTATGCCCGGGACGTGCGCCTGCATAGACTATGTGGCGATATACGTGGGGTGTTGTTCTTCTTGCGTGATATGGCTACACAAGGCAAGATAGGCTTTTCTGCATTCCTGGGAGAGGCGACATTATCTATCACGTTCTTTGTAGGAAACCATGTCTTCATGCACTACTTGGGTGACGATGGAGTAGGGGCTTTTGGTATAAGTTGCTATTATATGCCTTTCGCTTTTATGATAGGCAATGCTATCGCCCAGTCGGCTCAGCCGATCATTAGTTATAACTTTGGCTTAGGGAATGACAACCGGGTACATCTCGCATTGAACACTGCCTTTCGTGCTGCGCTGTGCTACGGATTGATACCAATGGCTTTCTTCATGTTCTTGCCCAAAGCATTAGTGATGCTGTTCTTGTCGTTAGACACACCTGCCGCAGATATGGCAGTATATGGATTCCCTTATTATGGTTTGGCTTTTATCTTTATGGTCATAAACTTGACGGTTATAGGTTACTATCAGAGCATAGAACGTGTTCGTCCCTCTATCATGTTCGCCATGTTGCGGGGAGTCGTATTCCTACTTCCATGCTTCCTTATGTTACCGGAGGTGCTGGGTACAAAAGGTATATGGTTGGCACTGCCCCTGTCGGAGTGCCTGACTACATGTGTGATTACGGTGGTGATGCTATGGCACAGCCGTCACCACCGCACCGTGGCAACACAAACGCTACCCGTGAGACGTTAATACGGATAGAGAGATAGAACCCGGTGTGCAAGAGTGATTTCGTGTGCATATTTGCATAGTCAGAGATAAAGTAGTATCTTTGCAGCGACAATCAAGCACCCCCTCCTGGCAGCCCGTTGCGAGAGTATAGGCTTGATAAGCACCTCTGCTATGCGGAAAATCATTAACGACCCTGTCTTTGGTTTTTTATCCGTCCCTAACGATGTGTTGTTGGGGGTGTTACAGCATCCCTATGTACAACGCTTGAACCGTATTCGTCAGTTAGGCCTGAGCTATTTTGTTTATCCTGGAGCAATGCACAGTCGCTTCTTGCATTCATTAGGTGCGATGCACCTGATGGAAGAGGCGATAACCTCTTTGCGTCAGAAAGGAGTAGAGGTGTCGCATAATGAGAGTATTGCGGCAATGGCTGCTATATTGCTACATGATATAGGACATGGTCCCTTCTCTCATGTGATGGAACATACACTGGTGGACGGTATCACGCATGAGGAGGTGAGCCTGCAGATGATGGAGCATATCAACACTGACTTAGGGAGCGTACTGGATACTGCGATAGTGATATTCAAAGACGAGTACTCCAAACACTTTCTGCATCAACTGATATCTTCGCAACTGGACGTGGACAGGTTAGACTACTTATGCCGGGACTCCTTCTTCTGTGGTGTGGTAGAGGGCAGTGTGGCAAGTGCGCGTCTGTTGAAGATGATGAATGTGGTGGAGGATACATTGGTGGTGGAGGAGAAAGGGATATACTCCGTGGAGAAGTTCTTAGTGGCTCGCCGACTGATGTACTGGCAAGTATATCTACATAAGACATCTGTGGCTGCAGAACAGCTGCTGATAAAGATATTGGAGCGGGCAAAGAGCCTGGCTGCTGAAGGGAAAGAACTGTTCTGTTCTCCTGCGTTGCATTATTTCCTATACAATCATGTGACAGCAACGGAGTTCTCTATCAGTGACTACGCCTTGTCACAGTATGCTCTGTTGGACGACTCGGATATACTGAGCGCAATCAAAGTGTGGATGAGCAGCGATGATAAAGTGCTGAGTGTACTGAGCAAGTGTTTTACGGATAGGCGGCTGTTCAAGGGACGGTTATTAGATAAACCATTGGCAGACGAAGAGAAACAGTCTATGTGCGCAGACTATGCACACCATTTTGACATAAGTGAGCAGGAGGCCGCATATTTCTTCGTGGAGCATGTGTCCACATCAAATACCTATTCTGAGAAAGACGACTCGATAAATATCCTATGCAAGGATGGAACCATACGCGATATAGCCGATGCTTCAGATATGCTGAATCTGCAAACATTGACGTATAAACCGAGAAAGTTGTATTTGTTTTATTATAAGATTAGATAAATCATGGAGTTTTCTGCACAACAAATAGCCGCACTATTAGGCGGTAAGGTAGAAGGTGATAGCACTCGTACGGTGCACGATGTCGCCCCCGTAGAGAGTGCGCAGGAGGGACAACTGGCATTCGTGGGAGATGAGAAATACGTATCATATCTGCCTACTACGAAAGCGTCTGTCGTCTTGATGACAGACGCTTTGGAGTTCCAAGGAGAGACATCGGCTACGTTGATACGTGTGGCGAATGCTCGTGCTGCTATGGGACAGTTGCTGCAACTGGTGGCTAAAACCATGAACCCCGCACGTCGTGGAGTGGAGCAACCCTGTTTTATTAGCGAGGGAGTGTCTGTGCCGGAAGATGCTTATATAGGAGCATTTGCATATATAGGGCATAACGTGAAGTTGGGTAGGGGAGTGCAGATTTACCCACATGTGTATATCGGAGATAACGTGCAGATAGGTGATGGCACGATAGTGTATGCAGGAGTGAAGGTCTATTATAACTGTGTGATAGGCAAACAATGTATCTTGCATGCAGGTGCTGTGGTAGGCAGTGATGGCTTTGGATTTGAACCGGACGAAAATGGAGTGAACCAGAAACTGCCTCAGATAGGGAACGTGATAATTGACGACGACGTAGAGATCGGTGCTAACACCACCATCGATAGGGCGATGATGGGCTCTACACACATCCATCATAACGTGAAAGTGGACAACCTGGTACAGATAGCACACAATGTAGAGGTGGGAGACTCCACTTTCCTGTGCGCGCAGGTAGGTATCGCTGGCTCATCGAAAGTGGGCAAACACTGCATATTGACAGGGCAAGTAGGAGTGGCAGGGCACCTCGAGATAACAGATAACTGCATCTTCGGCGCTCAGTCAGGTATCGCTGGTTCAGTGAAGAAACCGGGGATGTACCAAGGGTCTCCTGCTATTGATGCTATGAATTGGCGCCGATCGATAGTAGGTTTTAAGAACCTACCGGATATATTACGTCGCATAGGCGAACTGGAGAAGAAGTAATGGGGAAACACAGGGCATTTGTGCGTTCCAACAAAAAGCAGTACCTTTGCGCAATTGTTGACCACACCTGTTAGGTCATACAACGTGAACAGAAAAACTAAACAGCAAACGAAAATGAAACAACATACTTTACGTTCCACGCTACATTTCGAGGGTAAAGGTTTACACACAGGTCTAAATATTCGCGCAACACTCTCTCCTGCACCGGAGAACACCGGCATCCGTATATGCCGCACAGACTTGCCCGAGCGTCCGACGTATGAGGCATTGGCCGACTATGTGAGTGCTACCGAACGAGGAACAGTATTGGAGCGAGGTCAGTGGAAAGTATCCACCGTAGAACACTTACTGTCGGCACTATATGCACTGAATGTGGATAACTGTCTGATAGAGGTCGATGCACCGGAAATTCCTATCTTGGATGGCAGTGCATATCCGTTTGTACAAGAGATAATGCGTGTAGGATTGCTTGAGCAGGATGCCGGGCAAAAAGTGTTTGTAGTGACAGAAACGATAGAATACACGAGTGAGTATGGCAATAGACTGACGTTACGACCCTCCGATCATTTCGAAGTGTCGGTGCTGGTGAGTTATCCTACAGGGCTGTTGCGTGAACAACGTGCTTACTTAACAGATGTCAAGGATTATGCAACCGGTATCGCTTCGGCTCGTACTTTCTGCTTCGTGCGGGAGATAGAACCTTTGCTGCGTCGGGGACTGATAAAGGGCGGCGATTTGCAGAACGCATTGGTGATATATGAAACCCCGCTATCGCAGCAAGGATTGGACTTCATCGCAGACAAACTGGGACAACCGCATTTTGATGCATCCAAGTTAGGCTATCTCAGTCCACTGAATTACCCGAATGAACCTTCTCGGCATAAACTCCTGGACTTGATAGGAGACATGTCACTATTGGGATACCATATACAAGGGAAAATAGAGGCTGTACGACCGGGTCATACCTTCAACACCCAGTGCTGCCGCCAACTTCGCAACAAGGTACTCCAATAATTACAGATTAATGATTAACAATTAACAATTAATATGCAGCCATTAGCATACATCCATCCGGAGGCAAAGATTGACCCCTCCGTGCAAATCGGTCCCTTTGTCTTTATCGACAAAGATGTGGAAATCGGTGCAGGCACCGTCATTGATGCCAACGCTACGATCTTAGAAGGCGTGCGTATCGGCAAGAACTGCCATATATTCCCGTCGGCAGTCGTAGGGGCTATCCCGCAGGACTTGAAATTCAAAGGCGAGAAAACGTATGTATTCATCGGTGATAACACCACCATACGCGAGTGCGCCACAGTTCACCGCGGCACCGCCAGCAAAGGCAAAACAGTCGTAGGTAACAACTGTCTGATCATGGCATACTGCCATGTGGCACACGACTGTATCTTACACGACCATATCATCATGTCCAACGCTACCCAGTTGGCGGGTGAAGTGGAAGTAGATGATTGGGCTATATTGGGTGGAGGAACACTCGTACACCAGTTTACCCATATAGGAGCGCATGTGATGATACAAGGCGGCTCCAAGATAAACAAAGATGTGCCTCCCTATGCCATTGCCGCACGTGAACCATCATCATACTGTGGTATCAACTCAGTAGGATTGAATAGACGTGGGTTCACAAAAGAGCAGATAACATCTATCCAAGAGACCTATCGTTTGCTCTATATGTCTGGGCTCAATGTATCGCAAGCCGTGGAGCAAATCCTTACCACTGTTCCCGAAACTCCTGAACGCAACACTATCCTCGACTTCATCAAAGCCTCCACACGGGGAATCATCAGAGGAATCAACTAAGATAATTGTTCTGTGTTGGCTAAACTACTAATTCTTAATTAAATGGAAACGGAAGAGAGAAGTCTCAATTTCATTGAGCAGATTGTAGAGAAAGAC
>CAVKDW010000006.1:29937-57787 GCA_963655075.1 Muribaculaceae bacterium | reverse complement strand
GATGTAGGGTGTATAGGCATCAGCAAAGATAAAGTCTGCCCGTTGTTGTCTATCGAAATAGATGCGTGATTGTGAGGGTGATATAAGGTTTGAGTTGGTGATGCAGGATATAGAGTAATCGTTAATCACGTTGCGCATAGGCATATCCATGAATGACGAGTCCACTCTGTTTAACGTGTCTGCCATACCTGTCCAGTGGTCTAATTGCCATGTTCGTATGACAGTTGGTACTGTTTTGTCTTTGGCAAACAGACTGACAACAGAGCACATTGCCACCAGTAGTAGTATGTGTTTACTCTTTATTTGCGGGAACTCTCGCCTCAATTGTCTTGTTTGTTTTTGGTGGAACGTGCTTTTTTCTTGAGATCTCTAATTTGTTTCTCCAGAGAAGCTATCTCTTTCTCCTGGTTGTTGATTGTCTTGAGCAACTCGTTCAGTTCTTCATTATCCACTGTTGTAGGATATTGTTCGTCCACACGTTGCAGGAAGTCAGCCAACACATTCATATAATTGATGAAAGCATCGTAGGCGGATTCGAAGGGTGTCGCACCTTGGTCTATATGATTCATATAGTGTAGATAGTTGACATCCTGCAGCATCAGCCAATCTTGTTTCAGTTGTTTATCCTGGCAGAGATGCACCCGTTCGGCTACAGCATATAGTTTATGGATAGCCTCTTGTTGCAGGTCGTTGCCATTGTACATACTGAGGTCTTTGGCTTCTCCTGCCCATGTTAACGGGTAGGGGGCTACGACTGTATCGGTTGGAGTCAATTTCTTGGACACTTCCGTCGGTGTAAGGAAGCCTATTCCCTTCTCAAGGGCATAGTATGGAAGCGCTTTCAGGAAGTCAAATATGCCAGTTAGGGCTGGTTGGCGTAGTCCAAAAGTCTCTGCGCCGACCCATATATTTATCACTTGTTCTTCATTGGGGAGTGTAGATAATTGGGTTGCGTATTTCTCAGCATCTATAGGATAATTATGCCATGTTGTATCTGCAAAGTGGAACGACAACTCATCACTTAGGTTAGCATTACGAAGTAGCACTTTGAGTTTGGGTGCGGAGGCACTTTGGTAGAGATAGTTCGGACTTTTCCAACTTAACACGTGCTTGGCACCTTCCGTCATAACCGTTTTGTATCCCTGTTGCAGAAGTTGTGCAGCTATCTCGTCGGAGTAGAGAAGTTCCGTGCCACATACTGTAGTGGATCTTTGACCGAAGAGTTCTTTTACAATATCTTGTTGCCGCTGCAGTTGTTCTGCTGCCTCTGTCTCACTATACACGGCTGCCAAGGAGTATGCATAGGGTGTGGTTACGAACTCGACACATCCTGTAGCGGATAGTTCTTTGAGAATATCTATCATCTCCGGTGCGAACTGTTCGAACATAGTTAATATCGTTCCCGATACAGACAGTGCGCAATGAAACTTGCTCTTGGATAGACGAACCATCTCTAAAAGCGTCTTGCATAGCGGCATATAGGATACTTGCACGAGGTTAACGATATCATCCTCGGTCTGCATATCATCGTAATAGTAGTGGTCTTGTCCTATCTCAAAGAAACGATATCGTTTCAGGCGATAAGGAGTATGCATTTGAAAACAAAAACAGAGAGTCTTCATATTCTTATTGGTTTATCATTTAACCCGCAAAGATACGACATTTTTCTGTAAATCACAAATCCCGTATCTATCAAATAAAAATAACCCTCTCTTCTGTCTGTACCTGTACTGTCCACTATGGAGAGTTTGGGCAGTCCCATGTGTTTGGCACTTTTATAGCGAAAGGAGTGTTTGGATAAACTTGTCTTTCGTGTATGCGCCATCCACTTGACGGGTGTTATAGACGAGGCAATAACGGTAGTCGTTGCCTGCTTTGGCTGCCCATAGGTTGCCGAGTTTTATTTTCTGCTCGGCATCAAGGTGGTCTCCCTTGGTTTCGAGTAACACTATTTTCCCTCGCTTGGTCTTGATAATGAAGTCGGGGTAGTGATTGATATAGCCATTGATGCAGAAGCCTTGCCGTTCGATGTTTCGTGTCCACCATTCCACGCTATCGAGGTTGGCAACATCGTTAATTACCTCGGCTTCGAAGCCGTTCACCTCTTCCTCTTTGGTATGCAGCATTTTCGGAATTCCCACAAGGGCTGTGCCGATACGGAGTGTTTCGGGAATGATGTAGGCGGGGCGGGTATAGATTTGGTCGGTGTTGAGTCTGTCTGTGAATACCTGCTCCTTGTAAGCGTTTTCCAAACGGATAATCTTCTCTTTTATCTTCTGTGTGTACTCGTTTAGATGGCGCATAAAGTCCTCTAATTTCTCGTCGTCGAATCCCGTAAAGAGCCGTGCGACATAGTCTTGTATGTCCTTATCGGAGAGCGGTATCATCTTGCCCATCTCGCGTGCCACGACATCAGCACAGCGTTTTATCTTAGCGTCGTGGTTTTCGGCTTGGCGTATGTAGTTCAGGATGAACGAATAAGTCTCGCCCTGTACTTTGGTATAGACGGGTGTGTGCGTGTCGGAGTCCTTGTTGAGGTCGATGCTGTACATATTGGACTCTGCAGCGGCAAAAGAGATACGGGTGTCCTGCTCGGATAGTTTGAAGCCATCAAGCAGGTGGTCTCCCTCAAGCAGTATGTCCTTAGGGCGCTCGAATAGCACGCCTTGTGGTGAGTTGTTTGGCATGAAGAACTTAGGCAAGCATACTTGCTTTGCCGAGTCGGCAAAGACACGCTGTATTTTGGCGGTTTTCACTTGCTGTGCTATCTCAACGGGGATAGGGTGTTCATCGGATAATTGTAGTCGGGTATCCATATCTTGTGCCTCCTTTCGGGCGGTATCTAATAGTTCGGTGACTGCGGCCGGTTCTTCTTTCAGCGTTCCTTCGGCAGGTGCGGCATTGTCGGTGGCGGGTGTGAAAGTGATTTGCGCTATATCGACATCGTCTTCCGGCTCACCCACACCGCCTGTCTGTGTGTATTTGGGTGTATCGTCGTCGAATAGGCTCTGCATAGGTGCAGGCGTGTGCTTCTGCGCAGCAGGCTCAGCGAGTTCGGCAGCACGATAGTCTTTGTCAGAGAAGCCCGCATGGTTCAGCCCCCGCACGACATTGTTGAGCGTATCTTGGAACTTAGCAGAGGCCGTCAGCACATAGCTTAGGTTGAGTATGTCGGCTGCGTTCTTGCGGGCGTAAGGCAGACGCAGTACACGCCCCACTATCTGCTCCACATCGACAGACGATGACTTGTCAGCCAGCGACGCCAGTATGTAGGCAAATGGGCAGTCCCATCCCTCTTTGAGGGCATTGATGGTGATGATGTAGCGTACGGGGCAGTTGGGCGAAAGCAGGTCTATACTTCGCAGTTCGTCTATCTCGGCGGTCTTAATCTTGATTTGTTCTTCGGGTATATGCAGGTCTATGAGGGTATGTTTCACACGGTCTATCACTTCTCTGTCTTCAGCGCCTTGCCGTTTCGATTCGGCTTGGAATAGCACTATCGGGCGGATATAGTCGCCGTTTGTTTGTTGCCGTGCGGCTTGTTCGAGACTGCGCTGCAGGTGCAGGGCAGAGTCGTACACCTGCACTTTGGAGTTGTGGTTATAGACAATGACGGGCAGTTTGACCATGTGGTTGCGCTTGAGTTCGAGTGCATCAGTAAAGCAGATGATGTTGCTGTTCTGCTTTGGCGTGGCGGTGAGGTCAAGCACGAGTGAGGGATGCAGGTCGTTGAGCATCTGTTCCGAGAGTTTCGATACAGCGTTGTGGCTCTCATCGACTATCACTATCGGATGGACGGCTTGCAGTACTTTCATCAGTTGTACTTCGTCGTCTCCCTCTGTCTGTGTCTCGTCCAATCGCTCTTGGATGAGAGGCGAGAAAGACTGCAGATACCCGTTCTCTTGATACACTTTCCGCCCTTCTTTGTTGCTGGTGCGCAGCGAGTCGAACGACAGCACGATAAGGCTGAGGTTCTCCCGCACGGTGGTGAGCGAGAAACCCTGCCCCGTCAGTACTTGCTGTTTGTCGTACACCTCTACGCGGTTCTGGAAGTCGATGTCGATACGCTGCCGATAGGGGTGTTGCTTGTTGCGCAGGTTGCGGAGCGTCTGTTCGAGAATGGCGTTGGAGGGTACGAGCCACACTACGACACGATAGGGCGGCTGGATGTGGTCGATGGCAACTCGTAGTGCCGCAGCGGCGATAAATGTCTTGCCGCCACCTGTCGGCACTTTCATACAGACATGGGGTGCACCCTGCACATTGTTTTTGTAGGGCGCAATGACAGTGCCAACTGCAGGCTGAATAGGCGGGTTGTTGTTTTGCCAAAAGGCAGAGAAGCCTTTGGCGATGTCGTTGTATTGCTCGACGCAGGTGAGAAAACGGTCGAGAGCGTGCAGGTGTGCCTGCTGGTAGTCTTTCAGTTCCATGGCTTATACGCGTTTGATGTCGCGGGGGATTTTCTTGTATCGGATATGGTATTGCGCCATCTCTTGCTCGGTAAGCAGGCAGCGGTCGGCATAGATGATGTATATCTCGGCTTTGTCTTGCTCAGTCAGGGTATTGAGGAATGCCCAATCGAGGCAAGTCTCTTGGTCGGGGTGGTAGTAGAAATAGTAGTTGGTGCGGTCGTGCTGCCCGAGCAGGTAGGGGTTGGCGTTTTTGTCGGGACGCTGATAGGCGGTGTGCGTCTCGGAGTACCAAACATATTTGCGTATCTGCTCGGTGTCAGCGTGGTTGTTGAGCAGTCCCGAAGCAGGGTCGAAGATAGTTGTGCCCAACTCGTAGAACGAGAACGATCCACCCGTACCTTCTACGGCTTTGCTGCCTTCGCCGTACCCGCTGATTACCCGCCGTACTCGTTCGGCAGTAATAGTCTCAGCATAGTCGCACATCTCACATAGTATAAAGTGGCGATGTCCGCCGTCCTGCTTATTGAGATTAAGCACGGCATGGGCGGTTGTGCCACTACCCGCAAAGGAGTCGAGGATGAGGGCGTTCTTGCCAGTATTAGCAATCTTCAAAATAGTTTCTAATAATTCTGTCGCTTTGGGATAATCAAAAGGAGAATTACCTCTAAATATCTCTTTTAGTTCTTTCGTCCCATTCCCGATTTCATCTATCCATGAAACAAATTTCTTTGTTTCTATTTCTCCATCTGCCGGAGCAAAAATCTTCTCATAAGGAATCCATTCATCAAACTCATTTTTTTGAAACTCTACACGCCCCTCGTGTATTGCTTTACTCATGTTGCTGGCGCTCCAGCGCCAGCAACTCTCAATTTTCTCAAATTGAGAGTCGCTATTTACCTTAGAGTATATTGTTGGAAACACATTTTGCCCGTCTGGAGCAGTTATTGGATAGTATAAATTTGGTCTATTTTCTCGTAAACTATTAGACCCCCATTTCCGTAATAGTTGTGTTTTATAGTAGCGACCTGTTTGAACATCGTATTTTGGATAAACACTTCCCTCCTTCATTTGTACACCAACCTTAAATATATCTATCTTTTTTGCATAGCAATACAAGTATTCGTGTACGATAGCGACATGTTTACTATCCTGTCTGCCGCCTTGTCGATGAATAGGCATACAAGCCACAAAATTCCCTGCGCCAAATATCTCGTCGCATATCAGTTTGAGGTTGGCTTGTTCGTTGTCGTCAATAGAGATAAATATAGCGCCTGTGGGTGCGAGTAGTTTCTGCAGCAGTACCAAGCGAGGGTACATCATGCAGAGCCATTTGTCGTGGCGGGTAAGGTCTTCGGATTCGGTACCGACTACCTTACTCAACCATTTACGGATATGCGGGTCGTTTACATTGTCGTTGTACACCCATTTCTCGTTGCCCGTGTTGTAGGGTGGATCTATATATATGCAGTCCACCTTGCCTTCGTATTGTGGCAGCAGGGCTTTGAGCGCCTCGAGATTGTCGCCGTGAATAATCCTATTCCCACTGTCAGGCGTATCGCCGAAAGTGTACTTTTTATCAAGCACACGGAATGGCACATCTTGATGATGCGTAACTACTTTCTCTTTTCCAATCCAGTTGAGTGTAGGCATACACTTTTGCTCTTTTGCCATGTTGCCCGTATGGCTGTGCAACAAAAAACGCGTGGGCAACTATACCTTGCGAACTTACTGCTGCGGTCTTAGGAAACCAGTACTCTCAAGTTCGATATAGTCCGTCCACGCGCGTATATGCCACGCCATACACGACAAGGGCAGAACCCATTGTCGTGCGGCGGAGGGAATATACACTCCGTAGACATCTACCATATATCGTTCTCTGGAAAGTTTGAAAGTTCCTAAGTTTCAGCAGTCAGATTACGACGAAGTAAACGCCTTTTCTTATTATGTCGTGTGCCTCATCTTTCCGTGTCTATAAAAGACTTGTTGGGTATGAGTTTCACGGTGCAAAGGTAAAATTAAAAACGCAAGTGTGCAAATTATAGTTAGTTATTGGGTTGAGAGAGAGGTTGAGGATTGGTTATGTTGGGGACTTTGCCGGGGTCGAAATGAATATGTTTGTGTAGGTGGAAAATATTCTGTACTTTTGCGCCCGAATAATAATCTTTTATCTTAACATATTATGGAGGCTATAAGTCAATTCTTCATGTCTTTTGACATCTGGCAGGTATTATCTTCTTTCATCTTCTTGTTCGCTATCATCGATCCGTTTGGTAATATTCCCGTCACGATGAATATGGAGAGCAATGGGGTCAAGATACATCCGTTTAAGGTCTGTTTGGCTGTGATTGTTATACTGATAACGTTTCTGTTTGCCGGAGAGTGGGTTTTGAAATTATTCGGTGTGAAGATAGAGTATTTCGCCATAGCGGGTGGTTTTGTCATCTTCTTGATGGCTTTAGAGATGATTTTGGATGTGAAGATCTTCCAGAACGACACGTTGGGTGGTGAGGGTTCTATTGTTCCTTTGGCTTTCCCGATGTATGCCGGTCCGGGTGCGTTCACAGCGTTGTTGTCTATCACCGCCGAGTATAGTACGATTAACTTGGTTATTTCGGTAACGTTGTGTACAGTGGTGTTGTACCTTGTGTTGAAGGGTACACATTGGTTGTCCAAACATGTGGGACAGACATCGTTGTATATACTGCGTAAGTTTTTTGGTATTATCGTGTTAGCTATCTCGTGTAAGTTGATGTTTGCCAACTTAGCGACAGTTTTTGCATAGTTATTGATGAGAAAGCATATTCTTATATCTCTGTTTATTGCGTCGGCGGTTGTCAGTTGCCATCGTGCTCCTCATGCGGTAGTGTCGGGTTCTATAGACGGTGCCCGTGGAGAGGTTTTGTATATAGAGCAGACGGCATTGGTCAAGACTTCGGTTTTGGATTCGTGCGTGTTGGATAGAGATGGTGGTTTTCATTTCCGTATCCCTGCTTTGCCTTATCCAGAGTTATATCGTCTGCGGATAGGCCATAGCAGTCTGCCGTTGGTTATTGATTCGACGGAACATATTGTTATAACGACGACGTTAGACAGTCTGTCCTATACGCAGAATATAGCTGGTAGTGCCTCCTCTCTTCAGATTGCCCAGTTGCGTGCTGCAGCCCGTATGCTGTCCCGAGAGCAGTTGCGTGCTTTGTCTCAGGAAGTGATCATGCGTGATCCTCGTTCGATGGCCGCTTATTATGCCCTGTTTATGAAACAAGGAGGTGTGTCTGTATGGGATATCTATGATGTACAAGACCGCCGCATGTATCAAGCAGTGGCTACCTCCTTTCACACATGGATGCCTGATTATGTGCGTAGCAAGTCGTTGTATGGTCAAGTGTTGGATGTAATCAATGCAGAACGTTCGGCTCATAATCAAGAGGTTATGCGTCAGTTTGTAGAAGAGTCAGAGAATGCTTTCTTAGATATCACGTTACCCGATGAGAATGGGTGTTTACAGTCTTTATCTGAGAGGCGTGGTCATGTTATCCTATTGGATTTCTCAGCGATAGAGATGGAGCAGTCACGTGGGTATATTTTTGAGTTGCGTTCATTGTACAACACGTATCATGGGCGTGGATTGGAGATATATTCTGTTTCGTTGGACAGGAACAGGTTGTTATGGGAGCAGTCTGTGGCAAATATCCCGTGGACAACTGTTCGTGCATCTGATGAAGACTTCAACCCGGTATTGGTACTTTACAATGTGCAGTCCCTGCCGACGTTGTTCCTATTTGACAAAGAGGGTAATATCCAGGGGCGTTTTACCGATTTTGAGCAACTTGACACTGCCATTCGACGATATTTGTAGTATAGCTCTCTCTTTAGGCTTTGATGCATGTGGTGTATCTTCTGTTCACCGATTGGACACGGATGCAGATGTGATGGATGCGTGGGTATCTGCGGGGTTACATGGAGAGATGCACTATTTGGAGCGTAACTGTGACAAGCGTTATGATCCATCGTTGTTGGTTCCCGGTTGCAAGACGATGTTGGTTTGCTTGTTGCATTATTCGAAGTCCGGTCATGACTATCATAGGCGTGTCAAATCGCTGTTGTACAGTTTAGAGGGGCGTTTGCGTGAGCAGTATGGCGACGATATAGTATCATCGGATTACCAGCATGTGTTTTGTGACTCGGCACCTATATTAGAGCGTCGATGGTGTGTAGAGGCCGGTTTGGGTTTCATAGGCCGTAACCATCAGTTGATACATCCGACATTGGGTAGCATGGTTCATCCGGGTGAGTTATTGTTGAATGCAGATGTGACAGGTGCACCTGTCGGGAAAGCAGATATGGGTTGTGGCAGTTGTCATCGCTGTTTGGACGCATGTCCTACGGGTGCGTTGCGTAATACGGTATGGGATGCGCGTCTATGTATAGCGTATAAGACCCACCATTGTATGATATGTCAAACTAATTGTCCATATAATAATGAAAGCCATCAATGAAATGCATATTGCCATAGCGTCTGATCATGCGGGTTTTGCATTGAAGCAGAAAGTTCGTGCCTGGTTGGAGGAGCAAGGTGCCACCGTCACCGATTATGGTTGTTTCTCTTCGGAGAGTTGTGATTATCCTGATTTCGCTCATCCTATGGCTACCGCTATAGAAGAGGGTAAAGCCGATATGGGTGTTGCTATTTGTTCTACGGGTAACGGTATCTGTATGACTGCCAATAAGCACCAGGGCATACGTGCTGCGTTGTGTTGGGATGACCCGTTGGCAACACTGGCACGTCAGCATAATAATGCGAATGTGTTGGGTTTGCCTGCCCATTTCATCACAGAGTCGAAAGCCTTGGATTTGGTACGTATCTTTTTCAGTACCGATTTTGAAGGAGGTCGTCACGAGCGTCGTGTCAATAAGATTGCTTGCCATTAGGAGTATTAACCAATGTCGTTGTTTGGTTAGTTATTTGCTATCACTATGTGGGATAGTCCGTGTCCGTCATTTGCCCACATTTGTAAGTGTTGAGCCTGCCAACTATTGTCAGTTGCGTTGTCCCGAGTGTCCTGTCGGTCAGTCTGCGTCTCGTTATGCCCAGCGTCCGCCTGCACGTATGTCGGTAGAAATGTTCCGGGATATACTATCGCAGATACGTAGCAGTTGTCATACCGTACAGTTTTATTTTCAAGGTGAGCCGTTGTTGAACAGTGCTTTGCCGGATATGGTCAAGATGTCTCGTGAGGCCGGGTTGTTTACTGTTGTCTCTACGAATGCACAGATGTTGGATATGTCTATGGCACGTCGTTTGGTAGAGGCAGGGCTCAGTCGGATCATTGTTTCAATAGATGGATTCAGTGAAGAGTCGTATAATGCGTATCGTGTGGGAGGCAGTCTGCAACGTGCTTTGGATGGTCTTCGTTATCTGCGTATGGCACGTGAAGAATATGGCTCGCATATCTGTATCGAGTTACAGGTGTTGCGTCTATCTTCCAATGAGTCGGAATGGGAATGGATTCGTAAGCATTATACGTCACTTGGTGCTACCCGATTGGTTTTTAAGACGGCGCAGTTGTACGATTATCGTCATGGTCATGTGTTGATGCCCAGTAAAGAGCGTTATAGCAGGTATAGGAAAGGGAGTGAAGGGTTATATTATCTGCATCGTGCGAAGCATCGTTCGTGTTTCAGGTTGTGGTCCGGTTGTGTAATCACAGCAGAGGGTGAGGTGCTTGCATGTTGTTATGACAAGCATGTTCAGCATACGTTTGGTAATATAGCCAAAGATACGTTACGCACACTCTGGTACAGCGACAAGGCTAATGCCTTTCGCAAAGCCGTGGTGCATGACAAAGAGAATATAGAGATGTGTACGGAATGTTGGTATTAGTTTGTCGTGGTTAGGTTATATGAGCGTCTTCCCGACAGATTGTGCTATGGGTTTGAGTGTTGCGTATAGTGTACGGAATTGTTGGTGTGTGAGTTGTTGTGGGGCATCGCTCCTGGCATGTTGTGGGTCAGGGTGTGTCTCGATGAGTAATCCGTCTATACCCATAGCAGTACATGCCCGTGCCAAGTCACTAATGGCGTAACTGTATCCCATAGCGTGACTTGGGTCCACTATGACGGGGAGGTTTGTATAGCGTTTGAGCCATGCCACTCCACATAAGTCGAGTGTAAAGCGTGTCTTTGTCTCAAAGGTCCGGATGCCTCGTTCGCAGAGTATGACTTGGTTATTTCCACAACTCATAATAAATTCCGCTCCGTCCATAAGTTCCTGGAGCGTCGTTCCGAAACCTCGTTTCAAGATGACCGGTTTACCACAATGCCCTGCAGCGGTTAGTAGTGCATGGTCGTACATAGATTTCGCTCCTATCTGTACGATGTCGGCATACTGTATAACTTTGTCCGCATGTGTCGCATCACGCATTTCGGTGGCAATGAGCAGTCCATACTTGTTTCGCATTTCCGCGAGCAGTTGTAGTCCTTCTTCCTCAAGACCTTGAAAAGTATATGGAGAAGTCCTTGGTTTATAGCACCCTGCTCTTAGTACGCGTATGCCAAGGCTGACGAGCATTTGGCATGATTGTTCTATTTGTTCGCGGCTCTCTACGGCACATGGTCCTGCTATCATAAGTTGGTTGTGTCCATCGCCTCCAATACAGGTGTTACCTATACTAACCTGGTAAGTGTCCGGGTGATATGTTCGTGCTGACAGTTGCATATCGGTCGGCATCGCCCAATAGTCTGTGGCTATTTCGGTCAACGAAGCAGGCAGTTGTTGCACGTCACAATGTGTGATAAGCACATACTTGTCCGTCTGAGGCAGTACAATAGCAGGTATGGATGATGCTACAGATTGTACATAGAGTTTGTCAAGTGTTATGGGCAGGTGTATTATCATTGGTGGAAGTCGATAATATGGTGTATGGATATGATACCAATAATATCCGTTGAGTCCGGAGTTTCTGTAACAGCAAGTGTTGTTATATTGAACTTATCCATGATAGCCAGAGCATCTGTGAGCAGTGCTTCTTGGCATACATGTTTATATGACGGTGTCATGATGTCAGCGGCTGTGATATGCAGGTCATCGTATTTCTGTATAGCACGTCTGAGATCTCCATCTGTGATAATACCCTGGCATGTACCCATCGGTGACAGATGGTCATAGACCATTGTCATCCCGAGGTGTTTGTCTGTCATCTCACATACGAGTTCGCGAAACGGTGTGGTGCGTTCTACGCGCGGCACACGTTGTGTCATACAGTTTTTCACTCGTCCGAGCAGTCGTCTTCCCAAGGCTCCTCCCGGGTGATACATAGCGAAGTTCTCTGCTCTAAAGTGCCGTATCTCCATCAGGCAAACGGTGAGGGCGTCACCCATCAGCAGGGTGGCTGTCGTTGAGGTTGTCGGTGCCAGTCCGAGTGGACATGCTTCGTGGTCCACGTGTACCGACAAAGCATAATCTGCCCGTTTAGCGAGCGGTGATTGCATATTGCCGGTTAATGCGATGATCTTGCACCCCAGTCGATGTAACGGGTCGATGACATTAAGTATCTCGCTGGTTTCTCCGCTATTGCTAACAAGAAGTGCTATATCCGCGTTCCCTATCATTCCCAGGTCTCCATGCACGGCTTCTGTAGCATTGATAAATATAGCGGGTGTTCCTGTGGAAGCAAGAGATGATGCTATCTTCTGTCCGATGATACCGGTCTTACCTATTCCCATGACCACCACTTTGCCGGTGCAGGCATACAACACTTTGATTACCTCATCGAAACTGCTATCAATGGTTGTACTGAGGTGTTTCAGTTCGTTTATCTCCTCATCGAAGATCTGTTTTGCTCTATCTGAATAACTCATGAGATTCGTTTTTTTCTAATTGCCGACGTGTATCATCTATTGCGATAGCTTGCAGCAGTATCTGCCGTATATCTCTCAGCCGTAATTGATTAGCCGCATCGGATATAGCCTTATCGGGGTCCGGATGCACCTCAAGGAACAGGCCGTCTATACCTACTGCCACGGCTGCCCGCATGAGGTATGGTATCATCTCTCTATTCCCTTGTGTGATTCCTTGTTGGCTACTTGGTTTCTGTACAGCATGTGTAGCATCGAATATCACGGGAAATCCATATTGTCGCATGGTGACGAGTGATGTCATATCCACTACAATATTGCCATATCCAAATGTTGTTCCCCGTTCAGTGAGCCATATCTTCTGTGTGTCATAGCCTGCGATCTCTTGTATCTTGGCGATAGCACCGCGCATGTCCCATGGTGCCATGAACTGTCCTTTTTTGACATTGACAATCTTTCCTGTCCGTGCTGCCGCTTGTAGCAGGTCTGTCTGTCGTGACAGGAACGCCGGTATTTGCAGCACATCTGCCACTTGTGCCACCGGTGCACATTGGTATGATTCGTGTACGTCCGTAAGAATCGGCAATTTGTATGTGTCTTTGACTTCTTGCAGGATAGACAGTCCCTGTTCCATGCCTACCCCACGTGCAGATGTGGTCGTCCTATTTGCCTTGTCGAAAGAAGATTTGAAATACAGGGGTATATGCAGTTCGCTGCACACATGATGCAGTGTCTCCGCTGTTTGCAAGACTACCTCTCTGTTTTCTATGGCACAAGGTCCGGCAATTAGGAACATGGTGTAGGTTTATTTTTGCGTGAATACTCGTACCCAATCCACTTCCAACTGTCCTTCCGAGGCTTTTTTGGTAGTCGGTGCTGATGTGCGCATTTGGATATGCAGTGGTTCATCAGGTAGTGTGTTGCGTGTACGTCCGACCTCAATGTTATTGACATACCAAATAAGTTCGTCTTTGTTCCATACAAGGGTGTAGATAAAGAACCCAAATGGTTTTCTACCTATTCTATGGTGGTAATGACTATTCTCAGTGATAGCAGAAGCGTAGAGGACATTGTTATGTGATTCGAATACGGATACGAGGGGTTGTGCTGTTTTCCCACATAGGTAAACCCCATGTGTAAGGTTGCCTATGCCCTGTGCTTTGACTTGTATTACACCTCCAGTGATACCGGTTGCGTCAGCGTTCTGCAGGACATCGCTTGTGTATTGGAACTGGTGCATGAGCAATCCTTTTTTACTATCCCATGCCGGTGCAGTGATTGTATTTTTCTTGGTGTATATATGTAGGATACTATCCCTCACTTTGGTATTCTGACCTTGGTTATATGCGAGTCGGTCGTCGGTGTAGGAATGGTGTGTACGAAACTCTTTGTTTGGGTATGCGAACCCTGTTTTCCATTGGCTGTCAGAAAGTACTGACCAGTTGAAATCATCGTGCAGGACTTCGGTGAACGTTTCCAGTTTATCAATCTGTTTGGGGTCTTTGGAGAGGTAGAAACGAATGTCTGCGCTATTCTTTAGTTCGTTATAGCGTGCATCTTGTTTGCTTTCTTCTGTGGTGTACCACCGTTTGGCATTTTTCCAAAAGGCATTTGCTTCCCGGAACCCTTCTTTTTGCGTTTCTGACAGCAGCGCTATATAGCGTTGTATTACTCGTTTTTTCAAGTAGCGTGCCGCTTTCTTTGCATCATCTTTGTTTGCGATGTACTGTCGTACAGAGAGGTGCATAGACAATATCTTGAACTTAACAGCCGTTTTGCCTTCGTATGTATCGAGATACTTCGTCTTAAGCAGTTTCTGTTTGTTGTCTTGGAAAGCCTTGGTGTTAACCACTTTTTCCAAACTAATATACTCTGCCAGTTCCTGACTTTTTTCCACCTTGCGGTAGCGGACTACCATTTCTTTTTGTTCGAGTAGCCGTCCTTCGAACTTATTGGTTGTCAACAATCGTTGGTTGAGTAAACTGAGATACAGGTCCATGCTATTATTGTTTTTTGTATGCTATTCGTTAATTTGGCTAATTAGTTCGTCCAATGTGTCCACGAAGACAGGTGCGAATTGTTCGATAGGGGGGAGAAATCCCAACTTGTGCATATTGCTCGCTTGTTGTTTGAGTCCTTCGTAGTATCCATGATAATTGAGCACATATACAGGTTTGCGGTGTTCACCTATCGTTCCACTTGCTATCACGTCCATCATTTCGTCGATTGTCCCGTAACTCCCGGGGAGGCATACGAAGCAATCCGCCAACTCTTTCATCTGTTGTTTGCGCTCATTGAGTGTCTGCACAAAGTACAATTCATCGCAGTTGTCTGCTTTTCTGTTTGCTTCAACTATGCGTTGTGATATGACGCCGACCACTACACCCCCATACTGTTTCACCGCCTGGCTGACGCGTGTCATCAGTCCTCCTGTTGCTCCGCCATATACGAGTGTATGTCCTGCAGAAGCCATCCATTTCCCCAGTTTATCTCCCAAGGCAAGGTACTCCTCCGGGATTTTGTCTTTAGCACTGCAGTATACGGCTATTCTCATGGGTTGTTGTCTGTTTATGTTTTAGGCATCAATCTTTGCGTACGTAGCATTTTGTTCGATAAACTCCCGTCTTGGTGCTACATCATCTCCCATGAGCATGGCTATTGTCCGGTCGGCTTCCGCCGCATTCTCTATCGTCACTTTCTTGAGCAGTCTTCGTGCCGGGTCCATGGTTGTTTCCCACAGTTGTTCATCAGACATCTCACCAAGACCTTTGTATCTCTGTGTCTTTATAAGTTTTTCGTCGCCTCCGCCATATTTTTGGATAAACGCGTGTCGTTGCTGGTCGTTCCAGCAATACTCGTGATAGTTACCTTTGGAGCACATATACAGAGGTGCCATAGCGATGTAAAGGTGTCCTTGTTCTATGACCTCTTTCATGTGCCGGAAGAATAGTGTCATAATCAATGTAGCGATATGCGCACCATCCACATCCGCATCTGCCATAATAATGACTTTGTGGTAACGTATCTTGCTCAGGTTTAGTGCTTTGGGGTCGTCTTCTGTTCCAAAAGTAATACCTAACGCAGTAAATATATTTCTCACTTCTTCGCTTTCGAACACCTTATGTTCCATTGCTTTCTCCACGTTCAGTATTTTCCCTCGCAGTGGTAATATGGCTTGGTGTTTACGATCCCGTCCTGTACGTGCTGTCCCTCCTGCGGAGTCCCCCTCGACAAGGAACAGTTCGCATTCAGCAGGGTCTTTGCTCTCGCAGTCGGAGAGTTTACCCGGTAGTCCCCCTCCACTGAGAGGTGACTTACGCAGTACGCTCTGTCGCGCATTGCGTGCAGCGATACGTGCTTGTGCAGCGAGTATGACTTTCTCTACTATCTTCTTTGCGTCTTCCGGGTGCTCTTCGAGGAAGTTGGTCAGCATCTCACTGACAGCGGATGACACCATACCCGTCACTTCGGAGTTCCCCAGTTTTGTTTTTGTCTGCCCCTCAAATTGCGGTTCTGCCACCTTGACGCTGATCACTGCTGTCAGCCCTTCACGGAAATCGTTAGGGTCAATGGTTGAGTTTCCGTCTTTGTCTTTCAGTTTCGCTTTCTCAAGCAGTTTGCTATCCTCCGCATATTTCTTCATCACGCGTGTCAGCGCGGTACGGAAACCGGCAACGTGGGTACCTCCTTCGATGGTATTGATGTTGTTGACGTATGAGTGTACATTCTCGTTGAAGTCGGTATTGTAAATCATTGCCACCTCCACGGGTGTGCCGAACTTGTCACTACTGAGATGTATGACTTCAGAGATGAGTGGTGTACGATTGCCATCAATGTAACGGACGAACTCACTGAGTCCTTTTTCCGAGTAGAACACCTCTCCTTTATACCACTTACCGTCTGCAGCCTGCACGGATTTAACATTTGTCACATCGCTTGTTTCTGTTTCTGCAGAAGAGGTGTGTGCAACGGGGTGTCGCAGGTCGGTGAGCGTGATGCGCACCCCTGCATTGAGATATGCCAACTCGCGCATTCTATTTGCCAGGATGTCATACTGGTATATCGTTTCGGTAAATATACTATCATCCGGCCAGAACTGCACGAATGTACCTGTTCCCCGTTCAGCGTTATATGTCCCTATCTCGTGTACCGGGCAGGTAGGTTTACCTTTGGCGTACTCTTGCACATATATCTTTCCGTCGCGCCGTACCTCCACGCGCAATTTTGTGGACAGTGCATTGACACAACTGACGCCGACGCCATGCAGACCTCCAGATACTTTGTAACTATTCTTGTTAAACTTACCACCGGCATGCAGCACCGTCATTACCACTTCGAGTGCACTCTTGTGCTCTTTCGGGTGCATATCTACCGGGATACCACGTCCATTGTCTTGTACGGATATCGAGTTATCCTCGTTGATAAAGACTTCGATGTGGTTACAGAAGCCCGCCAACGCCTCATCTATAGCATTGTCTACCACTTCGTAAACGAGATGATGCAGACCTTTTTGTGAGATGTCGCCAATATACATGGCCGGTCTTTTCCTTACCGCCTCTAATCCTTCTAAAACCTGAATACTCGAACCATCATATTTATCCAGATGTTCCAACTGTTCTAATTCTTCCATTCTATTATTCATATGTATCACAAAAACGTGCAAAGGTACTACTTTTTTTCGTAACATACAATACGTCTATTATTTTTGTCTGTTTGGTTCAGGAGTTGTTTTTAGTTAACAGGACGAATAAGTCCAATGGGGATAAAGAGTCCCATGGGACGAATGGGGCATATCGGTCTAATGGGATGAACGGGAGACTTCCCCACCTTAGTTGTTAGATATTAAAAATACTATATGTTTAGGGCTGTTCAGGTCAGGTTAAGGTCTGCTCAAGATCGGCTTATGTTCTGCACAAGATTGTATTAATGTTTAATTTGTAATTTTTAATGTGTAATTGATGGTTTGCTGCGCTCACGTTTATGGTTGCACGTTAGTGATTTCATGTTGGCTGTCGTGTCCTCTCGCCCGCGTCCATAGACCTCTCCGGTATCTTCGCAGGTGGTTTATTCGTTTATCCGTTGAGGAGTTTAGGAGAAGTTGAACAAGTTGAATAGTTGATATAGTTGAGTTAGTTAAAGGATAAGGAGTAAGGAACAAAGACGTACCTGTGTTATGTATGATGTGTTATGTATGACGTATATGCGGTGAAGAGTTGGGTATGTCAGATATTTTGTATAATTTTGTGGCCTGAAGAGTTGGATATTAGAGTTATGCTGTTATTATTGCTACTATCCATATTAACAACCCATCCTGTGACAAGGGATGCGAATGTGGCTGTGTTGATATGTGATTACCAGACAGGTGATACCATAGATGCTTACCGTTCGCACAGTGTTGTTCCTCCCGCTTCGACGATCAAGTTGTTGACGACGGCTACCGCTATGGAGTTATGGGGAGGTAACTACCGGATAGAGACTCCAATAACATATTCTGGATATATACGTGATGGCATTTTGTATGGGGACTTGTATATAGAGGGTCGTGGTGACCCTACGTTCGGTTCACGCCATATAGGCAGTCGAGCGTTCTTGTACCATTGGTCACGCAAGGTGCGAGAGGCGGGTATCCGACATATAACCGGGGCTGTGATAGCCGATGTGTCGTATTTTGATGGCGATGCATTGAATCCTGCGTGGTTGTGGGAGGACGCAGGGAATTATTATGCTCCCGGTATTTTTGCCTTGTCGTATTTGGATAATACGATGAACATTGTGTTGCGCAGTGGTGCTGTAGGTACTATTGCAGAGGTGTTGAATACAACGCCGGCCGTTCCTGAGATAGAGTTTGAAAATCATATCCGCTGCACGCATATCTCGTACGATGGTGCTTTTGTGCACGGGGTGCCCTATAGTAATCGTCGATATTTAGTAGGTAGTGTGCCTGCAAACAGGCAGACATTTGGTGTGATGGGCGACTTACCTAATCCAGCACTGGTGTTGGCGCGTGATTTTACCTCTGTATTGAAAGCGGGTGGTGTGCGTGTGGATGGTAGTGCGCGTTATTTGTCAGAGGCGGGTCTAAGGACTGACGTTCGCAAGGAGTTGTTTGTGTATGAAAGTGAGCCTTTATTGGATATTATAGCACATACGAATCACAAGTCGGACAACTTGTATGCAGAGATGCTATTCCGTCGCTTTGGTGCGCAATATAGTATTCCTTGTACCATACACAACTCTTCAGATTTTATCAGAGAGTATTGGCGTAACAGAGGGGTGAGTCTATACACGGCCCGCATCTTGGACGGCTGTGGTTTAGCCCCTCAGGATGCGGTGTCACCGGCACAGTTTGTACAGTTGTTGCGGTATATGTATGGTTCGCGTAATCGTGATATGTTTGTTCATTCGTTACCGTGCAGTGGAGAAAGCGGTACGTTACATAGTTTTTTAGCAGGTTCGCCCTTGCATGGAAGGGTCTGTGCCAAGAGTGGTACGATAGCAGGGACAAAGAACTATGCGGGATATATCTTCCTGCCCGATGGCAGGGTGTGGGTGTTTGCTGTGATGGTAAACAGTGCGAACGCAAAGCCAAAGGTCATTCAACAAGTCATAGAGCAATATCTGGTCGATGTATATAAGGCAAACACATAGTACGTCCACGTTGTTGCGGGAGCAGTATTCGGATGCATTACCTCATCTGTACACTATTCGTACCGACTATCAGACGGCAGGTCGTGGGCAAGCGGGCAACAGTTGGGAGAGTGCGGATGGGGAGAACCTGTTGTTCTCGACGTTGCTGCGTTATCCCGATATGCGGGCAGGTGAGCAGTTTGGGTTGACAGAGGTGGTGTCAGTGGCGATGTGGGATATGTTGTCTTGTCATATACCGAAAGAGCAACTATATATCAAGTGGCCTAACGATATCTATTACGGGGATAAAAAGTTAGTAGGTATATTGGTAGAGAATGTGTTGACAGGAGAGAAGGTACACTACTCCATTGTAGGTATTGGCGTCAATGTCAATCAGGTGGAATGGAAGAGTTCCGCACCCAATCCTATCTCTATGCGTGAGATAGTGGGCCGGCTATTTGATGCAGAGGAGTTGCTGAACCAGTTTTTAGGTATCTTGGAAAAGGTATCAGAGACAGATACTGAAACATTGCACCGCATATACACATCGCATCTGTACAGGCGTGATGGGTTATTCCCTTACGTAGAGCGTGAAGTTAGTATAGTGCCCACGAGCATTGTCCGTAAGGATGACAAAGGCTACGTCCCGTTCTTAGCAGAGATAGTAGATGTGTCGGATACGGGGGAATTGGTTCTTCGCAAGGAGAATGGAGATGTACAGAGTTATCATTTCAAGCAAATACGATATGTTATATGATATGAAGAAGTTTGTTTGTTTTATATTGTTGTGCGGGGCTTGTCTTGGGGTACAAGCACAGCAGTTGATGTATGTTTGGGAAGGAGGAGAGAAGACTTCTTTTCAGATCGCCAACGTGGATAGTATAACTTTTGTTGATACCACCACGACGCAGCCTGTTCGTAAAGATGATACGCAGCGTAATTTACCCTATCTGTTTGATATATCGTCCGTTCCGGAAATATGTCTGACAGTGACTGTTGATGATTGGAACACCTATTTGAGTAATTTTGACACGTGGCCGGACAATGGTTTGTATGTGCCTGCCCACTTCTCGTTCAAGAAAGACGGTTTTGAATATTATCGTGATAGTGTCGGCTTGCGTCCTCGTGGTAACACGTCCCGTCGTCGTCCGGAGTCTTCGAGTGGTGTTTCTCATCAGAATGGTGCGCAATGGCACCATGCTCATTTTGGCATTGCTTTCACCAAATATGAGAGCGGGGAGCGGTTCTTTGGTTGTGATCGTTTGATTTTGAAGTGGCACAAGGATGATGCGGCTTATTGCAGGGAGGTGTTCTGTTATGATTTGTTTCATCGTTTTGATGTATGGTCAGCCCCTTATGCTTCCTATTGCCGTTTGTCGGTATATATAGAGGGTGATACCAAGCCTGTGTATATGGGAGTGTATGCGATGATCGAGAATCCGCGTAAGGGGTGGTTAGATGATCGTCTGAAAGAGGGTCATATACCGGATAAGAAAGGTAATATGTGGAAAGCGGCTTATGGTGCAGATCTTAGTAACACGGATACGGCACGTATGGGGTTGTCGGATGATTATGGATTGGTTAATCCAGTATATGACTTGAAGACCAACAAGAAGTCGTTAGTTTCGGCTCAAACGGAGTTGCAAGATTTTATCCAAGATATGACCGTATTGCCATCGGGTAGTGACACGTTGAAGTCATGGCTGACAGCATACGTGGACGTGGATCTATTGTTGCGTGCTTATGCGGTAAATGTGATGGTGGGGATGTGGGATGACTATTGGTGTAATCAAAACAACTATTTCTTCTATTTTGACAGTAACCACCGTTTCTATTTCATTCCATTTGATTATGATAACACGTTAGGTACGGGGCAGGAGTCTTTTGGTAATCCCGGGACGAAAGACATGTTGAATTGGGGGAGTCGTGATGGAGACCGTATATTGATGCGCAAGGTGTTGTCCATAAAAGAGTTTGAGGATACGTACAAGCGTTATATCAAGCAGATAGCCACGAATGACAGTTTGATGCAACCCGCAGCGGCCAAGCAGCGTGTACGCACTATGCAGGCAATGATTAGCAGTTATGTCAGCAACGACACAGGGGAGGATATGTACATAGAGGACAAGCCGGCATCATGGGGGAGTTACGGGAAATACAGATTATTGAGTGGTACGGTAGGCGATGGTCAGTCGCAAGAAAGCAATTTCTTTGAGACGAAAGTCAGTTCTATCACTTGGTGATATTATTGAGAGATGGCAATGTATTTTTTTGAAATAAATATATAACCTTTTTAGTCAGCAGCATAGCTGCAATACATACTATGACTTCTATCATCATTACCGGTGGCGCGGGTTTTATAGGTAGCCACGTCGTTCGATTGTTTGTGAACAAGTATTCCGATTATCGCATTATCAATGTAGATAAATTGACCTATGCAGGTAATTTGGCTAACTTAAAAGATATCGAGGGGAAAGCAAACTATCGTTTTGTGAAAGCAGATATATGTGACTTCAATACTATGTATGCATTGATGCAAGAGGAGCACGTGACGGGGGTTATCCATTTAGCAGCAGAGAGTCATGTAGATCGTTCAATAAAAGATCCCCTTACTTTCGCTATGACCAATGTGCTGGGTACGTTGTCACTTCTTCAGGCTGCTAAACTATATTGGGAATCACTGCCCGAGAGGTATGAGGGTAAGCGTTTTTATCATATCTCTACAGATGAGGTTTATGGTGCTTTAGAGTTAACGCATCCTGAAGGTCTTCCCTCACCTTTCACAACCAGAGCCAGTTCTGTTCAACATCATTGTGCATACGGAGAGGATTTCTTTGTCGAGACCACCAAGTATAATCCTCATAGTCCCTATTCTGCATCGAAGGCTTCGTCTGATCATTTTGTACGTGCTTTTCATGACACCTATGGCATGCCTACGATAGTAACCAATTGTTCAAACAACTATGGTCCATATCAATTCCCTGAGAAACTGATACCTCTATTTATCAATAATATTCGCTTGCGTAAGCCGTTGCCGGTCTATGGTAAAGGGGAGAATGTCCGCGATTGGCTGTATGTAGAGGATCATGCACGTGCTATTGATCTTATTTTCCACAAGGGTACCATAGCCGAGACCTATAATATCGGAGGTTTTAATGAGTGGAAGAATATCGACATTATCAAGGTTATTATTCATACAGTGGATCGGTTGTTGGGTCGCCAAGAAGGGGAAGATATGAATCTTATTACTTTTGTTACTGATCGTGCCGGGCATGATATGCGTTATGCTATAGACTCTCGTAAACTGCAACGAGAATTGGGTTGGGAACCATCACTGCAGTTTGAAGAGGGGATAGAGAAAACTGTGCGTTGGTATCTTGATAATCAAGCATGGCTTGACAATATCATTTCAGGCGATTATGAGAAATACTACGAGGAGATGTACAAAGACAGATAAAGGTGATATTGTTATGAGATTGGTGTTTGCATCTAATAATGCCCACAAGTTAGAGGAAATACGTCAGATTCTTCCGGCAGATATAGAGGTTTTGAGTCTTCGTTCGACAGGCTTTGAACAGGACATAGACGAGACAGGTGCCACGTTAGAAGAGAATTCTCTCATCAAGGCGCGTACGGTATGGGATTATACCCAAACTCACTCTATAGGTGAGGCTTCTTTCGATGGTGTCTTTGCAGACGATACCGGATTGGAGATAGAGGCGTTAGGAGGGGCTCCCGGGGTTCATACAGCACGTTGGGGGGGTGAGCCTATAGATGATGCCAAGAATAGGAAGAAAGCATTGGAGGAACTAATGGGAATAGATAATCGCGTTGCTTGTTTTCGTACAGTTATCACGTTGATTCGTCATGGGAAAGTGGAGCAGGTGGAAGGTAGAGTGAGAGGTACGATAGCTTATGCAGAGAGTGGTACAGGAGGGTTCGGTTATGATGCGTTATTTATTCCAGATGGATATGAACAAACTTTTGCATGTTTGTCTGCTGCTCAGAAGAATGCTGTCAGTCACCGTGCTATGGCTGTGGCAGCGTTGTGTGAACTATTAAAAAACAGTTGAATGGTATGCATACGATGCGATTGATACGAGTTGTGTTCTTGGTCATTGGCATGAGTGTTTGTTGTATCTATACCCAAGCCTCTAATTCGCAATGGTCAACACATTTTGCATACAATAGTGTTCGTCAGATAGCAGTAACACCCACAGAGACCTACGCTTTAGCGAATGGGGCTATTTTCTCGGTCAACAAACAGTCTGAACGGTTGACCAAATATGATAATCGCTCCGGGTTGCATGGTTCTAACTTAGCATGCATCGCGTATGACTCTGTTCGTGCACAATTATTGTTACTGTATTCGGATGGCAAAATGGATATTATGAGTGATCGGGGGATACGTTATGTGTCGGATTTGTATCAGAAGAGGATGACGGCTTCCAAGTCTTGTAATAATGTTACGATTGTTGGCGATAAGGCCTATTTGTCTATGGATTTTGGTATCTTGTTGTTTGACTTGGTACAGTATGAGTTTCTTGAGACATATTACATAGGTCAAGAAGCAGAGGAAGTTCGTGTGACAGATGTGTTGTTGGTTGGTGATAGTATCTATGCACAGACAGAATCACACGTGTATAGTGCCGCTTTAACCTCTAAATTGGTTGATTATCGTTATTGGCATATATGTTCTCACATGCCGATACCTTTCGATGAGAAGAAAGGAAAATATTATATTGATGAACATGGCGACTGTTGGCAAGCAGGAGGTACACAGGGCATAACTCGTCGCACACGTACAGGAGAGCAGAGTAACTACTTACCTGAAGGTCCTGCAGTTAATATTCCATATCGCATGACGACATCACAAGGGCGATTGTTTGTTGTCCCCGGCGGGCGATGGGCAGTTCAAAATAATACGCCTGGCTGTGTGATGATATTGGATGATGGGCATTGGACGCATATATCTACTGAAGATATTGTAGGAAAGACACATAAACCTGCACTTGATTTTATGAATATAGCGGTAGATGTCAACAATGCAGGACACTTCTTTGTGACCAGTTACGGGACAGGGGTATATGAGTTTAAAGAAGACAAACTATGGAAACATTATACAGCGGAGAATAGTCTGCTATCTTCCGCTGTTGTTGAAAACCCAGACGCTTACACTCGTACGGATGGGGCTATTTTCGATAACGAAAGTCGAGTATGGGTAGAAAATGCAAGCAATGTTGATTCGACATTAGTTGTTTTCATGCCAGATGGCAGTCAGCGTGGGGTAAACTTATATAACGGGGGAAAACGTTTCATGATATATACGCCTGCAGAGATATGCATAGATAGTCGTAATAGTCATCGTAAATGGATGTTATCTTGTCGTAACACCACGGCCATCTTACTCTTGGATGACGGTGGTACTACTTTCGATGGTAGTGATGATGTATTGAAAGTGCGTACAGAATTATTCGACCAAAATGGTCGTGCCGTATCACCAGAGAATTGTTATACTATCACACAAGCACCAAATGGTGATGTATGGGTAGGTTCTTCAATAGGTCCTATCATATTGGAACAGAATAACGACTTTCTACTTTCAGATCGTTGTAAGCGCTTAGCTATCCGCATGACCAACGGAGATTGTTTATTGGAAACGGAACGTACGAATGCTATTGCTTTTGATAAAGAGAATCGTGTTTGGTTAGGAACACAGACTGCCGGGGTATATGTATTGGATGAAGAACTAACCAAGATAGAGGCTCATTATACGAGTGACAACACTCCAATGCCGACAAACACAGTATTGTCATTGGCTTATGATGATAAGAGAAATATTATGTATATCGGTACGGGAGAAGGATTGGTATCGTATCAACTATATACAGATAAAACATCTACATCACAATGGTATTTAGATACTTCGGAAGACAACTGGACATATGGCAGCATGCTTCAGTGGCGAGCACACCCTGCCTATTCAAGTATAAGCCAAGTGGTAGCAATGCCCAATAAAGTGTATGCTTTGTCCAATGGGGCATTGTTTTCTGTAGACAAGCAGAGTGAGGAGTTGGAATATTATAGTCGTTTATCTGGTTTGAATGGCTCTGTGATAGATAATATAGCATACAACGCAGCACTACATTGTATGCTGATTACTTATCAAGATGGTCAGTTAGATCTAATGGATAGCGGGGGGAGTATTGTTAATATCCCAGATTTATATTTGAGACAGAGTAACAGTTCTATGCAAGTAAATGACATAGTGATGAGTGGAGAGAAGGCCTATTTGGCTATGAATTTTGGTATTATTGTTCTTAATCTGAAAAAGCATGAGATAGAGGATACATACTATGTAGGGGAAGAAGCAAAAGAGGTGCCCATTCAATATATTACGATTGATGCGGACAGTATTTATGCCATATCTAAGAATCTCCTTTACACTGCCAGTCTTAAGGCTAATCTCGCAGATTTCTCCTTCTGGAATAGTCGATTGTTGCCAAATGGGAAAACAGCAGACGGATTGGCTTTATATGGTGATACATTGTATATCGTCAGTGATGGTGTTTTGTGGACATGGCAAGAAAGGTGGGTGAAACACTCATCAGAATACGTGTTACGCGGATTGCGCCTGTCAGGGAATTCATTATATGCTTTACTATCCGGACATGATGGCATAGCTCGTGTACAGGAAGGTTGCCATGTTGTTATGGATATTTTCTATGGGACTATTAATGATATAGTGGAGGATGGATCAACAATATGGTTCGCAACAAGGCTGCAGGGGTTAGTTCGTCGCCAATCAGACTTTCAGGAGTTTCATCCAGATGGTCCTGTGAATAATATGTCGTATAGGTTACGCTTCTTTGGTGACAGATTATATGTGATGCCAGGCAGTCGTTGGGCAACGGAAGCGCATCGTGAGGGTACTATTATGTATTACGAGAATGGTATATGGACCAATATCACCTATGCTCAATTGCTTGCCATGACAGGCAATGATATACGTGATGTAATGAATGTAGCACAAGACCCACAAGATGCTAATCACTATTTTGTAACGACGTATGGGACAGGAATGTTAGAGATGAATGGGCAGGAGGCTATAAAACTGTACCAACCATCTAACAGTCCTCTTCAGTCTGCGGCTCCAGCCGTTCCTGCTTATTATACTCGAACAGATGGAGCAATGTATGATGACTTGGGTAATTTGTGGGTATTAAACGCAGGGAACGTGCCGAATGTACATGTGATACAACAAAATGGGGAGTGGTCTTCATTTAATATCTACGCTGATGGTAGCCGTGTGGTACTCTATACGCCAGGAGAGATATTGGTTGATAAACGTAATACTCATTGGAAATGGATACCGGAATGTAGAAGCAATACAGGACTGATATTAATAGATGATAATGGCACACCGGCTAACTCATCAGATGATAATGTGACTTATCGTCAGATGTGGTATGACCAACAAGGTAAAATCGTAATGCCTGAATATATATATACATTGGCACAAGATCAAGAAAACACATTGTGGGTCGGGACTTCAACAGGTGTATTTTTGATACCATCCTCTATTGATTTTACGACATCCAATCGGTGTGAACGCATTATTTTGAGTCGTAATGATGGAACAGGTTTGGGAGATTATTTGTTAGGTAATGAACAAATAAACTGCATAGTAGTAGATAGTGCAAACCGTAAGTGGATAGGGACAGCTACATCCGGAGTGTACTTAATGTCACCAGACGGACAAGAAACAATAGAACACTTCACCGTATCAAACTCCATCATGTTGAGTGATAACGTCTTATCTATTGCTATTCATCCCTATACAGGCGAGGTATTCATCGGTACAGGAGCAGGATTGGTGTCTTATATGAGCAATGCTATAAAACCAGAGGGTACATATGCCAATCTATATGCATATCCAAACCCTGTTCATCCAAACTATAAGGGGTATATCACTATTAGGGGATTGGTGGATAATTCCGAAGTACGCATCACGGATTCTTCCGGTAACTTAGTTAAGACAATACAAGGATTAGGGGGGGAAGCTGTATGGGACGGGACAAACACAACAGGTAAACGTGTCGCATCCGGAGTTTATACTGCCATTTGCAACACGAAGGATGGTACTGCACATGGTTATACTAAGATATTGATCATAAACTGATATTTAGATGCAAAATATTATTACCATAGCCGAAGAAGGTGAAAGGAAACTGATATCTCAATGTTTAGCCGGCCAATTCGTTGGCGATGTATGGCAGATGGCCGATGGGACACTATGGGAGATTATTGTGACCGGAGTAGGAGCAATCAATGTTCTCAAAACTTTACGAGGGATATCACTTGATGTTCGACTGCTGAACATAGGCTATGCAGGCAGTGCAAACTTTGATATTGGCAGCATCGTGCATGTAACTGAGGTCCTCTTAAACCACCCATGTGTCACATATAGTGAGCCTAAATTGACTTTATCTTCTATTGATAAATGTTGGTTACCTAATCCCATCAGTGTCATTGATGCTGTATGCTACAGCAACACTGATTTCGTATTGCAGTCGAATTACACAAACTGCGTATTTGATATGGAGCTTGCTTATATAGCCGGATTAGGCTTTAACCGTTTAATGTCAATCAAGGTGGTTAGTGATAATCTAAATTTGCACACTTATCACAATACAACTTCTGGAGTTAGTGCGTGTTGATACTTGTCCATCTGTAGGGTAGCAAACAAAAAGGGGGAGTGCCTAAAAACAAGCACTCCCCTTT
This sequence comes from Muribaculaceae bacterium, assembly GCA_963655075.1. Taxonomy (GTDB): domain Bacteria; phylum Bacteroidota; class Bacteroidia; order Bacteroidales; family Paludibacteraceae; genus Colicola. The sequence goes on along the minus strand of CAVKDW010000006.1, from coordinate 30,110 downwards.
TATTATATTTACTCTATAGTCAAATGTTTTCTCTCTTGATATATATAAGTATCTTATGACAACTTGGGACCTGCGGCAACAAGAGCTTTACCAGCAGCGTTGGTCTCGTACTTGACAAAGTTCTTGATAAATCGACCAGCAAGATCTTTTGCCTTGATATCCCACTCTGTAGC
>CAVKDW010000006.1:0-29927 GCA_963655075.1 Muribaculaceae bacterium | reverse complement strand
TGATACCACGAGTATCGCGAATAGAAATACGTTTCCCTGTCCCGTTCCAACCTGTATTGACAAGATAAGCCTTTGCATTAGATTTCTCCATTTTCTTGACAAGTTCTTCAGCGTACTTAGTCGGATGTAACTCCAAGAAAGCTTGTCCAAAACAAGCAGAGAAAGTAGGTGTAGGTTCAGTGATACCACGCTCAGTGCCAGCAAGCTTGGCAGTAAAACCACTGAGGAAATAATACTTAGTCTGCTCTGGGGTTAGTATGCTAACAGGAGGAAGTACACCAAATGCATCTGCAGAAAGGAAGATGACATTCTTTGCAGCTGGGCCAGCAGAGATAGGTTTAACTATCTTCTCAATATGGTTAATGGGATAACTTACACGCGTGTTCTCAGTAACAGACTTATCGTTAAAGTCTATCTTCCCTTCGGCATCAACAGTAACATTCTCAAGAAGAGCATCACGACGTATAGCATTGTAAATATCTGGCTCAGAATCTTTATCTAACTTTATAACTTTTGCATAGCAACCACCTTCGAAATTGAATACACCACTATCATCCCACCCATGCTCATCATCACCAATAAGGAGACGCTTAGGATCTGTAGAGAGTGTGGTCTTGCCAGTGCCGCTAAGTCCAAAGAATATAGCAGTATTCTTTCCTTCCATATCAGTATTAGCAGAGCAGTGCATAGATGCTATCCCCTTGAGAGGTAGGAAGTAGTTCATCATAGAGAACATGCCTTTCTTCATCTCGCCCCCGTACCATGTGTTGAGAATAATTTGTTCGTGACTGGTGATATTAAACACAACAGCGGTCTCAGAGTTGAGTCCGAGTTCCTTATAATTCTCAACTTTTGCCTTAGAAGCATTATAGACAACAAAGTTAGGCTCGAAGTTCTCTAATTCCTCTTCAGTAGGCTTGATAAACATGTTACGTACAAAGTGTGCCTGCCATGCTACTTCCATAATGAAACGGACAGCCATACGAGTGTCTTTGTTTGCGCCACAGAAACCATCTACCACATAGAGTTTCTTATTGCTCAATTCCTTCTGTGCGAGCACTTTGAGAGCATTCCAAGCCTCTTTAGAAGCCGGTTTGTTGTCGTTTTTATACTCATCGGTAGTCCACCAAACGGTGTCCTTAGAGTTTTCATCAAGAACAATAAATTTATCCTTAGGTGAACGCCCAGTGTACACGCCTGTCATAACATTAACTGCACCAAGTTCGGTGAGTTGTCCTTTGTCGTAGCCAGTAAGCTCCGGCTTCATCTCTTCCTTGAATAACTCTTCATAGGACGGATTGTAAAGGATCTCGGTAGTTCCAGTGATACCATACTGAGTAAGATCTAACTTTTTCATAATACGTATATATTGGTTTTTTATTATATTCATCATAGCCTTCTTATACATCTACAAAATTAGTGCAAAAGCGTAAAACGAGCAATACAATCTCTTAACAATTGTTTTTTTGCAAAGTGAGTATGACAAATATATGCTTTATAACATGTTTTTTACTACAGTATTTGGAGGTTTTATTAGAAAGCTATACCTTTGCATCGTGTTTTTCATGGTATTAGATTTAAGGTTAAGTAAAAGATTGGGTTGTCGAGATGACAATCCTTCTTTTTTATGTAAGACTCACAATGAAAATACTATTTCTTTGGAGCACGTATGTCAATCTCTTAAATCGTATCTAATGCATCAAGGGCGAGAGAATGTCTCAGACAGATACTACTTAGGGAGGTAGGCTTCACATACGACTCGATTAAAAAGTCGTCGCTCTCGATCGCAAAACCAACCCCACTTATTGAAATAACGACACATGTTCACACTATGAATCCACAACATCTTCAGGCTATGATACGATGCCTGGGCGTGGTTGTGTACGATGGTGGCGTAAGGGAAATAGACAGTGAGATAATCGCGATGGATACGCCGTGTCAGGTCTATATCCTCCGGATACATAAAGAACCGCTCATCAAACAGCCGCGCTTTCAACACGGCTTCCGTGCGCAGCAGCATAAAGCACCCGCTCAAATAGGGTACATTCATCATTTTGTCGTAGCCCGATGCGCGCAACTCATACCGTGCATTGTGTTTCTCCATCCAACGGTGAGGTAAGAACCGCCGTCCGAAAACATCAAGCGGAGTGGGAAGTAATTTACACAAAAACTGTGTCTGCCCATTGGGATAAATAACGTGCGGCATAAGACTGCCGACCTCTTTATGCTGCTGCATAAAAGTAAGCATCTCCGCCAAAGATTGGCTATCCACAAGAATGTCTGGATTTATCACGAGGTGAAAAGGAATATCATCATATATACTTTCACGTATGGCAATGTTGTGTGCAGCACCGTAACCTATATTCTTCCTGTTGAAAATATAAGTCAGTTTGTCAGACGAGAGCGGGAGAGGCATCGTTTCTTTCGGTGAATTATCTACCCAGTAAATACGATTTATACCCTGAAAACACAGCAACGTCTCAGTCAGTAAGACAACTTGTTCCCAATTCGGGCGATGTAGAACGATAGAGACATTGAGCATTAGCGTCTGTATTTGAAATATCCATTAATAGCCCAATGCACCAAGTAGTAGATACTACGGCATAATCCCAATTTCTCTATACGGTAATAGACCAAGAATTGCGGGATGATTACCTTGTATTTTCTAGCCGTTGCACCCTGCGCATTTAACCGGTAACTGGCAAGAACACGTGCATTACCGTATGCATAATCTATCTGTTTGAGAATAGATAACCACAACACATAATCATCACGCAGACTATGTAACTCCTCATGAAAATACACATCATGCAGGTTTTTCCTGTCAATCATCGTTGTAAGACAAGGCAGACTGCATGTCTTGAGTGTGTCATAATAATTCATACGTGCAGGCACAATCCATGGACGCAGTACTTCTTTGCCTTGTTCATCAACCCTTCGGCAAGACGCTGTAATAAGTTGCGTTTTTTTTTCTTGCATAAACAGGAGTTGTTCCTCAAGGAACGTGCTATCCCAATAATCGTCTGCATCCAGAAAAACAATATATCTCCCTTTGGCTTCGAGAAGCCCATGATTACGTGCCGAGGCACTACCTTTATTGGACTGATAGAAATAATGGATACGAGAATCTTGGTTCACATATCTACATACAATGGCCTCACTATTGTCTGTGCTGCCATCGTTCACAATGAGCATCTCCCAATGAGGGTATGTCTGTGCAAGCACACTCTCTATGGTCTGGACCACGAAACGCTCTCCATTATAGACAGGCGTTATAATGCTTACTAAGTTTTCTTGCATACTTATGTTGGATTCGGAATTTACAAACATAATACGAAACGATTATTCGTGTTCTTATTTTTGCCCATAGTGGGCGAGAACTCCTGTTGTAAAAATGGCAGTCGGAATAATCCCTTGTTAGAGAGACTGTGTTCATATGCCTTCTGTAGAGCAAATAAGGTTCTGATATAAACTTCACGGAACCTGTCATTTCGGCAACCAGCCCTATCCACAAGTCATGATTCACATCCTTTGAAGAAGGTATGGGCAATGCTGATGAAAGCAATGTTCTTCGAAAAGCCATACATGAACCATAATATGTACCATTGATGATATTACGGATGACCCCCTTCTTGGAATGATATTGTTTGAAGAAATCATTGCAAATGACATTTAAATGCTCATCTGTCAGAATACTGTTCGTACATACTAAGTCCACCTTTTTCAGTTCCTCTATGCATCTTGCGTACTTGCCAGGCAGCCACACATCGTCTTGGTCGCTGAGGAATATCACTTCGCCACGTGCCTCACGAAGCGCATTCTCAAAGTTCTTCCGTACGTTATGGCAGTCGTTATGCACTATTCGGATACGCTTATCTCCAATACTCTCTATTATCTCTATCGTTCTATCCGTTGAACCATCATCTGATATCACCACCTCGTCATCCGGACACAATTGCTGCAATATAGACCGCAACTGTTCTTCTATGTATTTCTCTCCATTATAGGAAGCTATGCAGACAGAGTTCATTTGCGTATGTGTTCTTCAAAAAAACAACGTAATTTCCAATAGATAAACATCCACACCCCGGCGAATATCTCTGGATGGTAAGCATAGTAATGCTCCTTTGCCTCCTTATAGCGTGCAGGTACACTTCGCCACAAATGATACTTCACGGCTCCCAAAGTATTATCACCATGTTGACGATAATACATCGTCGGATGGTAAACAGGCAATACATATCCCCCGCCCTTTCTAACCCTTACTGCTACTACGGAGTCATGCATGAGTGCTTTCTCTCCGAAAGGTAGCGATAACTTTCTTGCTGCTTGGTTGAACAACATCGTGCAACCCGTTACACTGTTACAGATTGCCAAGTATTCAGCCCGTCGATTCAAAACAACAGGCTTAATATAAGCATATCGCCAAAAAGACTCGGATATTATGTTTAATGCCTCATCTGTCACTATCAAGTCTGTATGTACTACGATAGGAGTGTGCGTCCCATACTTTTGTTCTGCTTGTTGTATCTTACTCAGACACACCTGTAACTTGTCTGGTAACCATACATCATCTTGGTCTGCAAAGGCAATATACTCTCCTGTCCCATAACTTGTCAATAAGACCTCAAAACTCCCTTTTGCCCCCATATTCTTACCGTCACGAACAACCTCTATGCGCGGGTCCTTAACTGCATACTGCTGCAATAACTCCCACGTCCCGTCCATCGAGCCATCATCACGTACCACCAAATGCCAATCCTTCACACTCTGTGCAAGAATAGAATCTATCTGCTCAGATAAGTAGTCGGCCCCGTTATATGTGGACATTAGTATGGTTATCATCATCTTATAACGTGTTATTCTCGTGCCTCATAAAGTCATACTTCCAAAACATACGCGCTTGTTGCAGTTGCTTTTCACGCACACCTTTCTTGTCCGCATGATACAGGTCAAATAGTGTACAGGCATTGTAGATAGGTGCATGTAATTTCTTGGCTTTCTGAGTAAAGGAAACTGTGGTGTGTATACAGAAGGCAAAGACTATGACACTACACGTCTGCTTTAGTAATGCCGCATAGGGTATGCTATCATGGGCATTCTCACTGCTCTGTACCAGTTGAAATACCCATACTATTATGCACGGAATAAAATACGAACGAATACGGTTCAGTATATAGTAGTATTGGTAACCTGTAGCCAACAGCACTATGCCTACAATAGCAGCTATAGCAAGCGTGGACATACGTGTCTTCTGAAAATGTATATAGTATTCCACACATACTATCAACATAGCATATACAACCCATATATTCTGTACCTGCTTGCCTAATTGTAAGTGATGCGCGATAGAATGCATAGCACTATTCGGAAGCATATCTGACATCCCGATAGAAAGGCGAGACAAGGGGAACAATAGCATCACGCCAAGAACAAACATCAGTATCTGAAATACAATCGGTTTCACAGACACATTGTGTAAAAGGTAGGCGAACAGACACAGCGTCACTACAAATATCCCTGACTTATGCATCGCCATAACGACTATCGCACACAGAAACGACAACAGGTACCTCTTGTTTTGCAAACAAAGTAGCATAAAGATGAAAAATGACACGGCAAGGCACTGGCGAAATGCAGCAAAGATTAGGTTGTAATCCAACACAACAAGCAACATCAATGCAAAACAACGATAACGTTCTATCTGCTTAAACAACAACCCGATAGCAACAAAATAAATGGTGGATATGATAGCCGTCATACCATATAGCGATATACCCAAACTATTGAGCCAAGCACATAGTAGCGAGTAGCCTATCTCAAAAGAATACTTGTCAGGATTATGCCACACTTCACTCACCGAACCTATCCACACGTAGTGATTATGATAATGTAGTATATCTGCGCCATAGTAATACTTGATAGTGAATAACACATACATCACCAAAAACATCACCACATAAGTCACCCGTTGTAGGGCTGGCACACGCTCGGTCAGAAAGTCTGATAACCCAAATACCATTGCTATAGTCAGTATGAGCGTTATGTAGTTCATTGTGTAGAAATGAATGGTGCCTTAAAAGCCCGCAAAGATACGGGATTTATTTTATATATACAAGCGAAAGAGCCCAAAACACGTTTTGAACTCTTTCACAATACACCTTGTAGAGACTCTTGTTATTCTGCAGCAGAAACCTCTTCTTCCTTAACTTCAGCCTCTGTTGCCTGAGCAGCCTCCTGGGCAGCCTCCACAGCCTTGGCGGCCAATGCATCGGCTGCCTCCTGACGTTTCTTGGCTAACTCCGCAGCCTTAGTCTTGTTAATCTCTACTTCCTGCGCTAAAAGAGCTTTGGCTGTAGCTACTTTCTTCTCTGCCTCAGCTTGACTAATCTTACCGTTCTTGGCATCTTTCTGAGCTTTCCATGCATCAAAACGCTTCTGAGCCTCTTCTTGACTGAAAGCACCCTTAGCGACACCACCATTGAGATGCTTCATCAACATCACACCCTCATCAGATAAAATGTTACGAACAGTGTCTGTAGGTTGTGCCCCCACGCCTACCCAGTACAGAGCACGATCGAACTTCAAATCTACCATTGCAGGGTTTGTGTTGGGGTTGAATGAACCAATACGCTCAATGATCTTGCCATCACGAGGAGAACGGCTGTCTGCTACTACAATGTGATAGTAAGCATAGTCTTTGTGACCGTGACGAGCCAAACGAATCTTTGTTGCCATTTGTTTTGTTTGTTTTATGGACTACAACTGCACGAGTTGCATGCCCGAGTTAATAAATGAATGGTGTGCTCTTTACTCGAAAAAGCCTGCAAAAGTACAACTTTTTTCCGACACGCACAACTCCCTGTGATATTTCTTGCAAAAAAAACAAAGCACCACCTACTCTTCTAACCCTCCTCCATCGTCTATCACATACCTATGCAATCATATAGAACCTGCAGGATACTTGTGCGTATCCTTCTCTTTTTGTACCTTTGCAGCGTAAATAAGAACTGTATGATGACAAAAAAACTAACATGTCTGCTGACAACTATGCTCTTTTGTGCCTTTCTCCCGGCACAGACCCCTATCTTGGGTGATTGGATTACTGTGGATGACGAGACAGGACAGCAATTCTCAGTGGTGTCTATTTACCAAGCAGCAGATGGCTTATATTATGGGGATATAAAGGAAATACTCTATAAGGTCGATGACCCGGAACTTCTCCTTTGCACCCTATGTAAAGGAGAAGACTACAGAAAGCCTATGGAAGGACTGACGATTATCCGGGCTATGCACCTAAAGAACGGTGAACTGCAAGGAGGACGCGTGCTGGACCCCAACAATGGCAAATTCTACTATGGTAAGATATACCTGAATAGAGAAGGGAAACTGGTGTTGCGCGGATCGATTGACAAAGCAGGTATTCTTGGGCGTAGCCAGACATGGCTCCCAAAAAGCAACTGATCACCTACCATAACTGTCATAACAACCAAAGAGGCTGCCTGACACTTCGGCAGCCTCTTCTATATCCTCAACAAGCAATTACCTATACCGGGTCAATGGCTTGTGCAATAGAGTTCGCGATCTCACTCATTTCTTCGGATGATAACTGCAACTTAGGATTAGTAAATAGCATATCTCTCTCCGAATTCATAGGCACTAAGTGTATATGTACATGATTAACCTCCATACCTAACACGGCGACACCTACACGCTTACAACCTGTCGCTTGCTTTATGCCAATAGCCACTTTCTTGGCAAACACCATCATATCACCTAATGTCTGATCATCCAAATCAAAGATATAGTCGGCCTCCGGCTCTGACAACTTAGGGACAACCAAAGTGTGACCCTTCTGCAAAGGGTTAATATCCAGGAACGCATAAAAACGCTCATCCTCCGCCACTTTATACGAAGGAATCTCTCCATGGATAATCTTAGAGAACAAAGTCATAGTCTATAACAGTTTATATACCAATCTCTAATACCTTAAACTCCAACTCTCCTGCCGGCACGTGAATGGTAGCAACTTCCCCCACTCTCTTACCAAGCAAACCCTTGGCAATGGGAGTGGTAGTGGCTATCTTGCCTTCTAAGATGTTAGCCTCATTCTCGGTGACCAACTGATACACCTTCTCCTGTTTCGTCTTCAGGTTTTGAACACGAACCTTCGTCAATATCTGCACCTCATCTGTCTTAATACTCTTCTCATCAATGATACGTGCATCCATTATCTTGCCTTTCAACACGGCGATACGACTCTCCAACACTCCTTGCTCTTCCTTGGCTGCATCATATTCTGCATTCTCACTCAAGTCACCCTTGTCACGAGCCTCTGCTATCGCTGCTATCACACGAGGACGCTCTGTACTCTCCAAAAATTGGAGCTCGTCCTTCAGTTTCTGTAGACCATCTGCGGTCATGTAAGTTGTTGCCATATTATTCTATTAGTATTTACGATTAAAAACCTCACTCGCAATAAACGCTTTGCGAGCCTCTGCTACATCGCTCAAATCGGGTAGTAACTCATTGAGCATAGTCTCTTTCTCATCTTTATTCTCCATAATACGATAATTTTATGCCTATTTATAAACAAACAAAATAATTTTTAGTTAAGAAACAACGAGAAACTTCCCAGCCTCTCGTTGCCATTAAACCTAAACCTTAACTATGAAAATTTATTGTTTTCGACTGCAAAGGTACAACTTTACTTCGAACCTTACAAACTTTCCTACTAAAAAATACACTTTTTTACAAGAACAAGCAATATTCTCCATTTGACCATCAGACCAATAAGAGATTTTATACAACCATTCCTTTCAGGGTGGCAGCACTGGCTTCCAATACCTTGACATGGACTATCTCGCCTATATGACGCCCGGCACGGGGGAAAACAACCGTCTTGTATTGCGAAGTCCTACCGAACATATCATCATGACTGCGCTTAGAAAAACCCTCTACCAATACCTCTACCACACGACCAATCTCACGTCGATTACTCTCCAAAGACAACTGATTCTGCAATGCTATAATCTCACTCAACCGCCTTACTTTCTCATCTTCAGGAACATTGTCCGGCAGGTGCTTCTGAGCATAGGTACCTGGACGCTCACTGTATTTGAACATAAAAGCCGTGTCGAAACCCACCTCACGCATCAGAGACAACGTCTCAGCATGATCTGCTAACGTCTCATCATGAAAACCACAGAACACATCCGTACCAATACTGGCATCGGGCAAGATACGACGAATAGCAGCTATCCTATCCAAATACCAAGCACGGGTATATTTGCGGTTCATCAACTTCAGTATCTTGTCCGAACCACTCTGTACAGGCAGGTGAATAAACTTACACAAGTTATCGTACTTCGCAATAACCTCCAACGTCTTATCCGACATATCCTTGGGGTGCGATGTCGTAAATCGGATACGCATCGACGGAACAGTTTGAGCCACCAAAGACAACAAATCTGCAAAATCTACTATCTCCAACACACCATCACCCCTCTCACGCTCATAACGATACGAATTCACATTCTGTCCCAACAAAGTCACCTCACGATACCCGCGCGACTCTAAATCACGCACCTCACGCAATATACTCTCTACATCACGACTACGCTCGCGACCACGGGTATAGGGAACAACACAATAAGAACAGAAGTTGTTACACCCACGCATGATGCTCACAAAACCGGATATCTGCTTGCCAATACGACTGGGCAAGATATCTCGATAAGTCTCCGTCTTACTCAACACGACATTGGCTGCACGAACACCCTGCTCACATTGACCTAACAGATTCGGGATATCCATATATGCATCAGGACCTGCCACAAAATCCACATCATAATCACGAAGCAACTCCTCACCAACACGCTCTGCCATACAACCAATAACACCAACTATCCTGCCATGTTTGTGCTTGCCACCCAACTCCTGAATACGATGTAGCACCTTCTGCTCCGCATTGTCACGAACAGAACAAGTGTTCAAGATCACGATATCCGCATCTTGCGCACTCTCTGTCATCTGACAGTCCGTCGTCTGCATGATAGCAGCAACAACCTCACTGTCCGCCACATTCATCTGACAGCCGTATGTCTCTATATAAAACCGCTTCATCTGCCAAGACCTAACCACACAAAGGATAGGCAATACTAAAACCTATACTCCGTACGCTCATAATAGACCTCACCCGGTCGCAGGATAGGCGAAGGGAAATTAGCGTGATTAGGACTATCCGGGAAGTTCTGCGCCTCTAAACAAATAGCATGCTGGACATCATAATAACGACCACTCTTGCCGATGTTATGCTCCACCCAGTTGCCTGTATAGACCTGCAAACCGGGCATTGTCGTCCACACTTCCATCCTGCGACCATCAGCCTCTACCACGGCAGCCTGCTTTAACTTACCACTGCGAGGCTCCGCACCGCAAACGACAAAGTTGTTGTCTATACCCCTGCCCGGAGCAAAGAAAGCATCATCTATACGGTCACCCACACGCTGAGGCTCACGAAAATCCATAGCCGTACCAACAACCGAGGCTATCTCACCCGTCGGACAAGCCGTGTCATCAAACGGAGTATACGCATCAGCCATCACTTGCAACGTGTGGTCGCGGACATCACCACTACCCTCACCCGCAAGATTGAAATAGGCATGATTAGTGAAACCTACAATGGTAGGGCTATCCGTCTTAGCCTCATAAGTGATCTGCAAAGCATTCTCTCGGGTCAAGCAGTATGTCACAAACACATCCACCCTGCCCGGATAACCCTCCTCACCATCTGGCGAACAATAATGCAACGACACACTATACGCTGTCTGACCAACAACCTCCCATATCTTCTCGTTCCAACCATGCACTCCTCCATGCAACGAATTGGTGCCATTATTGATAGGTAGTTGATAGGTCAGACCATCTAACACAAAACGACCATCCTTAATCCTGTTAGCATAACGACCAATGATAGCATTGAAATAGGTCTCTTTCTCCATCCACTCGTCCAACGTACTAAAGCCTAAGACTATATCTGCCTTCTCGCCGGCAGTATTAGGCACAACCAACGAAACCAACTTGGCACCATAGTTCGTCACCTGAGCCTGCAAACCACGATTATTACGCAACGTATAGAGACCAATACGCTTGGTCCCTACACGCTTGTTAAAACTCTCTTCGTTAATCATCACACAATAAAACCAATAAACAAACTAACTAATCAACCCTGTGAGCACCATCGCCAATCTGAGCGATATAGAAATCTGCCTTCAGACCGGTAATCTCAGTATATATCTTACCTACAGTCTCTATAAACGTTGGGATAGCCTCTTCCTTCACTAACGACACGGTACAGCCTCCAAAACCGCCACCGGTCATACGACTACCTATCACACCATCTACCGACCATGCTGCCTCGGCCAGAGTATCTAACTCCTTACCCGTCACCTCATAATCATCACGCAACGAGACATGACTCGCATTCATCAACTCGCCAAACAATGTTATGTTGCCCTGCTGCAAAGCCTCTACCGCATCTTTCGTACGCTTGACCTCACTGACCACATGGTGGGCACGACGCCGGGCGACCTCATCCTTGATAGCACCCTTCACCTCCTCGAAATCAGACATACTCAACTCGGCTAAGTTCTTGATAGGACGAACCGTACAGATATCTGCAACAGCCTGCTTGCACTGGGCCACACGAGCATTGTATGCTCCCGAATCCAACTTATGAGGCGAGTGCGTATTACTGATGACAACCTTCACACCATCCAACTTAACCGGCACTAACGTGAAATCCAAACTGTCACAGTTGAGATAAATAGCATAATCCTTCTTACCCTGAGCCGAAGCAAACTGATCCATGATACCACAATTGACACCGGCAAACTCATGCTCCGACAACTGACCAATCTTGGCTATCTCAGTACGATCAAAGCCGGCACCTGACATCTCGTTCATAGCAAAGGCAGTCACAACCTCAATAGCAGCACTGCTGCTCAAACCGGCACCGGCAGGGACATCGCCCCAGAAAAACATATCATACCCGCACCCTATACCTATACCACGTTTCACAAACTGAGCGATACTCCCCAACGGATAGTTTACCCATATATTATGTGCCAACGGAGTGCAGACGTCATCCAACGCAATCTCCGTAACGTATAGTGTCTTGTCGCAACACTTCTTCTCTACAACCACATCTTTCTCTCCGCCGCAATCCGGACGTTTAAGGACATTCAACGAACAGAAACGCATCTTCTTCTCCGTATTCGGAGCAAGCAAGAGAAACGTACCAAAACTCAATGCACACGGGAACACAAAACCTCCATTGTAATCTGTGTGCTCACCAATTAAATTCACACGACCCGGAGCAAAAAACACATGCTGTGACTCTTGACCATAGATGGTGTAAAACACCTTCTTTAACTCTTTTACTTCCATATTCTTGTATATTATTTAGGGTTTATTAGACTGCTATACTCTCCACCACGACTACCCGCAACCTCATACAACGAAACATCCCCACTCTACCAAACATTCATCACGCTTCTGCCATACACTCATCACACATCTACTATACACACATCCTGTATTCGCTGTGCATTTGACTTGCAAAGGTACAAAAAACGCGCCAAATACACAACAATAAAACACACCGCTTTCCAAAAGCCCTTCACAACCTATTCTTCCTATGCATCCCATTAGCCTCCCAAAAAACTGTCAAAATTCCTCAAAAATCAACACCAAATTCTCAATTTTCATACAGCAGCACTCGTGCTGATCTTGAGCAGAGGATAAGCCGATCTTGAGCAGAAACAAACCATGTTCAAAAATCCCCTCCTCTGGAGGAAAAGATGAGATCTCTTAATTAAAAATTAAACATTAAAAATTACACATTCCTCCCCGCTGGGGACGCGGGCGCCCCGCCTGCGGACAAGTCGCCAGACTTGCCTGTATATATTCTGCCCCACACATTGGAGGGAAAGATGAGATCTCATAATTAAAAATTAAACATTAAAAATTACACATTCCCCCTCCTCTGGAGGGGTCAGGAGAGGTCTATCTACTTCTCATCAAAGCATGGACAAATGACTATTGTGCAGCCCTACAAAACAGCATTCGTTTGACAGCATTCTTCAGCGATTGGCATAGCAACTCGTACAACCACCCGAACACATTATCTGTCCAACGCTGAGGATGAGTGGTCAGCATCATACTGTGCGGCAAGCGACCGGCAACAGCAGCCGCCATAATATCATACGAACTGTGATAATCTAATCCTTGGCGCACCCATAAGTCATGATACATCGGTATCTTGTCTCGCACAGACACCTTGTGACCATCCCAACACCTACCGGTGTCCGTCAAGTAGAACATACGACCATAATCGATATCCAAATAAGGTTCACCTATGATACCAAAACGCTTATAATCATATTCTTTCCACAAATCACGCCCATCCCACTTACTCATCGGACTGCCGTGCATACAGATCGTGCGGACAGGATAAAAAGTTCTCAAATACGCAAGGTTATTCTCAAAACGCACAATCGCCTCTGCCATATTACCCCTTGCTAACGACAGATCCTCATAATGATACCCTATCTCATGCCCCAAAGCAACTACCGACCGTATCACATCAGGACGATTACTGCATGGCACTATACGGAAGTAGTAACTCGAGCGTATGCCCAAACCATGCTCCATCTGCGCAATCTGAAGACTGTTATCCGGACACCTGTCCACATCATGACGCAACACCGCACAACGCTGACCTGCCTTTTCCAATGTACCCGTATGGACATACGAGAAATACTGCTCTACAGTAATAAACACATAACCTGCATCGCGTAAAGATACTAACAACGCACGATACGTATCTAATGTGAAATCACGCATCATATATCAACGATTACGTCTGTTCTGCTGACGATACGCTTGGGGACTAACCCCTGTCTGCTGACGAAAATACTTGCAGAAACTACTTGCACTCGCATAGTTCATAGCATACGCTATCTCCTTTATCGTGTCATTCGTGTACAACAATATCTGCTTTGTCTCACGCATGGCAACAGCATTGATAATATCCGTCGGAGTCTTTCCCGCCACTTGATTGCATATGTATGTAAGATACTTGGGGGTTATGGCCATCTCGTTGGCGTACCAACGGACATAACGACGTGACGTATGGTTGGCTTCCAGCAACTGAACAAACTGATAGAACAACTGATTCAAACGAGTCTTGTTGGATATAGGCAATATATCCGCATGCGCCTCACCCTTGTTAATGGAATGCTGCATGGAAGAATCTAAGATATGCAACATCTCAAAGATAATAGCATGAGCCAACGCATCGGATATCTTATCTCGATACAAATTGGGTTCCTCTATATGCAGGTTTACCAAACGCTCATAAGCCTCATACAACGCTACTTGATGAGATGACAAATGAACGATAGGATGAGAACGGATATACTGCAACTTGTCATACCAATTGGTCTCCACCCGCAAACACGAATACACCACGTCGTCCAACGTGTTTTGAGGGACACAGAACACCAAACCACCAAAGTCACCACTCATCCGATAACGCCCCCTTAAAAAATCGGGTGTACACAACAACACATCATGTTCACACATATCATAACTCACACCTTCCTCCGTACCCGCTATGTGCAATGAACCATGCCGGCATAACAAAGCAACAATGGTTCCTGTATCCATGGATGGCTTCGTCATCAGTTCATCCAAATCGTCGGAAACAACTATATTTTTGAAGGGAATGACTTGTTCCATATTATATCTCTCCTTACATTTTCCTGAGTAGTAACGACCACAAAGATACAATAAATATTCCATATAACATGTAAAAAAGCACAATAAATGTGTCCAAAAAGACAAGAATAGGAAAAACGGAATACACTTTGTCCCAAATGGATTATACACGATATGAGATTTTGAAGTACTTTTGCAATTATTTAAGAGTTATACCTATAACGACCTGCAATTATGGAAAAGAACAGCAACACTCCGGCAACCCAAACACATATCAAACAAGCAACCCGTATTCAAACATCATTACTCAATGGCGTGGAACGTAAAGCATTGGTTTGGATGGCAGAACGTATGCCCAAATGGGTGACTTCGGATATGCTATCTGCCGTTGGATTTATCGGGGCTTTCATCGTAGCCGCCGGTTATATACTCTCCAACGATAGCATCTATTTCTTGTGGCTCAGTTCATTCGGACTGTTGGTACACTGGTTTGGGGACTCTATGGACGGTTCTCTTGCACGTGTCAGACATACACAACGCCCTGTATATGGATTCTATTTGGACCATACGCTCGATGTCATCACAGAGTTAATCATGTTCGTCGGAGCAGGACTGTCTGGTCTGTTGCGCCTGGATATTGCACTGCTCGTGTTCGTCGCATATCTTATGATGACCCTCAACGTCACCATCAACTCACACCTCAAGAGCGAGTTCAGACTGACTTACGCCAAACTCGGACCCACAGAGTTCAGGCTCATCCTTATCATTCTCAATACGGTACTTATGTATGTGGCACCGATACGCGAATATAACACACAGGTCAATATATACGCATATACTGTCACACTCAGCGGACTTGACATCATCGCATTATGTATCTTTGCACTCATCATCGCTATCTATACCTTTACTGTCATCAATGACGCACGAGGGTACGCCAAGATGGACCCATTGCCAAAGAAGCCAACAGAGTAACAACCTATACTCCACATGCCCATTTGGATACATATAGTTATTGTTGTATTTGCACTCAACACCATTCTGGTTGTCATCACCGAAAACAGACACCCATCCAACACGTGGGCTTGGATTATCCTGCTGCTGTTCGTTCCTCTCCTTGGACTAATCATACACTACCTCTTTGGCACTAAAGCTACACATTTCCCACTTATCAGCACCAAAGATTGGCTCAAACTCAAAAGCCACTCACGACCCGGTAGTGTCGTCCACACACCCGACTACCTCATCATCAAACTGCTCGAAAGCACCAACACCGCCTACCCCATCGGAGGCAACACCACGAAACTATATACCACCTTCTCCGCTATGTGGGAAGACATGCAGAACGACATAGCACAAGCACAACAATCCGTACATTTCCAGTTCTTCAAATTCGAAGACGACCCCGTAGGACAACAAGTCAGTAACCTACTCATTCAAAAGGCACAACAGGGGGTCGAAGTGCGTGTGCTGTATGATGCCGCAGCCAACTGGCTCGTACCACAGCGTTTTTTCCGCAAACTCAAAGAGAACGGAGTACTCGTCGAACCCTTCAACCGTATATTCCCCTTCCTGACACCCTTCTCTAATTACCGTAACCACCGCAAAGTAGTGGTCATTGACGGCAAGGTGGGATACCTCGGAGGGATGAACATTGCTGAACGGTATAAGAAAGGGGTACACGGAGGTATATGGCGTGATACGCACTTGCGTATAGCAGGGGCTGCCGTCAGTGAGTTGCAGACGACCTTCTTGACAGACTGGAAGTTCGCGTCAAAAAAACTACTCAACGAAGATATCTACTACCCGCATATACCACAACAGGGGACAACACTGATACAGATAGCATCTGCCAATCCGTCCGACCCATGGAGAGTCATGAACCAGTCACTTACCATGCTTGTTGCACGAAGCAACAGATATGTGTACCTGCAATCTCCCTATTTCCTTCCTACCGAATCCTTGCTCAACGCACTATGCAGTGCCGCACAGGCAGGCATAGACGTACGCATCATGTTGCCTATACGGGGAGACAAAGGAGTACTTGTGCCCAAGGCAAGTTGCTCGTTCTATGAACGTGTACTGACCGCAGGAGTACGCATATACCTGTACACGAATGGTTACCTGCATGCCAAAACCGCTGTAGCAGATGGCGTCATAGCGAGCATAGGAAGTACAAACATTGACCCGCGAAGTCTGAAACTGTCCTTCGAGGTGAATGCGTTCATCTATGACGCAACGATCGCGCAGCAGCAACATGACATCTTCCTCAACGACATACAGTACTGCCGGGAACTAAACATTCACACATGGACGCATAGAACACATTGGGAACGATTCAAAGAGTCTATCGCACGACTCTTCATCCCAATACTATAACCGACAAAGTGATGACGACCATAGACGGCACACATATACTGCAATCATCTCAACAGCAGTATATAAAAAAGAAAGAAACCAACAGGCTTCTTTCTCATTGTCGGGATAGCGAGATTCGAACTCACGATTAGATTAGGACAGGGGTTTACCCATGGGTAATTTTGCCGAATCACGCACTCGCAATATCAAGATTGTCAGATAATTAAACTAATCTACAAACCTTTTCAATCACTATACTTCTGTCAGCCGTTTAGGCTGGTTAATGAATAAAATGGTCTAATTTGCGTTTAATTTTTGGTTAGAAAATGGTCAAATTTTGGTCTAATTTCTTTGCTCAAAAAATGGTCAAAGAGAACTATCCCTTTCGATTTTTGGGAAACCCCGCCAAATCAAAACATCAAGCCATTTTTTCAACCAAGTACTTACATAACACCTTATGTAAGTATAAGTGAAAGTTTCTCGGGAATGACACTCTAACGCTGTTCGTTGTTTGGTCATAAACCAATCATGATTGCCTAAATGCTTTAGTTCATCAAGTCAGGCGTTTATCCTAATTGATCAAGTTGATCGAGTTCGTCAATTAGTTGTATGGGTTGTTTGAGTTACCATCATCAGCCCGCCAAAAACGCCGAAAGAACTTTCGTCAAAACTTTCGACTGCAAAATTACGATACTTTTCTGAATTGAGCAAATTCATAGTAAGGGTTTGCGTAAATATTTTCGTTATTGTACCCCAATATCACTTTAATCGAAAACTGAGTTTATTATTTGACAGTACAAAAAATCGAAAAGTTCACTTTTTGCAACTATTTCCCCGTTGTTATTTCTCTATGTGCCAAAAATAATGTACCTTTGCGGGAAAGTTCTATCTTATAAACTTTTACGAATCATATAATTCATATAAGGATTAATTCTTATGGATTGGTAAATTCACTCAAAAAAGCAATAACCAATGAACTACTCCGATATAAAACAAAGCAATATTATCATCAAAAGATATGGGATTAAGTTTAGTGAAACTACTACAATTCATTTTGATTTCATAGAAAAGAGGTTTCGCGGATTAAAAATGCATTTTGAGGAAATAGAAGGGGACTCACCGATGACAATTTACGACTGGATTATTGTTTGTGTCCCGAATCCTAACTCTGTATACGAAACCGTGAAATCTTGTGGTATTGAATTGTCTTTTTATCTGTTAGATGCTAGTACAGAACAGCCTGTTACTTTAGAAAATGGATGGACAGTCGAAGCATTCTACAATAATTTTTACTATTATCAATCTTGGGACGACCGCGCACTTATTCCTGTGGAAAAAGATGGTAAACGAAAGTATAAGGCCACTCGTTGTCATGATTCTGAGATTTTTACATTAAAGGTTAGAGATAAATATAACAACAATTACACCTTCAGTCATCCTAGTTACCCTTTCCGGGAACTTGAGAGCTGCATTCTTTATCGTTATGTCGCAGCTCTTAAGGAGTGTGAACAGTACGATAATGTTATAGAATACGAACTCTTAAACTGGGGATACAATCAAGTAGGTTTTCCGGGTAATAAATTTGATGGGTATCGAGAGTTTAATGAGTGTGTAAAACAAGAGCTAGATACTCGTTATTCGCAAGATTATATTTCTATTTATCAACAGTATTTAGAAAACCCAATGTACCAAAGAAATGTATCCGAAGAACATAAAATCGAAATAATGCGCGGATATGTTAGACGGGTAACTGCACATATAGAGAAATTAGAAAAAGAAAAAAAAGAACTCGAAAAAAAAATATCCAAATTAGAAGGTAAAGACGACCAATTGAGTACTCAAAATAGTTTTCCTTTCGAATGAACGAACAAAACATTGATATATTGGAAGAGTATATTCTTAGCGAATACGGATGCGATGTATTCGAGATGTTGTTGCGTGAACACGCCCTCGAAGAGGATGATAAACGAAGGCACATCAAGAATAGACGGCATATCTATTGGGCAACGGATAACTATGAGAATATGGGTTTCCGCTTTGCTGACCAAATCCGAATTGAGAGTGTGACGGGCAAAAATAAGTATCTCGTACGCCCTCGTGCAGTAAAAACCAAAGAGGAACAAGAAAAACGCACTCGTGAAAAGGCAGAGGTGTTCACGCCTGCGTGGGTATGCAATGCGCAGAACAATCTTATTGATGAGGCATGGTTTGGTCAGCCTAATGTATTCAATACGCAAGACGATACTACTCATATATGGCAACCGACCGAAGGGAAAATTCCATTTCTGACATCAGCAAGCAGAAGTTGGCAAGATTATGTTTGCGACACACGCCTTGAAATGGCATGCGGTGAGGCACCATATCTTGTCAGTAGGTATGATACCACCACCGGTAATCCTATACCGCTCAATATGCGTATAGGCTTGTTCGACCGCAAAATGCGTGTTGTAAGTGAAAATGTAAAGACAATGAAAGATTGGTATCAATGGGCTTTTGCTGCACTCAAATCTACCTATGGTTTTGAATGGCAAGGCGACAATCTTTTGCTCGCTCGTGAAGCCTTGTTCTGCTCTTTTATTGATTATTATGAAGCCTTTGCTCAAAAAATAAAACTCAAAACCACTAAGCCTTTCCATTCGTATCTGCTGCTTGCAGCACGCATTATCTCATGGAACATCTTTCAGATGGATGGTATCAAGATGGTTTTGCCTATGACTTGCAACACAGACCCAAAAGGCAATCAAAAAGACTTGTTTACCTATGTCGGACCTTGTGTCGGTTGCAAAAAGAACAATGTGCATCAACACAATGGCATTTATCAAGTTGTTGCTGATTGGGATAGAACGAAATGGGAAGAGAAAGAACAGCCTATTGAGATTGTAGAATTTCATACCATGATAAACAAATGATAGACACATCCTTACTTGATAACATTATCGTTGGTCGCATACCGCCACACATATACGCATTTCGCACCAATACTATCCCCGACTACTTGAAAATTGGCGATACATACCGACCTGTTAATGTCCGAATTGAAGAGTGGCGAAAGTATTTCGGTAATCTTGTACACGAGGATGGTTGGCAGTGGGAAGCGCAGACATCTAACGGAAAGTATTTCCGTGATTTCGCAGTGCATAATTATCTTCTAAACCAAAAGCACTTGCAGCGCCTACAACCTAACGACATACCCGATCTACCTTATTACTCGAAAGAGTTTTTCAAACACGCCACGCCGGAAGATATTGATGACGCACTTGTTGATATTGAAAAATACGCTTCGCAGGTGAATGGTCCGTATCAGTTCTATTCTGAAGACCGCCTGCATATAGAGGAACACTATGAGCGTACAGAGAAATATCTGCCACGCCCCAATCAAGAAGACACGATCAATCGTTTTATTGAGGCACGCAACCAAGGCAGACGGAACTTGTTGATGTATGCCGTTATGCGTTTTGGCAAGTCCTTCACCTCAATGTGCTGTGCCACGGCTATGAAAGCCAAAGTGGTACTCATCGTTTCCGCCAAAGCAGATGTCAAGAACGAGTGGAAACGCACATTAGAAAGTCATGTTCGTTTTGCCGAGTATGATTTTCTTGACAGTGCCGCACTTATTACCAACAACAAGACCATTACCAATCATCTTAATCAAGGCAAATGTGTTGCCGTGTTCTTGACGCTTCAAGACCTTATGGGTAATGACATCAAAGATAAGCACCAAGATATATTTTCGAATACGATAGACCTGCTTATTGTTGATGAAACGCACTTCGGCGCACGAGCAGAGGAATATGGCAAGGTATTGCGAAATGCCGAACTGACCAATGCACAAATTAAGAAAGAACTTGCATGCAACGATGAGTCGTATGATGATTTAGACAAAGGTCTTGAAGTGGTCAAACAACTGTATGTCGATACCACTCTGCACCTTTCGGGTACGCCGTACCGTATTTTGATGGGTAGTGAGTTTAAGCCCGAAGACATCATTGCTTTCTATCAGTTTACCGACATCATTGATGACAAAGATAAATGGGATAGTGAACACGAGGAAGACATTGAACAAGAGGTTATCAATGTCGACACGAACAAACCGTATCAGGATTGGGACAATCCATATTATGGTTTTCCTCAGATGGTGCGTTTTGCCTTTAATCCTAGCAAAAAGGCTCGAGAAATGCTCAAACAACTCGAAGAACAAGGGAAAACTGCCTCGCTTACTGAATTGTTCCGCCCGAAATCAGTCTGCAAAGACACCTCTGCCACTAAAGCACATAGACTCTTTGCTCATGAACAAGAAGTTCTAGACCTCTTGCGCGTCATCGATGGTAACCAAAAAGACGAGAACCTGTTAGGCTTTCTCGATTATGACAAACTCAAAGAGGGCAAGATGTGCCGACATATCGTTTGCGTGTTGCCTTTCTGCGCATCGTGCGATGCTATGGAAAAGCTGCTCATGGATAACGAGCGACTTTTCAAAAACCTATCACACTATAAGATCATCAACATATCCGGCATTGAGGGAAATACTTACAGCACGACCGAAGATATCAAGCGTACAATTGCCGAATGTGAGGAAATTGACCAAAAGACCATCACACTCACAGTGAACCGTATGCTTACCGGTAGCACTGTCCGTGAATGGGATACTATGCTTTTCCTCAAAGATGTGTCATCACCACAGGAATATGATCAGGCTATATTTCGCCTGCAAAACCAATATGTGAAGACCTACAAAGATGCGCAAGGCAATGTCATCCGCTACAATATGAAGCCCCAGACATTGCTCGTGGATTTCGACCCAAATCGCATGTTTGTCATGCAGGAACAAAAGTCGAAAATCTACAATGCCAATACAGAGGAACGGGGAAATGAACTACTCGAAGAGCGTATCCGCAAGGAACTAAAAATTTCGCCTATCATTGTCATTAACAGTAGCAAAATATGTGAAGTTGAGCCGTCTAATATTATCGATGCGGTGCGTCAGTATTCTGCGAATCGCACCGTTATGGACGAGGCGCGAGAGATACCTACCGATTTTGAATTACTCAAAGACCCAAGAATACAACTGCTCATAAAAGAACTTGAACCTATCAATGCGCAGAAAGGTATCAATATCAAACCTACAAAAGGTGATGGTAAAGACCTTGATGACCCAAATGACAATGGTGGAAACGAAAACAGCAATGGTAATGGTGATGGGGAAAACAATAATGGTAAGGGTGGTAACCCTGATGACCCTAATGATAATGACGGGGATGGAAACCGTAGAGACGATGGCGATAACGCTGACAAGCGCCTTGCTACTTATTTTGTGCAGATACTATTCTTTGCTCTGTTAACAGACTACCATGTGTCATCGCTTAAAGAGATAATTCGTGTCATAAGCATTGACACCAACAATATGCGTATTGCTCGCAATGTGGGACTGAAACTTCCATCGCTCATCTATGTCAATAAACATCTCAATAGTTTCATACTGCAAGATTTAGACTACAAGATACAGAATATCAGCGACCTTGCTTGCGACACCTCACTGCCACCTCTTGAGCGTGTTGAGCGTGCGTTGCGCAAGTTCGGACGGCTCTCAATCTCGGAAATTGTTACGCCATCGAAAGTCGCTGATGATGTAGTTGCTCTCTTGCCGGAAGATGATATCAATGAAACTACTAAGTTCCTTGATATTGCTTCAAAACAAGCAGAGTTCGCTTGCGCTCTCTATCGCCGTTTTGGCGACAAAGTGCGTGATAATATTTGGTCGTTGCCCACATCAAAACTCACTTACGAGTTTACTCGAAAGGTGTATTCGTTGTTACGCTTGCCTATCAAAAATATCATATCATCATTTAGTTCCTATGACATCATAGGTGAACATAGTAAAACTTACATAGATATTCTCAAAAATATGAAATTCAACGCTATCGTAGGAAACCCACCGTATCAAAAAATGGATGGTGGTGCAGGTGCAAGCGCAGTTCCTGTTTATAATTCCTTTGTTGAAACTGCAAAAGATATATCATTGGAATATATTTCTATAATTATACCATCAAGATGGATGACGGGTGGAAGAGGACTGGAAGATTTTAGACTTTCAATGATTGATGATAAACATATATCTAAACTATATGACTTTTATGAGGCGGGGGTTTGTTTTAATAATGTCGAAATTAAAGGTGGTGTTTGCTATTTTTTAAGGGACATCAATCATAACGATAAATGTGAAATTCACACACAAAGTTCTAATGGATATACACAAATATCAAATAGGTACTTGAGAGATGGCGAAGAAAATATCTTTATAAGAGATTCTGAACTTATTGAAATAAAAAAACAAGTTGCAAGTTTTGGTGAAGATGGTTTTGATACGATAGTATCATCAATGAAACCGTATGGTTTGCGTGGCGATTTTTTCAAGAATCCTGCTAAATATGGTTTGCCACCTATTCGAAAAGAAAAAAAAGAAGGTGATATTACAATAATAGGTCTTGACGAAAAGCAACATAGAACAAGAAGATATATTCCACAAGACTATCCTCTTCCCCAAAGAGACCTGCTTGAAGATATTAAGTTGTTTATTCCACGAAACTATGGAACAGGTCGTATGGGGGATATGCCATCAAATATGGAATATGCAATGCCTTATGATGTTTGTACTGAAACTTTTATCCAAATAGGTCCATTTAAGAGTCTTGAAGAAGCAAAAAATTGTGAGGACTATATGAGAACTAAATTTTTCACTGTTCTTGTTGGAATAAGAAAACAAGACCAGGGGGCAGGCAAGTCTGTTTATCATTATGCGCCTCTTCAGGATTTTTCAATCAAGTGGACAGACGAAATGTTGTTCGAAAAATACGGACTAACAGATAAACAAATTGCTTACATAAATATGATTTTGAGTAAATAATGGTCACAGAAAAAGATATTGTTAATATTCATCTCACTAAATTTGAGATAATGGACTGTATAAAAAAAACTGTCGGTGTTCAGTTCCTTGATAATTTACGATATCGTCACCCCAATATACAGTTTGATTGTAAATTGAGAGGCTATGTTGGTGAACTTGCTATAAAGAAATGGTTTGAAGCCAATGATATTAAAATCACTGCTACTGATTATCTCGAAGATGGTGATAGTATAGATATTGATTTTATTATTTCAGAGAAGAATATAGAGTTAAAAACCTCACTTATTCCTGATGGTGATAGCACTATGCAAGAAGTTATTAATAATCGAGATATTAAACTTATTCGAAGAGGACAGCAAAATATTGAAGACTTGCGTGGTGACATACACATGCAAGTTTATTATAAACAAAGAACTAAAGCGAAAGATAATTGGTTGCGAAACCAACAAATTGATTTATCAAGTGAAGATTATGAGTACTTGTACGAATCTTTTTTAGCAAAGGCATACCTAAATACTACATTTTTTGTTGCGTGGATAGACAAGCCTACTCTTGTAAATTATATTAATCAATTACCAAACAATCAAAAATGTTGGTCTTTCAATGGTTCTCAAAGATTTTTTTGGAAATGTCCTATTAAATATAGTAGGAAGCCTAGTGAATTGATAGAATACCTAAATAATATACCATGAGCAGACTGACACCCGAACAGAAATCCTTATTTGATGCCTTACACGAAGATAAAGTGCAAGACTATAAGGTTTTCTCAAAGAGAGATTACGGCAGGCTTTTCAGTAGTCTTATTGATAAATACCCGGAATCTGCACACTTCGTGTACGAACTCTTGCAGAATGCCGAAGATGCAAATGCCACGAAGGTCAACATAGTTCTCAAGCAAGACCGACTCATATTCAAACACAACGGCACAAAGCACTTTGATGTTACGCCACTTGATTCTGACAAAGTGGGTGACATCAATTCTATTACCGGCTTCGGCTTCTCGTCTAAAGTGGCTGACCTCGATAATGAGCAAGAGATAAGCACGCAGAAAATAGGCAAGTTCGGTGTGGGATTTAAGTCGGTTTTTCAATATACTGACACGCCGGAAATATATGACGACATCTATTGTTTCAAAATAGAGAACTACATCATACCGACATTATTAGACCATGACGACCCCGCACGCCAACAAGGGGAAACTCTTTTTGTGTTCCGCTTCAAAGACCAAAATTGTCACCAAGCATACGACCATATAAAACGCCGCCTGCAAAATCTCAAAAACCCATTGCTTTTTTTACGGAATATCAAAAAGATTGTATGGCGTATTGATTCCTCAAATGAACCTAATACTGAATATACCTATGAGAAGCAACTTACTGAAACTATCCAATACGATGATATAATTCTTGAGCGTTATCGTATTATTGAACCACAAGAAACAAATAGTATATTTTTATTCTCTCAGAACATCAAAATAGAGGATAGAGGTATATTCCCCATCTATGTTGGCTACTATTATGATGAGCAGAAAAAACAACTCATAACTGACACCAAACGCAACATCTATTGTTTCTTCCCGACCAAAATATCTTTCAATACTTGTTTTATTGCTCATGCACCTTTCCTCTTGACCGACAACCGTCAAGATCTCAAGCCGGATACGGAAATCAACGAGTTACTTGTCAATATGCTTGCTACTCTCTCTGCCGAAACGGTAGTGCTTCTTCGTGATTATGGTATTAAGCATAAGAATCTGCTCATCAATGAGAACATAACCGATATATGTCCTCAATATGAGTATGACTATGACAACGATGATAATATCTATGAAGAACCTTTCAAAGAGGCATTCAAGGACACCCTCAATGAAGAGCCGCTCTTGCTTTCTCGCAACAATAAGTATTTGTTGCCGTCAAAAGCGTACCATACTCATATTGGCGTGTTCGATTTAGTTGAACAGGAACAACTTGAGATTTTGCGTACTAAATCTCATACTTATTACTATGATGATAACGCAGATGGGGTTGATTTCTTGCAATGGAAACTCGCACAAAATATACAGCGTATAGATGATTATAGCGAATACTTTGAGGAAGTAAAGCGCTATGATATTGCGGACTTTGGTCGGGATATAACCGCCGATTTTATGGATACAATGGAATTTGATTGGGTCATCAAATTCTACAATTTCTTGCGCGAACACGCTTCCGCACATATCAACATTACCAATCAATCGAAAGGTGGCGAACTCGTGTTCCGTAGCGCACCAATCATTTATACACAAAAAAATCAATGGGTAGCACCGTTCATCAACAAGACCACCCCTAATGTGTATCTACCAATCAAGGGTAGTAAGGACAAAACATCAGAATATAATTTTGTCAATGACAAGTATTTGAATAATGAGTTTGCAATAAAACTGTTTACTCAACTTGAACTCAAGACGCCTGACGAATACGACTATATTCGCAACATTGTTTTGAGCAAGTACGATAAGGACAATATCGATATTGACGATGATGTAATTAGGGAGGATTTTTTGGTATTGCTCAATTATTATCAAAAAGTTCAGAACACTACAAAGGAAGATGATTTCATCAAGTTAGTGAAAGACATGCTAATGTTAGTCGGTACTAATGAACATCTTTGCAAGCCATCTGAACTTATCCTAGAAGCACCACTCTTAAAGCAGTACTTTGAGGGCGACAGAAGTGTCGTATTTTTTGATTTGTATTTCTATCGAAAGCATATTCATAATTTCAAAACACCTTTCATTTATGACTTTGTAAAACTGTTAGGAGTACAAACTGAACCACAAGTTTTGACGGAAACCTTTCATAATTTATGGAGTTTGCCGGATTATATTCGCAAAGAAGTTGAACAAATAAAGTGTTACGAATTTAATTCCGTACAAGATCCGCAGTTGCAGGGCTTTGCTAATGCATGTGAAAAACGAAACATTACCAAAGATATTTCAGTTTATCTATGGAATGATATCATTTGCAAATATACAGACACAAAAGAGGCGGAGATCTACACAAGACAAAAGCACAAACAATATCGCAATATCAATCGTTGTCAATCAACATTCTTACACTTGCTTTTGACCAAAGCATGGATATTTAATAAAGAAGACAAAATTTGCAGTCCTAAGAAACTGCATATTGAAGACCTCGCCCCCGAATACAACTTGTTCAACGGCGTTACAGAACTTTTGGGTATTGTTAAGGCAACACCTGATATGCAAGAGAAATATGGAGTTACTGCAGAAGAGCAAAAGCAGTTTGAATTAGGAGCAAAACTCAAAGCACTTTTGGGCGATGATATGACAGAAGAGGAGGCTATACAACTGCTTGAAGAGCGCAAACGCCAAAAACGAGATGCTAAGGTCTCTAAGACAACAGTTACTGAACAAGAACAGCCGCAGAACGAACAACAATCCGCTACACAGCCTACGCCGCCCTCACATCCCGAACAACCCAAAGAGAGTATTGAAGAAAAACTCAAACGCAAGTTGGAGGAAAAGAAAAATCGTTTTGTAGGAAAGCCGCACTCAAAAACCGATAATGGTACTGAGATACCATTTGATGGTTCAACGCAGGAAAATCTGTCCCCGCAAAACAATGCACCGTTCTTTGTAGAAACAAACAACCATATCAATGAAGCACCGCAAGATCCCGATGAAACGGCTCGTGCGGAAAAGAACTTGAAAGCAAAGAACACCAAAGCACAAGAGCAGGCTGAAACAGCAGGTGAACAAGTTGAGTATTTAGACTTGCTCAACCAAACGCCAAAATACACTTTCAAGTGGTTCCAAATACTGATGTTGTTAATGCACGCAGGGCAAGACAAGATTACCGAACGCCGCGTGCAAATAGATTTTTCTAAATATGAGTTGATAGCCTCAAATAAGATACTACATCTAACCGAACCCACATTGCCGGTGCCTGCATGGGTCAGTGATGCAGAAAAATACAGCATTACGGCTCTTGCTAATGGCAACTCTGCAAAGATTGACGGTCTGATTGTCAAAACAGAAGATGATAGTCTTGACATCTCTGTTGAGGTTAATGACCGCATACTCGCTGAACTCAATCGAGCAAAGAAAATCCGTATCATCGCTATTGACAACACCAATATCATCGACTCTCTCGAAACTCGTTTCTTGCAACTCGAAAAAGAAGACGATTTCGATATGAACGCTAACTTGCCTGACAACTTGTCGTTCATCTATGGACCACCGGGGACAGGAAAGACGACTGAACTTGTCAAGCAAGTACACGACTTGCTCGAACAAGAACCAAACGCCAAAATCCTTGTACTCACACCTACAAACAAAGCCGCTGATGTTGTCGCAATCAAGATGGCAAACGATGATGTCTGTGAGAGTGGACTTGCTCGATATGGTGCAACCGAAAGCCTTTATCTGATAGAGGACATCGGTTGTCTCACTAATAGAGATACAACCGATATGAGTTGGCACAATGTAGTAGTTGCTACTGCTGCTCGATACGCATACGATTATCTACAACCTGATGATACCCCAATCTGTGATTATCCATGGGATTATATTTTCATCGATGAAGCCTCTATGATAGATATTCTCACAATCACATATATCATCTACAAAGGAGCAGGCGCAAAGAAGATAATCATTTCTGGCGACCCAATGCAGATACGACCTGTTGTGCAAAACGATATGCCCGACCTCAATATCTATGATATGGTCAATCTGCATGGCTTTTCCGAAGCAATCTTTGATTATGACCGCTTTGAAGTCAAGGGTTTGACTATGCAGCACCGCTCAATACCTGTTATAGGAAATTTAGTTAGTAAATTTGCATACGATGGGCTTGTTGATTATGACCTTGAACGCGCCCCAATGAAGCCTCTTACACTTGATGGCTTAAACATACGCAATGTCAATTTCGTAGGGTTCGATGTCGCAGAACTTGACGATATCAAAGGTTTGAATGCTGTCAATAATTCTGCTTTCAATCTCTATTCTGTCATCTTTACCTATAATATGATTGACTATACTATCAAGCAGATAGAGAAACACTATCCGGAAAAAGAATACACCATTGGTGTAGTATGTGCTTATCGTGCGCAGTCAGACGCTATCAAGAACATGCTTGAAAATCGCCCACTTGATACAATGTATTGTAAAGTTACTTGTGGTACAGTGCATAGTTTTCAAGGCGATGAGTGCGATATTATGTTTATTGTTCTCAATCCACCGGCAATATGTACCCAAGGTGCACATGTGAACAATGAAAACATTATCAATGTGGCAATGAGCCGTGCTCGTGATTATATTTTCTTTGTACTACCTAATGGGCAGCAAAAGGGCTTCTCAATGAAAAACCGCATTGGTAAAAACATAGATTTTACAGAGCGTGCGATTATTAAGTGCAGTGATGTTGAACGCTTGATGTTTCAAGGCAACGATAATTTCATTTATGAGAATACACATGTTACTTGCCACATGCCGGTCAATGTATATTGCGAGGACAATGCTCTCTATGAGGTACGGATGTCAGATGATGCTCTTGACATTAAGATTAATCTTATACAGAGATAGTATATGTGAAAAACTCGCCACAAGTAAAGAATAGACTATAAAGTTATCCTCAATATCCCAATAGAGCAGGAGAAAATTTATTACATCCCCCCATGCCCCGCCTAACCGACATCACCGAAGCCGAGGAAAGCGAACTCGCTCTTGAGTTTGCCGAGTCCATCCATGCAGGTTTTCCCTCGCCTGCAGCCGACCATACGGGCGAGCGAATCAACCTCACCCGCTGCCTCACGCCCAATCCCGAGACCACTTTCTATGCCCATATCGAGGGCGATTCCATGCGTGACGCAGGCATTCTTGATG
>CAVKDW010000005.1:0-59334 GCA_963655075.1 Muribaculaceae bacterium | reverse complement strand
TATACATCAATCAATTAAAAACACAAACAGTATGAAAAGTCTTCTACTTTCTTTTGTGGCTCTGTTCTTTGCCACAACAGCCCTCTGGGCGTACGATTTCAAGTCAGGTGATTTGTACTACAACATCACCAATGCAACCGACCTCACTGTCGAAGTAACCTACGAAGAACAATGGTCAGAGGATAATTACAAAGGACTAACATCGGTTACAATCCCCTCCACTGTAACCTATAATGGAACGACCTACAATGTAACGAGTATCGGGGAGAATGCTTTCCGGTATTGCACGGGGCTTACCTCTGTTACAATCCCCAACAGTGTAACGAGTATTGGATGGTATGCTTTCCTTGACTGCACCAGTCTCACCTCTGTTACTATCCCCAACAGCGTAACGAGTATTGGAGGGTATGCTTTCTATCATGTCCCCAATATCGTGTACAAAGGTACTGCCACAGGCTCTCCATGAGGGGCAAGAAGCGTGAATGGTTATGTAGATGGTTATTTAGTTTATACAGACGCCACTAAGACTACACTATTGGCTTGCAGTAGTGCCGCAACGGGTGCTATCACTATACCCAATAGCGTAACGAGTATTGGAGATTGGGCTTTCTATAACTGCACGGGTCTTACCTCTATTACTATCGGTAACAGCGTAACGAGTATTGGAGATGATGCTTTCTATAACTGCACGGGTCTTACCTCAATCACTATCCCCAACAGTGTAACGAGTATTGGAAGGTATGCTTTCTATAACTGCACGGGTCTTACCTCAATCACTATCCCCAACAGTGTAACGAGTATTGGAAGGTATGCTTTCGATGGTTGCACAGGTCTTACATCTGTTACTATTGGCAACAGCGTAACGAGTATTGGAGAGGCGGCTTTCCGTGATTGCCGTAAGTTGTACGACATCTACGCTTACCCAATCGAACCGCCTGTGGCCGACAACACCTCGTTCGCCAACTATAATGTGAACTTACATGTCCCCTGCGACAATCTGCGTGATTACCAAATGGATGCAGTGTTTGGCTCATTCAAATATATCCAGTGTCTTAGGGCAGAGAGTACGGACACCGATGACGATGTCACTGTAACGCCTGCAGATAATGAGGCTGTATTTGTATGGCCGGCGGATGGTTCTGCTGCTACATACACATTAGAGATTAGCAAAGACGGAATCAGGTTCTGTGTATTGGTCTTCAATGCCAATGGGCAACTGAATAGTATTGCGTTTGCTCCTGCTCGCAACAGAAATGAACACCATGCAGCCGAGCAGACGACTTCAGGTTTCCGCTTTACGGTTACAGGCTTAACCACATCTACTCACTATACATTCCAGATGGCGGTAAAAGATGCAAACGAGGCTAACTTACACACCTACACGGGCGAGTTTACAACAACCGCCACATCACTTGAACAACCCGATGCAGACCATAACGATGCAATCTGCAAAGTCCTCATTGACGGACAGGTCTATATCCTCCGCAACGGCAAAACCTACACTACAACCGGTCTCGAAGTGAAATAGCCCATTCTCTACAATAGGCGTTTATGTTTATTGTAGTAGCATAACTCCAAAGGGACTGCCTGACAAGTAAAGTTAGGCAGCCTCTTGGGGAGTATTACATAGTTGGGAGAAAGAAAAAACTGTCTAACAATTTTACTTGTTAGACAGTCCCTCCAATGAGAACTCAATCTCTTCACCATGTTGTGTGTGAAGAGACAGTGGCTGATGTTGCTCTATGAGGGCAATGAGTTGCTGCTCACTCACCATACTCGGGTCGATATCTTGTTCATGCATTCGCTGCAGCACTTCAGGATGAGCCGTCAATAGTTGCATACGATATGTGGGTTGTTGTTGAGCAATTTGTGGATAAGCAGCAAACAAGTGCAGAGCCTCAGCCGTTTCGGTGAGCAACTGCGTCTTGACAAAAGTCTTACGATTGTTATCCAACAACACCTCCCCTAATCCCTGCATCAGTGTCTTCGCACTTGTGTTTTGCACCATATCAGCACATTCAGTGCAGTACTCACTCACCGACATCCCTGTACGCAAGCGAATGATGTTCTCGTTAATCTCCGCGTGTCTGTTCAAGAAAAACCATATATCAAAGACATCGCGAGGAGTAACACGTTCACCCAAGGCGCAAAGTTTATGGGCAAACATGTCGGGCATAGTCATCACACGGATATTCGTACCAAGCAGGTTCTGTATCTCGTAGTGGTTGTCATACTGACGACTGCTGACCTCTACTTTCAGCATACGCTCTCCGCTGCCGTAGTTGAGCACGAGGACAGGTCCGTAGAACTTCATAGCCTCATCGTCTATGGTGCCAAACTTGAGAAGCAGTTGGTGTAGTCGATGAAAGACGAACTCCGTCTGTGTGTTGTCTAATAGGTTGAAGTCCAAGTCAGTAGAGAAGCGTGGTAAGTTATGAAACATCAACAAAGACGTTCCTCCCTTGAAGGCTAACAGATGACACAGTGCTTTGTCCCGAAAGATAGCGAGTAGCACTTGCAACATATAATAACGATGTTTATTGATATCCATAATGCGTTACAGATTAAGTAATTGACTCGCACGTTGCGTCAAAGTTGCAGAACTATACAACGGCAACAGTTGTTTGACGAGAGACTTGTTGATAGGACGCAGATTGTCGAAATAGCAGTTCCCCGCACTCAGATACAGCATATCCAAGAATGCTCTCTCCACTGTAGCAATGGCGATATTGTCCTGCTGATTAATTCCCGTCATATTGGTCCATAACACAGGATTGATGCGGCGGAAAGAGTAATTCTTGCCGTCAATATCAAACATACGGTTCTTATAACTGACCGATGTCACCTCATCCGAATACTGAAAGGTTACACCATTTCTACTCAATACATACTCCAACGAGATGTAAGAAGGATTATAGATAGCGCATGCCATCTCCTGCTCGTTGTAGTCCGGCTTGGTGTATATCCCCCTACGAGGGTTCAGTAGCAATCCCCGTTGCACATAGTAGTTGATGGATTTACGGAGAGACACATCGTCCTTATTACTATTCAACAGAGTGAGGTATTGAATAGTGAACACAGTCCGTGGTGAGGATAATATGGAGTTGATGATACACATTTCGTGACCCAATAGTCCAAATAATTCGTACTATTGGACCACAAAGATACTGCTTATTTCCCATACTCACAACAATCACATTTTTTTTGACAGAGTTTGTACAACTCGCATAGATGTTTGGCATACGGTTCACCATCCTCTGCCTCATTAGCAACTGGTTCAACCATATAAACTATTAAACTTCTAAACTCATCAACTAAACAACTTCTCTCAACTCTCAACATTCAACTCTCACCTAAAAACAACTTCTCCTAAACAAGAAACTATATCGTACTTAATCGAACTCTATCGACACGAAACTACCTTAAACTGACAACGCCATACTAATATGTTGTATCTTTGCACCCGATTTCAGCATACTATCACATCATTCATGCGTAAATAATACAGTGACCGGGGCAAAAAGTTTTGTATATGTCGCACTTTTATCGTATCTTTGCGCGCTAAATATGGCATGAAAAGCCTCTCAAGAAGAGGTTCTTGGACTGAGTAAAACTAAAACAATATACTATATGAAGAAGACCATTTTGACTGCACTTGTTCTATGCTTAGGACTATCTGCATTCGGACAAGAAGACCAAGTATTGATGACCATTGATGGACAACCGGTCATGGCATCTGAATTTCTGTACATCTATCAAAAGAACAACACAGAGAGCAGCATCGAACAGAAGGACATGGACGAATACTTGGATTTGTTCATTAACTTCAAACTGAAAGTGACAGAGGCTGAAGCACAGGGTATAGACACCACAGAGGCTTTCAAGAAGGAGTTGCGCGGGTATCGTGCTCAGGCTATTCCAAAATATATGCAGGATAATGATGCTATCGACAGTCTCGTTCAGTTGAGTTATGATCGTACTGCGCACATCAGAAGAGCGGCTCATATCGCCATACAATGTCCTCAAAGTGCCGACTCGGCTACTGTGGAAGATGCCATACAACGCCTGTCCACCGCACGTGAACGCGTTACTGTGGGTCTTCCACAAAAAGTAGGGAAAGGCAAACGTGCTAAGATAGTGCAGGTACCTGAGAGTTTTGCTAAGGTCGCTATGGAGGTATCCGAAGACCCGACAGCGAAAGAGAACGGAGGTGAGATTGGTTGGGTACAACCTTTCCGCTTTGTCTATCCTTTCGAAGATGCTGTGTACAACACACCTATAGGCGGAGTGACTCCTATATTCCGTACGCCTTATGGTTTTCATATCGCATGGGTGGAGGAAGAGCGTCCCTACGAAGAGGTACACGCTGCACACATCATGAAAGTGGTTCCTCGGGGTAATAACGAGGCAAGCCTGACAGCAAAGGTCACCATAGACAGCCTGTATGCTGCAGTGATATCCGGTGCAGACTTCGCCGAGGTTGCACAAACGAACTCGGATGACAAAGGTTCTGCAGTGCGCGGAGGAGACCTCGGGTGGTTTGGTCGTGGCATAATGGTACAGCCATTCGACAGTATCGCTTTCGCTATGGAGGAGGGGACTATCTGCACCCCCTTCCAGACACGCTTTGGTTGGCATATCATCAAGCAATATGGTAAGCGTGGCATCCAACCATTAGACAGCATGCGTACCCAACTAATGAAGAACGTGCAACGTGATGAACGTATGCAAGAAGCAGAGAAGAGTTTTCTGCTCAAGACACGTGCAGAGTACAACCTGCCCGATACAATGAGTGACAATGAGGTACGCGCGTATGCTGACGCTCACCTCGAGGAGAAATATGCTGACCTGCGTCACTTGGTACAAGAGTATCATGATGGCATCCTGTTGTTTGACGTATCCTTGAACGAAGTATGGGATAAGGCGAACAAAGACACTGAGGGGCTCAAACGCTACTTTAAACAACATCGTAAAGAATATACTTGGGACGCTCCACGCTACAAAGGCTATATCGTCTATGCCAAAAACGAAGTGGCAGCCAAGAGTGCCAAGCAAATCATCAAGAGTGCCAACCCGGATTCTATCATGAGTTATCTCAATCACCGGGTTAACATAGACAGTGTCACTTACGTGAAAGTGGAGCGAGGCTTATGGACTGCTGGCAAGAATGCTGTAGTGGATAAATACGGCTTCAAGTCAAAGACGGCAGAATACACACCTACGGAGGAGTTCCCGATAGTGGAGGTTGTAGGTAAAGTCATCAAGGCTCCTCAAGAATATACCGATGAGCGTGGGAAAGTGACAACCGACTATCAGGATTATTTGGAGCAACAATGGATACAGTCTTTGCGTCAGAAATATCCCGTTGTCGTTGACCATAATGTCTTTGACCGGTTAAAGGCTCGCTATACTAAGTAAGTATCATGAAGTTACGCATCCTCATACCTTCCATAGTGGCAGTAGTGCTGTTGAATCTATTCATACAGCATTGTATTGTCCGTTGGGATATGACGGATGATAAGCGTTATAGCCTGTCAGTTCCTACGAAGACTCTGTTACAACAGTTGGATGCACCTGTTGATGTGACACTGCTGTTGAACGGGGACCTCAACGCCGGTTTCACAAGACTGAAACATGCCACAGAGGAGTTAGTAGAGGAACTGAATATCTACGCAGACATATCGGTGCGACTGCACCATTCTGATGATATCCCTACAGAGTTAGAGCCTGTTGTTATCCATGAACGTACTACACAGGGACAGATGAAACAAACGACTGTCTATCCCTATGCTATAGTACGATACAAGGATAAGACGAAAAGTATCAACCTGTTGCGAAACAACAAGGGGTTGAGTGGAGAGGAGAATCTAAACCTGAGTATCGAGAACTTGGAGTTTGCTTTCATCGAGACGCTCCGCAGTCTGTCACAAGAGAAGATAGAGAAAGTTGCTTTTTTGGAGGGACATGGTGAGTTGCCGGAGGCGAATGTGTATGACCTCATCCAATCCCTGTCTCGCTATTACCAGATAGACAGAGGCGTCTTAGGTGATGAAGCAGGCGTCTTGGATGATTACCAAGCCGTGATTATCGCCGATCCACAGCAACCTTTCTCCGAGAACGACAAGTATATCTTAGACCAATACCTGATGCAGGGTGGACGTCTGCTATGGGTGTTGAACGGCGTTCAGTTCTCTACAAACAGCCTGTCAGAGGATGGCATGACTCCTGTCATACCTTTGGAGTTGAACTTATCAGATATGCTGTTCCGCTATGGTGTGCGTATCAATCCTGTGTTGGTACAAGATCTGCAATGCTTACCTGTTCCTGTAGATGTCTCAACCGATCCACAGCAACCTAATTGGCAACCCATGCCTTGGACGTATGCTCCCCTGTTGCTCACATCACAGACATCGGCAATCACACGTGGTCTGATGCAGGTGAGTGCCACTATGGCGTCTAATGTAGAAGCCGTTGGCGGAGATGATGGGATACAGAAAGACATCTTGTTAGCCACCTCGTCGGCAAGCAAAGTAACTGGGACTCCTGCTCGTGTAGATCTGAGCATGAACAGTGACGAGGTAGAGTTTCAGTATGCGCATATCCCCGTAGCAATGAGTATGGAGGGTGAGTTCGCTTCGTTTTTTGCCCATCAGATGCAGCCGGAGGGCATCTCTTCTCATACAGCCTTACTGAAAAAGAGTGTCCACACCAAGCAAGTCGTCGTAGCCTCCGGCAGTATCATCCGTAACGAGTGGCAACAAGGGAACCCATTGCCCTTAGGATATGACCGCTACACACACACCCGGTTTGGTAATCGCGATTTTCTAATCAATGCCATCCTATATCTGACAGATGATACGGGTTGGATGAACCTGCGTCAGAAAGAGGTGTCTCTTCGCCTTATCAACGAACAGAGAGCACGTGATGGACTTATCATGGCACGGACTGTCAGTATTGTCGTTCCGCTAATGCTGTTATTGGCAGTGGGAGGGTGTGTGCTGTTGGTTCGTAGGCATTATTATATTCGATAAGAGATGAAACGTTGTATTACATATCTTTTATTAGCTGTCTGCACCTTGCTGAGTCCCTCAATGAGTGCACAAGTGGAATCATCATACCCATTAGACACTATTGATGGCAACATCTACTATCGTTATGAGGTGGAGCGCAGTATCGGGCTGTATCGTATCAGTGTAAACTTTAATGTATCCCAAGAGGAGATACTACGTGCTAACCCGGAACTGCAGACGCACGGACTACGCTATGGAGAGACCATATTGATCCCCGCAAAGGACATAAAGATAGAAGACACAAAGGCAGAAGATGTATCAGTGAAAGAGAAACAGGTAGAAGAGATACCTGTGGAGGACATACAGATTGAAGATATACAAACAATAGATGACACTGCGGTGATTGTGCTGGATACAGAGATGTATGATATGACACCATCTATCCGGGAAGATTCCGCCACACTGCGTTTAGCCTATCTGCTTCCCTTACACGCTCATGCTGTAAAGCGCGATAAGAATATGGAGCGGTTCTATGATTTCTATGCAGGCTCTCTGATTGCCATAGAGGAGGCACAAGCCAATGGGCAGAGCATAGAGGTGTACACGTACGATGTGGAGAAGACCGGTCACAAGGTCAGTCAGGCCTTAGCCATGTTGGATACTATCCATGTAGATGCTGTCATCGGACCGGCATACGGGCAACAGGTGATGTTGGCTTCAGCGTTTGCACAAAAAGATAGTACACTGCTATTGGTTCCCTTTAGTTCCAAGATAGAGGGGATACAGGATAATCCTTATGTCTTACAGTTCAACCCCTCGGAGCAAGCAGAGGCCGATACGTTGGCTCGTTATCTGTCTATGTATGGGGATAGTGTGCAGTGTATCTTCACCGAGGTAAAAGAGAACGAGGTTGTACCCTATAGCATTGTCGCTATCCAAAAGGCATTGAACAGATACGGGGTACCTGTCACACGAGTCCCCGTTCGCGCTCTGTTGACAGACTCGTTGGATGGAGTGTTACGGCCGGATGTGGAGAATATATTCTTCTTCAACACGGAGAAGTTCTCCAACCTGCAGGCTGTCATGCCTCATCTGCAGTTGGTAGCAGAGAAGTATCCTGTCACTCTTTTCTCTCATTACTCGTGGCAGCGTGAGTCTGTTGCCTTGCCACAGATATACACCTCGGTGTTCACACAGACACCTGTTGTCCCGGAAGCATACGAAGCATTGTATTCTGCGTATTTTGGACATACCTTATCCTCTACCCTTCCTCGTTATGACTTGTTGGGGTATGACCTCACGCATCATTTACTACGTTTGTTAACTATGTCTGACAGTACAGACGTAACGCCGTCCGTCATTCAGGAGCCGTACTACGGCACACAGTGCGAGATTGAGTACCGGCAAGTGAGTCCTACAGGTGGTTATGAGAATAGTACCATACATGTACTTCGCAAATAGATGTCACGTTGTCGGTACATATTGTTGGTTGTCTTGGTTGGTGTTAGTTATCTATCCATGGCTCAGCCACGTTTGCGTCGCCCCGAAGTATATATTGGTTTCCATGCGGGAGCATTGGCTTCTATGGTCGATTTCTCCCCGACGGTAGAGGGTGTACGTCCTCTAAACTCACCCATTACCCCCAATGGCGGACTTGTCTTCCGCTATGCAGGACATAAGGTTTGTGCCATTCAAGTTGAAGTCAACTATATGCAACGTGGTTGGCGTGAGTATATAGCACCTACCGATAGTGTTATAGGGGTTGATTATCGACGCAAACTGCACTACATAGAAGTTCCACTGCTGATGCACCTGTATTTTGGTAGTGAATCTTTCCGGGGTTTTATCAACCTGGGGCCTCAGGTAGGCTATTGTTTTTTGGACGACAACAGTGCAGTTAATTCTTTGACAGAGCCTTCTGCACATCAGTATGTATCCATACAGCAGCGTTTTGATTGGGGTTTAGCCGGAGGGTTAGGGATGTACTACAGAACCCAAAAAGCCGGTATTTTTCAGTTAGAGGCGCGTTTTAATTATAGTTTTGGCTGTGTATTCAACAGTCGTAGGACGGACTACTTCAGCCGGTCTAATCCTATGGATCTGAGTTTGAATCTTGCCTATATGTGGGAGATTAAGGTAAAGTGACATGACATACTTGGTACTTCGTTTCAGTTCGTTGGGTAATGTAGCGATGACTGTTCCCGTCATCACTTCGCTCAGTAAGCGTTATCCTGATGACACATTTATTGTTGTCACGAAGCATCGCCTGTCTGCAATGTTTTATGGTCTTCCCAATGTGATATTTTACGGGGTGGATTTTCAAAGGGACATCAAGTCTGTACTGCAGATTTTTCATGAGTTGCGTGCTTTCTCCATAGATGCTGTTATTGATTTGCAAGATACACTGCGTTCGTATGTACTGCGTACTTTGTTTCGGTTGTGCAGGAAGAAAGTATATACTATCGATGTAGGGCGGAAGGAGAAGAAACACCTTATCCTGCGTGGATACAAGCATTGTTCTCCATTGAAGACGGAATTTATGAGATATGCGGATACTTTTGCTCAGGCGGGATTGGTAAGTGATGACAGTTTTCAGTCTATGCCGGTGAACGAAGTGGCTCAGCGCGCTGTCATAGAGAAATACGGGGAAAAGTCTTCTGGTCAGTGGATAGGTATAGCACCTTTTGCTAAGAGCAAGAGTAACATGTTGCCATTTCGTGTTACCAAAGAGGTGATCACGTATTATAGCCATATCCCTGACACACGTATCTATCTGTTTGGTGCCGGGCGTATCGAATGTGAGATGTTGCGTCAGTGGGCGAGTCTCTTTCCTAATACCGTCAGTGTGGCAGGATTGTTACCTCTGGAAGAGGAGTTGGAGCTGATGCGTATGTTGGATGTGCTGGTCGGGATGGACTCCGCTAATCAGCATTTAGGTGCCTTATTAGGTATTCACACTATCAGTGTTTGGTGTGGTACGCACCCCTATATGGGCTTTACTGCGTGGAAACAAAATAGTGGTAATATCTTGCAGTTGCCACTGAGTTGTCGTCCTTGTACCGTGCATGGCACAAAGAAATGTAAGTATCATAATTTTGCGTGTACAGATATATCTGCACAGCAGATTATTCAGTTGATAAATAATCAAAAATAAGATGGGAAAGATTATATCGTTAGCCAATCAGAAAGGTGGTGTTGGCAAGAC
Source organism: Muribaculaceae bacterium (assembly GCA_963655075.1). Taxonomy (GTDB): domain Bacteria; phylum Bacteroidota; class Bacteroidia; order Bacteroidales; family Paludibacteraceae; genus Colicola. The sequence continues at coordinate 49,119 of CAVKDW010000005.1, read as the reverse complement.
CACAACAGCCATCAACTTAGCCGCCGGACTTGCAGCAGAGGGCAAGCATGTATTATTGGTAGATGCTGATCCTCAGGCCAATGCTTCGTCCGGCTTAGGTATCGAGATTCGTGATCTCAACCAGACCATATATGAGTGTCTGGTCAATGGTATCGACCCCAAGACAGCCATTATGTCCACGTCTGTACCGGATTTGGACCTTATCCCCTCACACATAGACTTGGTCGGAGCAGAGATAGAGATGTTGAATATAGAGAACAGGGAAAATCTGCTGAAGGGTATCCTGTCTGGGCTTCGTTCGGAGTACGACTATATCTTGATAGACTGTTCTCCGTCGTTAGGTCTAATAACTATCAATGCGTTGACTGCCAGTGATAGTGTTATCATCCCTGTCCAGTGTGAGTTCTTTGCGTTGGAGGGTATTGCGAAGTTACTGAATACGATAAAGATTATCAAGTCTAACTTGAACCCTTCGTTGCGTATAGAGGGTTTCTTGTTAACCATGTATGACTCGCGTCTGTGTTTATCCAAGCAGGTGCATGACGAGGTGCGTCGTCACTTCGGAGACCTGGTGTTCGATACCGTTATCGGTCGTAATGTACGTCTGAGCGAGGCTCCGAGTCATGGGATGTCTGTTTTGGAGTATGATCGCAATAGTAAAGGTGCGAAGAACTATATCAATCTATCCAGAGAATTAATAAGGAGGAGTTCGTTATGAAAAAGACATTGGGTTTAGGTCGTGGGTTGGATGCTTTGATAGATACTACACATGTTGTAACCGGTGGTTCCTCTTCTATCAGTGAGATACCGTTATCCAAGATTTATGCCAATCCGGACCAACCTCGTCACACTTTTGATGAGGAGGCTATGAATGAGTTATCCCAATCTATCCGTGAACACGGTGTTATCTCACCTATCACGTTGCGCAAGGATAATGCCAATCGCTATATGATCATAGCGGGTGAGCGTCGTTTTCGCGCAGCCAAGTTAGCAGGTCTTGATACTATCCCTGCCTATATCCGTACGGCTAAGGACGAGCAGGTGATGGAGTGGGCATTGATAGAGAATATCCAACGAGAGGACTTGGATGCTATAGAGATTGCGTTAGCCTATCAGCGTCTGATGGATGACTATCATCTGACACAGGAACAGATGTCAGAGCGTGTCGGAAAGAAACGTGCGACGGTAGCCAACTATATCCGTCTGTTGAAATTACCTGCCGAGATACAGTTAGGTATCAAGGAGAAGAAGATAGATATGGGTCATGCCCGCGCTATCTTAGGTTCTCCGTCTCCCGGTGAGCAGTTATCCATCTATAAGAAGATACTGCAGAACGGTCTGTCTGTCCGTCGTGTAGAGGAGATGGTGAGTGCGACAAAAGAGAAGAAACCCAAGGTCAAGTCCCAGCCTGTCTATGCAGCCCAACAAGCCAGGTTGAAAGAGTGTTTGGGCAAAGATGTGAAGATTAGTGGTCATAAATTGACTATTCCTTTTGCCAATGAGGATGAGTTGAATGATATCATCCGCAGGTTACATTGAAACGTTGGTGGTACATAGTGTTGTTTTTCTTTCCTACTTGGGTATTAGGTCAAGAGGTGTCGGATAGTGTTGATGTCTCTGTATGGGACAGATCCGCTGGGTGGGCGGTTGTCTATGATACGTCAAGCGTCTCTGTTCTATCACAAGATAGTGCCCGTTTTGTTCCCGATTCCGTTGCGTTGACGGAGAAGGAGATAGACCGTTTGTTTTGGAAGCCGGACCCTATTCGGGCAGTATGGCTTGGCGCTTTGATCCCGGGGGTGGGACAGATGTACAATCGTAGTTATTGGAAACTCCCCATAGTCTATGGTGGGTTTATGGGGTGTGCGTATGCTATCACGTGGACCAATACCCGGTATGAGGATTACAAGAACGCCTATCGAGATATCTACTATGACTTGCAGGCGGGCACCGTCAGCGATGACCCGTCCAAGTCGTATAATGCTATCCTGCCCGATGGTTACACGATAGAGCGTATGGGCGGAGCGAGTACCTATCAGACACGTTTGTATGAGTGGCAGAACTCATACCGTCGCTATCGTGACATCTCTATCTTGGCGACCGTGTTAGTGTATGCACTCACTTTGGTGGATGCATACGTTGATGCCCAGTTATTTGATTTTGATATATCCACAGACCTCAGTTTGCATGTGAGTCCACAACTATATTACGACTTGCAGAACCAGCGTACAGCCGAGGTGAGGTTAGCCATAACTTTCTAATGAAAAGATATTTAGTTTCTATATTGCTATTGATTATCACCGCTTCTTCTTTTGCACAGGAGTTGGATGTATCCCTTCCCACGGAGGACAGTATGGTTGATACGGTGGCTATGAATGAGATAGACAGTCTTGGTGTCGTACAAGACAGCATAGCAGCCCCCATATTCTTTGACGAGGCTTTAGCATGGTTGGACACGACAGAATGTCTGTCGGACACATTGATCACCGATGTGCCGGACTCTGTGTTCAAGGCACGCCTGCAAGCACTGCCCTTTGTGATAGAGGTCCCGTATAACAGTATTGTTCGTAACTATATCCTTCGTTACATCAAGCATAGTCCTCGTCAGTTGGCGAGTCTGCAGCGACGTGCAGAGTATTATTTCCCTATCTTTGACGACATCATCGCTCGTTACGGTTTACCTTACGAGTTGTGTTATCTACCGGTTATTGAGTCTGCTCTCAATCCCCAGGCACACTCTCCTGTTGGTGCTGCGGGTCTGTGGCAGATAATGCCTTCAACGGGTAAGCGGTATGGGTTAGAGATTAACTCCTTGGTTGATGAGCGGCTTGATCCTGTGCGTTCTACGGAGGCAGCCTGTCGTTTCTTGGGAGCACTGTACAACATCTTCTGTGACTGGAACTTGGTCATTGCGGCTTACAACTGTGGTCCCGGTAATGTGAATAAGGCTATTCACCGATCGGGTGGCAAGCGTGATTTCTGGAGTATATATCCCTATCTTCCCAAAGAGACTCGCGGATATCTGCCTGTCTTTATTGCTGCGGCATACGCGATGAACTATGCAGACCTGCATGGGATATGTCCGGCTCCGGCAGAGTACAGCATGCGCACTGATACCATCTATACTGCACAACGTCAACACTTGAAGCAGATAGCAGAGAATTTAGACATCAATATAGCCGAGTTGCGCAGGCTGAACCCTCAGTATGCCCGGGACATTCTCCCCGGCGGGAAAGAATATGCTTTGTGTCTTCCTATCGAGAAAGCCGGTTCGTACTTAGACAATCAGGATACGATATTAGCTTACAAGGCTCAAGAGTTGATATATAACCGTAGGGCAGAGATTGACATATTGCATAAGACGTCTGTCAATGGCGGGTATTCAGTGAATGGGGTGACCTACTACAAGGTAAGGTCAGGTGATACTCTGAGCGGTATAGCAAAGAAGTTTCACGTTACGGTGCGCCAGTTGAAGAGTTGGAATAAGTTGCAGTCTGACATGATTCGTCCCGGTCAGAAGTTGCGTATCGGTGTTGGATAATCACGTATGGAGTCAACCAAGGTATATTACTCAATGAGTGAGGTTCAGGAGATGACCGGTCTTCCTGCTTCCACTCTGCGTTATTGGGAGCGACAGTTCTCTGAGTTATCTCCCCGTAAGGACGGTCATGGTAACCGCTATTACACGTCAGCGGATATAGCCTTAGTGAAGCAGATACAATATATCCGTGATGAGTTGCACATCACTCGTATTGCTGCTATACGCAATGAGTTGCGTTGTGGTGATCGTCGTACCGATGTGCGTCAGCGTGCTACGGATATCCTGCGTCGCGTGCGTCAAGACCTGTTAGACATACGCAGCCGGTTGTGAGTGTAAGGTTAGAGGTCGTTTGTTATGTTTGAACTGAGTTCTTCATATCAGCCTACGGGTGATCAGCCTGATGCTATCCGTCAGTTGTTAGAGGGGCTGCGTGCGGGTGCTGAGGCTCAGACCCTGTTAGGTGTGACGGGATCCGGTAAGACGTTTACCATTGCTAATGTGATTGCTCAGATGAACAAGCCTACCCTGATACTGAGTCATAACAAGACATTGGCGGCACAGTTATACAGTGAGATGAGGCAGTTCTTCCCAAAGAATGCTGTAGAATACTTTGTGTCTTATTACGATTATTATCAGCCTGAGGCATATATCCCCAGCACGGATACGTATATTGAGAAAGATCTGAGCATCAATGAGGAGATAGACAGGTTGCGCTTGAGTGCTATAGCCGCTCTGTTGAGTGGGCGTAAGGACGTAGTGGTGGTATCATCTGTCAGTTGTTTGTATGGTATAGGTAACCCTCAGGATTTCAGTCAGTCGTGCCGTACGGTGACACGTGGTCAGCATCTGGAGATGGGTCAGTTGTTGAGTCAGTTGGTGGAGGCACAGTACATACGTAACGATATGGACTTGAATCGTGGTCGTTTTCGTGTGAAAGGTGACACGGTAGATATAGCCCTGGCCTATGCTGATTACTTGTTACGCATAGAGTTCTTTGGCAACGAGATAGAGAGTATCGCCACATTAGATTTGGTCACATTGGCAGTGATAGACGAGTTTGATACGTACAACATCTATCCTGCCACTATTTTTTGTACCAACCCTGACAAGCAGGCGTCCGCTATTGCTCAGATCAAGCGTGACATGGCTACTCAGGTGTTGCATTTTCAGGAGATAGGCGAGCCTCTGTATGCCAAGCGTATAGAGGAGCGTGTGAACTATGATATGGAGATGATTCAGGAGTTGGGTTATTGTTCCGGTGTGGAGAATTACAGTCGTTATTTTGATGGTCGTGAGCCCGGCACCCCCCCGTATTGCCTGTTAGATTATTTCCCGAAGGACATGTTATTGGTGATAGATGAGAGCCACGTCACCGTTCCTCAGATACATGCCATGTATGGTGGCGACAAAGCACGCAAGGATAACCTGGTGAATTTTGGTTTCCGTTTGCCTGCCGCCCGTGATAACCGTCCGTTGACTTTTGATGAGTTTGAGCATAAGGTTGGTCCGACGATATACGTATCGGCCACTCCTGCGGAGTATGAGTTGCAGCGTTCAAATGGTATTGTTGTCGATCAGTTGATTCGTCCTACGGGGTTGTTAGATCCCGAGATTGTTGTTCGTCCCTGTGAGCATCAGGTAGATGATTTGTTGGAGGAGATACGTCAACGCGTAGAGCGTGAAGAGCGTGTGTTAGTCACTACGTTGACGAAGCGTATGGCAGAGGAGTTAGATGAGTATCTGCGCAAGTATGGTGTTCGTTCTGCATATATCCATTCGGACATTGACACTTTGGAGCGTGTGCAGATCATGGAGGATCTGCGCAAGGGGTTGTATGATGTGTTAGTAGGTGTGAACCTCTTGCGTGAAGGTTTGGATCTACCTGAGGTCAGTTTAGTTGCTATTTTGGATGCCGACAAGGAGGGTTTTCTGCGTGACCATCGCTCGTTGACTCAGACAGCAGGTCGTGCTGCCCGTAATGTCCATGGTCGTGTCATCATGTATGGTGACAAGATTACCCTGTCTATGCAGAAGACTATCGATGAGACTAACCGTCGCCGTGCCAAACAGATGGCATACAATGCATCCCATCACATCACTCCTACGGCTATCCGCAAAACGATAGAGTTAAGTCCTCTGACGAGTATGCTGCGTCGCGAGGAGCAGGAGAGGCTGCAGTTAGAGGAGAAGATCCGTGAGAGCTGGAAGAGTGCTCCTTGGCAACAGTTCACCAAGAAGCAACTACAGAAGGCTGCAGAGCAGCAGCGTCGTGCCATGTTGTCTGCTGCCAAGGCGTTGGACTTCAAGACAGCAGCCCGCCTGCGTGATGAGTTGTTGCAGATGGAAGATAAGTTGCAGGCTATGGGCGAGTAACCTATCACCTCATGAACTTCACCCAACGTTGTTTGCGTTTCATTTTATTGTTCTCCACATACTTGACTATGTAGATGTTCGCTGGTGTCAGTTTGTCTGTTGGGATAGTGTAGATACATTGTCCGAGATAAGTCTTGCAAGCATAAACCATATGTCCCGATGTGTCAAAGACGTAGAGATAACCATCATCTGCCGGAGAAGGTAAGTACACGACGCAGGTAGCAAGGTCGAAGTTGATAGTATCGAAGGCTATGGTCATGTGCTTAGTATCGTCCACACTCACTCCATTTACAGTAGTCACCTCTGTAGGTTTCGACCAGTCGGAGATAAACTCTTCACATCCCACGCCCAAGTCGGAGCAACTGATACGATAGTAGTAGGTGGTCTGTGGTGTGAGCCCTGTGATATTGCTAATTGTGTACTCCTCATCGTCCACTGCTGATATCGTCAGTTCGTGATTGCGATAGAGATAGGACACGTTCATGGAGCACTCTGCGGTGAAGGCATCTAATGCAGCACCCGATGCACCGTTGTCGGTGTATGTCAGGCGGAAGCGTGTATATTGCGATGCCGCATCGAAATCTCGTGTAAAAGTCTTGTTCTTAGTCATAGACAGGATGGTTGTGCGTTCCGGCAGTGCTATCCACTTCTTACCGTTCCATGCCTCGATGTTGATATAACCTACGGTGTCGATAGATGATGTGAAGGCGTTAATCCAGAAAGAGATAGATGTTATCGGGAACGGATATTCCTCGGTGGTAATACAGTCGCCAGTGTTCTTGAGATAGAGCGAGCGTGTACCAGCACTCTTAGCAGAGGTCGTCGTATTGTTCGTGGTACTCTCCCAACCCTCGATGCGTACAGCATCGGCGGATTCGAAGTTCTCGAAACTCTGCGTGAACGCAGAGGTGCCTTCGGAAGCGGAGTAGAGTGAGATATAATACTCTCCTGCATCTGACTGCGGTTCCCATGCTATGCGGAAGGAGTATGGTGTGATCAGCGATGTGGGTTTCACAACGGGTGTGGTGATATACTTGGGTCGTGATGCCTGCCCCGAGACAGGCAGCGACAGACTCACTCCGCCACCGGATATAGACACCACGGATGTCAGTGCCGTGCAACTCTGTTTCACAGGGTTGAAACATATCCACATCGTCTGCGACAGTGTGGAGTCGGCATTGGCAGTAAGTGTGGCACTTTTCTTCCAGTCGGACGCGCCGCGAGCAGGGGCCTTGTCTGTCAGTGCAATATAGAAATTCCCAGAGATAGTGATAGTCATTGGGATAGCCGGGTCAAGTCGTGAGCCTGTCAGTAGAACCGACTGCGGTGTCCAACTGACAACTTTATTGGCGTCGGACATGGTGGTTACCAGTGACACGCTCTCTTTATCCACTGACAACTGTGCATCTCCTGCAGCGATATAGGTAAACGAGAGTAGCCCACTGTTCTCTACTATATTAAACAGGTTCTGCTGCGTCAACGATGTGCCGTCGTGCAGTACAGGAATAAAATGCGTTACGTTTTGCGTACCCGGGTAGGTATCGGAGGGGCGTCCGGACTCGGAGCGCGCCCGTTTATCCCATTTTATACCATTGGCCTCTTCCAAGTGCATGCGGATAATCTTCGTTCCATCGCTGAGTGTAGTGCCGTTGTTGGGCTTGTTGGTACTCCAAGCTGTAGCGGAATAGTCAATATGCCATACCACCATACCCGTTCCAGGGAGGGCTTCCGAAGGCTCATCCCATCCTGTGTGAGCACGATACTCCAACAGGAAGAACTCTGACGGTGCGGGGTTGTTGCCTTGCAGGTTATGCTCGGCGGTGGCGATAAGATATGCTTTGTTGGATGTTTCCAAAGGTTCAAGGTAGTAAACACCTTTCTCCGTCAGTTGTGTCGGCTTCAGCCATCCCAAGTAGAAACGCTCGTAGGAGGAGTATGCAGGCGGAGTGCGTCCGTTGTTGTTGTATGAACCATTGCACATCACGTCCCAGTTAGCTACGGTGTAAAGTTTATAGTCGGTATCGTAGAAGTCGGGTAGTCCCAATACGTGTCCAAACTCATGGCAGAAGGTACCAATCGGTGCGCGTGTCGTACCACTGGCCCCTCTATATTCTGACGTACAAGCGTAACTTGCCAAGCGTTTTCCACCCACTTTGATGTTGTAGTGAGACAAGTCGCCTTGGTGCGGCCATATTGTGTTCTCGCTGGCACCTTCGGCTTGGTTGTGGCCTGCGTAATAGACGAACACATTGTCCAAGATACCGTCGTTGTTGGTGTCATAAAGTGAGAAATCCACCCCGGCAGCCTCTGCTGCCTGGCACGCCTCGATAATCAAATCTCTCGGGTTGCTGTCATGGTTATCACCCGAAGGTGCACCATAGTATGCCATCGTATTGCTGGCTGTGTAAGGACCGTAGACATCGAATTGAGGGCTGAACACGCTGTCCGAAGACGCAATGAAATAGTCACGGCATGATCCTGTAGCATCATTGTACGAGTAGCCCGACTCGTTTAGTTGAGCATTGAAGTCATTCAGGGTCTGCTCAAACGGCAGATCGCTGAAGCCTATCAGCAGCACTAATGCACGTGGACTTCCTGTCAGAGGGAAACTGCCACCTAACTGCTTGGCTTTCTGGATACGGCGTTGGCTGATCTTTGCTGCGCTTGGTACAACAGAGGTGTCCTCAACCCAGTAGCCCGAATCGTTCTGACGCACAGGAGTGCCATCCGTCAGGACATAATAACTGCCAAACTCATCACCCACCATGCGGAGGACAAGTTGTGTGCCATCGGGTTGCGTCACTTGTATAGGATAAGGTGCCGCAGGCACTGCCCACAGCGTGACTGCCATTGCACTTGACACCAATATTGCTGCTATTCTTTTCATACGTAAGATATTTACATTATTCTTAACACGTTTCGTGGTATTAGTATCCGATTCTAACATTTCTCTCTCCAAAAGAGACCTTTAGTCAAAAGCGCAACAAAGTTACTATTGTTATCTGACATGTGCAAATCTTTGCGAGAAAAACCTGCGAATAGACACTCTATTATGCGCATACAATCTCTATATAAAAGGATAGCGGGCTAAGTATTCAGTCCGCTATCCAATTGTATTTATGTCAGAGTAACTTGTGATTACTTTCTGTAGAGGTTCATTGTCTTCTGCAGAGCGCTTTCGTAGATGACAGGCACTTCAGCGTGATAGTGGCTCATGTCGCCCAGTACGTAACCAGCAACAACCTCTTCAGTTTCCTCGTCAGTAGCCTCCATGTTGGTGTACTCTTTCACAACCGTACGCATGTCGTAAGGAGTAACGATGCTCTGAAGCTTGTCGTCTTTATCGAAGGTTGCTTTCAATCCGAACCAGCGATCATCGCTATAGAAATCGAACCATTCTACAATTGCTTTGTAGTCGTATCTTATTGTTTTTCCTGTCTCGGGGTCGGTAACATTCCGCAGGTTGGCATACTTCATATTGCCCAGATAATATGACATTCCATTGCCTTTGTCAGCATAGAGGATATAGAGTCGTGCACCGGTCAATGCTTCGCTGTAGAGTGTGTAGTCTAGTTTAACAGTTGAATCGCTGAGATATGCTGCATATTGTGAGAAGAACTCTCCATATTTATTCACATCAACCAACTCTCCGCGCTCTGCCACGTAAGGATCGTAAGTCTTGCCCGTTGTGATGGTGTCAATAAAGAAACCTTTGGTGTTACCTACATAGGGAGGGTCGTCATAGCCTTCGATAATCCACCAAACAGGGATTTTTGCAGAGCACAGAATTCCTGTACCGGAGAATCCTTTCCCAGAAACGTATGTTAGGTTATCGTCCCATACATTGAGAGTAGCGTAACCTAATTGGCACTTCGCAGAGTCACCGTCCGTAAAGGTGACATATCTTTCAGTGCCTGCGATATAATCAGGGGTGCCGAATATTGCCCAACCGCCGATAACGTAGTTCTCGAGTTGTGCATCGTTGGTAACAGTAACCACACACGTACCGGATGCATTACCCACCGTAGCGGTGATAGTAGCAGTACCTACAGCCACACCGGTAACGATACCACTCTTAACGGTAGCCACAGCCTCATCGCTAGAGGACCATATAACGGTCTGGTTATTTCCTGCGGGTGTAACCTTCACGGCTAATTTCTCACTAGATTCCCCTACTCCAAGAGTAAGAGTATTAGGCGTAACCTCAACCTTAACATCATCAACGGTTGTTTGAGGTTTGCAACTCACCATTCCGAGAGTTGTCAATGCGCAAAGCGCAGCAATAAACAAACTTTTTCTCATACTCAATTCTTTTTTTTGTTATTTATACTTATTGTTCTTGAAAGTCTTATTGTCCATTCGTTAGCGTAGTCAGGTCGCTGTTCAGATATGGGTTATAACGTGTCTCTGACGTAGGCAACTCAAACGTGAATATACGGTCGGAGGAAGGTGTCAGGGTTCGTGACGATCGCAGGTGGTTGGTCCCTAACTTCACCTCTTGGTTCCATCGTTTGAACGTCTGTAGTCCGTAGCCCTCCCCCCACAACTCTACACGCCAGTTGTAGAGGATAGCGGTAGCGATTTCCGATGCGTTACCCGCCAGTGTAGCCTTGTAAGCGTCGTATTTGGTTTGTGCTTCTGTAGTAGCAATAACACGCTCATCTGTCAGTTTGGTGATATAGTCGTACGCTGTAGCGAGGTCGTTGCTGCGATATGCAGCCTCTGCACCAATCAGGTATGCCAGTTCATAACGCATAAACACGTTGTCACTGAGCCAGTCGCGGTCGCCCGAGATAGAAGTGCTCTTGGCGGAATAGAACTTGCCGTCCGGTGCCCATTGATATGCACCATTGGCATTATAGTAGTTGTTCCACCAGTACTGACGGATATCCCATTCCTGAGCTAGGATTTCGTTGTAGAGGTTCTCATCAATACCTTTCACGTCACCTGCGGAGGCGTAACTGTAGGAGTAGATATCGCATTGCCCGAAGAAGGATGCCAACGAGGTAGTGTTCTCTACTGTCACATCCTCTCCCCATATCCAACTCTTGGTATCCACGTTGTTAAATCCGTTTGTCAGCACCTCGTTGTTAGACAGCATCTGTGCCGTGGTGCCATCGAGGAAGTCTTTTGTGTACGTCAGTGCTGCCGGATAGTCGCCCTTGTTTAAGTAGGAGTATGCCAATATCAAGCGAGCCACGTCCACATTCACACGCAGTTTGTTGCTGCGTGTGACTTTTTTGTATGCTACGAAATAAGCGATGGCTTGTTGCAGGTCTTCCTCGACACGCAGATATACATCGGTCATTGTGGCGCGTGGAGCACCGAGGATAGAGTCTGCCTTGGTGTCAGCGTCTGTGTAGATAGGGAATGCCAACTCGGTATTGAAATCCACGTCCGCTCCCTTACAGAACACTTGCATCAGAGAGGCGTAAGCCCATCCGCGCAATGTGAGGAGTTCAGCATAGCACATTCCGTATTCGTAGTCGTCATCCGATACGGTAGATGATTCCAATGTAGGTGTCCATACGTCCTCTACACCATTGATACCTTTGTTGCAGAGACGGATAATATCGTAGTAGAATGACCAGAAGGTAGCGCGACGTCCGTATGTCTGGCCACGCTCGTCGGTGACGAACCATCCGTAGCGTTGGGTCTTCATTGCCATGTCCCCGCACAGTAAGTCAGTGTACATGTCCAAGGAACGCTTCCCGAAAGAGTCGTGTGAACTGCCGTAGGCGTATAGTTGCGAGTAGATACCTCTTACTGTACCCTCCACCTTGTCGTCCATAGCATCATACTGCTTCTTGGTGATGGTGCTACCACCAGGTTCTTGGTCGAGTGAGCAACTAACAAACCCGAGTACAAGTGCTATGCCTATTATATATGCTTTTGTTTTCATCTTGTTTATGTTTTTATTAGTGATAGGAATTAGAATGACAACTTGATGCCACCTACGATAGTTGACAGCGGACTGTACCCGTAGGTGTCGGAGGAACCTGTGAACGAGGTCATCGGGTTGTAACCTTTGCGGGCCGTAGCGATGCAGAGGTTGCTTGCCGCTACATACACGTTCAGTTTGTTGAGTTTAATCTTCTCTACCAATTTCTTTGGGAAGGTATATCCTATTTGTACATCGTTGAGCGACAGATATGAGTTCGATGTCAAGAAACGTGTAGATGTCATGTTGGTGTACGATGCGTAGGTTCCCAAACCGTTCGACAACATAGGCACATTGGTGTTTGTGTTGTTCTCTGTCCATGCTTTGCGCATGTCGGTATGCCAGTTGTGACCTCCGACGGCCTGATCGGACATCAACGCTTGGTAGGTGTAGTCATAGCCATAACCACCTATTCGGTAACTGCAAGAAGCGCTGAGTGTTACGCCATACACATCGAGGTCGAAGCCAAAGCCGCCATCCAAGTCAGGCAGATAAGACTTGCCTATGTATTGAAGTGTTGCATAACTACCCTCTGAGGTAACTGTCTTAGCAAGGTATTGCTCCTCCCCCGGGTGCTCTTGTTGCCACTGATAGAGCGACGAGATGTAGTTGTATTCGTTGTTTCCCTTCGAAGCACCGAGGTCTCCGTAACGTGTATCATAGTATGCCTCATAAAGAGCGGCACCTTTACCTACGAAGTGTGTCTTGTCATCCTCTGTTGCTACACCTGCATACACGTATGTGTAGTGGTCATACAAGGAGTGACCTTTTGACATTGCACCCGACATCACCTGGCGAACGGCTGTACCATCCTCCTTGTAGTAGTCGATAGGCATCTCAAGCATCTTATTGGTGTAGTGTGCACCATTCAGACGGATATCAAGTTTCACGTTACGCTCATCCACTGCGTGTATATTGAAAGTAAACTCAACACCTTGGTTAACCATCTTAGCATCGTTGGTTGGCACGGAACTATACCCCAGCGAAGGCGCCACTGCACGATTAAAGAGTAAGTTGTCAGTCAGTTTATAGAAGTAGTCCAATTCTGCGTCCAAGTATTTGCCGACAGAGAACTCGAGACCGATGTCAGTGGTATTAGCGCGCTCCCATGTGATACTTTCGTTTCCTTTGCTTGCCCATACATAGCCTATCTCATCGTTTACGTTTTCAATCGTATAGAGGTCGGTGTACGAATAGAGCGAACTGGTTTGGTTTCCCAACATACCCCAACTCAGACGTAACTTACCGTCTTTCAACCATTCTTTGGCACCTTCCATGAACTGCTCGTTGGTGAATGCCCAAGCCACACCTACGGAACCGAAGTGTCCCCAACGGTGTCCTACGCCATAGCGCGAAGAACCATCGGCACGGTAGTTAGCCGTAACCATATAACGGTCGTTGTAACTATAGGATGCCGTAGCCAGGTATGAGTCTAATGCAAAGCGGTTCTCGTTACCTTCGGTAGCGTTCATCTTGATGGCGTTACTGAGGTTAATGCTCTCACCATCCGCCAGATATGACTTGTATCCATATACATATCCATATCGGTAGAGGTAGTTCTCGTGTCCTGCCATCACGCGGATAGTATGGTCACCGAAGGTCTTGTTGTATTCCAGCAACTCTTGTGCTGAGATGGTGAACAGGTTGGATGATTGTTGCAGGATACGTCCAATACCTGCTGCATCACCATAGTATTTGTTGGTTAGTTTTGATGCGAGAGAGTTGTAGTAGTGAGCACCTGCGTTGATGGTGAGTTTCAGTCCGTCATACAGTTTGAACTCCAACATACCTTTCACGTCCACCGTGTGTTGCACTTGTTTCTCTTTATCCAAACGGAGTGAACCTGCGGGGTTGATGCCGTGTCCGAAATTACGGTCAAGCGAGTCTCCGTAGTCGTAGTATGGCAGTCCGGTACGCGGGTCGATATAGTTGCTGCCGTAGTTGCCGTTAGCATCACGAAGGTAAACCGGGTAGATAGCCGGGATGGCGTTAACATAGTAGAAACCGTTGTTCATCGCTCCACCACCGTCTTGGTCAGGTGAGTTGAGATCCGTATAGGAGTATGCTATATTCAGGTTACCTTTCAACCATTTCTTTGGTGTATAGTCAAGGTTACTACGTACGTTGAAACGACTGAAGTCGGAGGACTGGTAGTACCCCTCATCTTTCAAATAACCCATACTGGTGTAGTAACTCAGTTGGTCGTTTCCACCGTGGAATTTGACACTTGCGTCATATTTCTGTCCTACGCGGAATATAGCATCTTGCCATGACTCAATATTCTCGTAACCTCTGCGTCGTGCGACAGATGTATCGAATGATGGATTCACTAATCCCGAATTGTCATACGGGTTGATGAGATATTTGCCTTCCGAATCCCAAAGGTTGTAGCCCACAGGCAGACCTGCATCCCCATACAATGCGGTGTTTGTATTCTTAACGGCAGCCGCTACACTCTTGTTACCGCTTGCGAAGAAACGGTTGTAGTTGTATAGGCTCTGCCACGCCATTGTCACGTACTCCTCAGGAGAGGAGACTACGTCGTAGAGAGGCAGCAGTCGCATATTGCCACCATATTTCAGAGCCACATCCACTTTCCCTTTCTCGTTAGACGATCCTTTTTTGGTAGTGATGACGATGACACCGTTGGCACCACGGCTACCATAGAGTGAGGTGGCTGTTGCGTCCTTCAAGATAGTGGTAGAAGCGATATCCCCCGGGTCGATAGACGAGATGTCACCATCGTAGGTCACACCATCTACTACATACAAAGGTGCACTACTACCATTCAAAGAACCAATACCACGGATACGTATGGTAGCATTGGTACCCGGTTGTCCGGAGGTGTTAATGACTTGCACACCAGCGACCTCTCCGGCGAGTGCCTTAGATATCTCAGACGGGCTTTTCTTCTCAATGGTTTCTGCGCCCACTGCTTGTGCAGAACCGGCAAAACTACCCTTGGCTACGTTGCCATAACCTGTCACGACTACTTCCTGAATCATCTCTGATGCTTCTCTCAGTACAACCCGGATATTCTTTGTGATGGCAACTTCCTGTGTTTGCATGCCGACGAAGCTGACGACGAGTGTGTTGGCCTCGTCGGGTACGGTCAGGGTGAATTCTCCGTCGTAGTCTGAGATAGTACCTGTGGTAGTGCCTTTTACTTGCACGCTGGCTCCGATGATAGGTTCTCCCTTCTCATCTACTACCACGCCGCTAATCTGCTTTTCTGCCATCATACCGAGGCTGACCAAGCATAGCGCCAAGAGCATAAAGATTTTTTTCATCCGTTTTTCTTTTTAATAATACATTACTATGTAGTTTATTTCTCTACATTCCGGTTCTTTCTTCTTGAACTATTGCTGTGTATCTATCCGGTAGTGACCATGCAATACTCTCCGCCAATGTACAAAAAGTGCGCAAAGGTACGAAACAATCATCAAGGTTGCAATAGTGTGGTGGATTTTTTCTTGTATTTTTTTGTTTTTTATCTCTTTTTTACCTTAAATGACGTGCCCTACCATGTCTTTAGTCGTATTGAAGTTGACAAATGCGCTTTTCATCATACACTTCGTCTGCGACCTCTTGTAGTTGTTGCGGTGTGAGTTGTTGCAGTTGTTGGAAGGTCTCTTGCCATGTAGGTGCGTAATGGTGGTATAGTGTTGATTTTGCCATTGCAAGTGCGTTATTCTCATTATTCTCGGCGGAGATAGCCATTTGTCCTTCTATCTGCCGGAGTGCATGTTGGAACTGCGTAGCGGTGAGTGTTGTCCGACGCAGTTGTTGCAGTTCGTGCATACACAAGTCGATGCACTGCTGTTTGTGTTGTGGTTCACAGGCGAGGTAGATATTCCAGTATCCGGTATCGCTGAGTGGTGTGTATTGTGATTCGATGGTGTACACCAGTCCCCGTTTTTCTCTCAGTGCCAGATTGAGTCTGCTTGACATGCTGCCTCCTCCTAATATATTATTGAGCAGGTACAGTGTCAGTTGTTTCGGGTGTCCTATGGGGTATGCTTGTGCTCCGAGCATAAGATGTGTCTGGTGTGTATGCCGGCGGTAGTGTGCTTGTTGTGGTGTTATGATGTCGGCAGGGGGTGCAACCGCGACAGGTGTGGTGTCGGGTAGTGTGGTGTCGGAGAAGAGTTTCCCGGCGTAATGGATAAGTTGTTGTGTGTGCATATCACCGAGAGCGAACAGCACCATTCGTTCCGGTCGATAGTGTTTTTGCATCCACAGGTATGGATATTGTGGCGAAGCGGCTATATGGCGGAGAGTTTTTTTATTGCCGAGTATGGGCATGGCGAGCGGGTTACCTTGGAATATCAGTCCTTCGAAATCGTCGTATATCAGTTCACCGGGGGAGTCGTTGTAACTCTCTATCTCGTCGCAGATGACGGTCAGTTCTTTGTCTGTTTCTTTTTTTGGGAAGGTGGGGTGCAGCACCATGTCTGCGATAAGATGTAGTGTTGTCCGCCAATGTTGTCGTAGTGTGGCTGCATAGAAAGTGGTTTCTTCTTTGGTGGTGTATGCGTTGATTTCTCCGCCCATTCCTTCTATATGATTGATAATCTGTCGCGCTGTATAGTGTTGTGTTCCTTTGAACACACAATGTTCTATATAGTGTGCCATGCCATTTTCTTGTGGCTGTTCGTAACGTGTTCCCGTGCCGACCATGATACCCATATAGATGACAGGTGATGTTGTAAGCCGGTGGACTACTTGTAAACCATTCGGGAGGGTATGGTAAGAGGTATTGCTTATCATTCTGTTCTATGGAAATAGTCTGCAAAGGTACTTGTTTGTTGTGAGATGTGCAATATCAGTTGAAAGTTGAAAGTTGATAGTTGATAGTTGATAGTTGATAGTTGAGAGAAGTGGAAAGTGGAGAGTTGAGAGCAGTTGTAGTTATTGTGAAAATATTGTATAAGATTTGTGTATGTTGTAGAAATGTTGTACTTTTGCAGTCGCTTTCCGTTGTGGGAATTATGTTTGTGTATTAGATATTTGCGGCATTGGCGGAATTGGTAGACGCGCTAGACTTAGGATCTAGTTCTACGCAGAGTGAAGGTTCGAGTCCTTTATGCCGCACTTGGGGTCTGTTGAATGTAATAACTAAAAACCTGTTTCCTTATGCGTAAGTTATTTATTGTATTATTGCTTGGTATAGTATCCGGTATGTTAACCGGCTGTTTTGATCGTATTCAGTCGAATTATACTCCTGAGATACATCTGTATTCTCCCCTCTTGAACCCGTATTATAAAGGTGACACTTTGCGTGCGTCTGACACGTTGAAATTCTCATACAATGAGAGCCTGAGTATGTATCTGACTGATACCATTGCCACTACAGACACGTTGCTGGTGGGTGCTATTTTCTATGCTGTAGGGAACGTGCTGACAGGTGTGCGTGTAGAGTGGGACAGTACGAGTCTGAACACCTGGTTGGAGGTGGAGAGTGCGATACGTAATGTCTTGTCGGACACAACGACTATTGGCAGTGGTTATCTGCCTTTCAATCCGGGTTATAACTTGGTGTCTTTTCCAATCTACTTCACTCCGTTGAAGTCCGGTCTTCACACTATCAAGATGACGGTAGAGAGCGACTCCAAGTATTCTCCCGTGTCGTTATCGTTTGGTGTGCCGGTGCATTAGTCGAGGCATTGTTTGGCTTGTTGCCAGAGTTGTTCCATCTCGTTGATCGTCAAGTCCTGTAGTTGGCGATTTTGCTGTTTGGCTTGTTGTTCGATATAGTTAAAGCGCCGTATGAACTTGATGTTTGTTTGTTCGAGTGCGTTGTCGGGGCGTATCTTATACAAGCGTGCCACGTTGATTAGTGAGAAGAGCACATCTCCGAACTCCTCTGTTATCCTGTTTATATTGTCGTTCGGTGTGTGTGGTGCACTGTTTCGTGGCGCATTCGTCTTGGTTGTTTGTTTTCTGTTTAGTTTCCGTAGTTCTGTTTCAAACTCTCTGATTTCCTCTTTCACTTTGATCCACACCTCTTCGGGTGTTTCCCAGTCGAACCCCACATTTGCCGCTTTATCCTGTATCCGGTATGCTTTGATGAGTGCGGGTAGTGCTTGCGGTATGCCCCCGAGTACGGTATCGTTCCCGTCTTTTTCTTTCAGTTTGACTTGTTCCCAGATGTGACTCACTTCTTCGGGGTTTTGTGCTATTTCTGTGCCATAGACGTGTGGGTGTCTGAATATCAGTTTGTCGCACAGTTTATCGCAGACATCCGCTATATCAAATTTCCCCATTTCACTTCCCATCTTCGCATAGAAGATGACATGCAAGAGTACGTCCCCGAGTTCTTTGGATATCTCGTTCATATCATGTTTGCAGATGGCTGATGCCAACTCATACGTTTCTTCGATGGTGTTTTGTCTCAGGCTCTCGAATGTTTGTTTTCTGTCCCATGGGCATTTCTCCCGCAGTGTGTCCATGACTGTCAACAGCCTATCGAAGGCGTTCAGTTGTTCTGTTCGCGTGTGCATAATGTTACCTTTCCTTTGTCGTCCATCTGTGCATAGGTCCATAGCCTCCAGCAGTCGCCGAGTATGAGTACGCGGCTGTTGTTCGTAATCAAGAGGTCAAGGTCTATGTGCCGATGTCCGAATATATAATAATCGTGATGTTTGTTTTGTTGTTCCTGTTCTTTGGCGTAGAGTATCAGTTCTTCCTTATTCTCGCCTTTATACGGGCATGGGTGTGCCAATTCTTTCATGCGGCTTTCCCGTGCCCACTCGTATCCGAAAGCGTTTCCCCATGCCGGTGGCAGCAGTCTGAAAAGGGTCTGCGGTACGGGGTGATGGAAGAAGGCTCGCAGCCGGATGAAGTTTCGTATCTTTCTTTGGATATGTCGTGGGAGTGTGTTGATATAGTTGGTTGGCATCAATCCGTCTCCATGTGCGAGAAAGACCGTCTTGTCGGCTATGGTCAGTGTAGCAGGTTCCCGATATATGATGACTCCTGTCTGTTGTGCCAGCCATCCGAATGTCCATATATCGTGGTTGCCGATGAAATAGTGTACTTTGATTCCTTTCCGTGTGATGTCTTGTAGTGTATTGAGGAAGGGTCTATACTGTTCTTTAGTCGTGTCGTGCCACAGGTACTCATACCAGAAATCGAACATATCTCCGAGCATATATATGTCTGTTGCATCCTCCGCCATGTGTTGCAGCAGGCTCACCAGTTGTTGTTGGTGTGCTTGCGGTTCCGGCAGTGCCCGTGATCCGAGGTGTGCATCGCTGAGGAAATAGACCATAGTTGATGTGGTTTTTGTTACAGGAATCCGAGTTCGAGTTTTGCTTCTTCGGACATCATGTCCTTGTTCCATTCCGGTTCAAAGACTATCTCTACGTCCACGTGGTTGATACCTGCGACTGATCCGACTTTTTGTTTGATATCTTCTACCAGGAAGTCTATAGCGGGACATCCCGGTGCGGTGAGTGTCATCTTGATATGGCATGTGCCGTCTCCCGGCAGTTCTATGCCGTAGATAAGTCCCAAGTCGTATATGTTGACAGGTATCTCCGGGTCGAACACTGTTTTCAACATCCGGAGCACCTGTTCTTCTGTCTCTAAAAATTCGTTCATATTGTTTTTTACATAAAACTTGCAAAGGTACAATCTTATATTGAGATATGCAAGAGCCTTGTTTGTAGTTTGGTCTGTATCGGGGCAAATAGTTGTTCTTTCTATGGAATTTTTGCATTTTCTACACTTTGTATTAGGTCAGACCATTTCTTTTCTGTAATTTTGCAGCGTACTTGGGGTATTGGGTGGCTTATTTATCAGTTTATAGTTGAGAGTTGGAAGTTTAGAGTTGAGTGCAGTTGGTAGTTGGGTGTTTGGTGTGTTTTTAAGGTATTAGTAACAATAAAATATAATTGATTATGACTATGTTAAAGAGTCCGCTACAGGTTGCTCGTGCTTCCTATCAGCCGAAGATGCCTATAGCATTGCAGGGTCATGTACGCCTGTTGGAGGGTGCAAAGACGCAGTCAGTGGCTGATCAGGCTGAGATTGCGAAGTTGTTTCCCCATACGTATGGTATGCCTATCATTGAGATGGTTCCGAGTGAAGTTGATACGTGTACGTCGAAGCCTATACATGTGGGTGTTATCCTGTCCGGCGGTCAAGCGCCCGGTGGTCACAATGTGATTTGTGGTATGTTTGACGCTTTGAAGAAGTTAAATCCTCAGAGTAAGTTATATGGTTTCTTAGGGGGTCCCAGTGGTCTGATTGAGGGTAAGTACAAGGAGTTGACATCGGCTGTGATAGATGATTACCGTAACACGGGTGGTTTTGATATTATCGGTTCCGGTCGAACCAAGTTGGAAGAGACATGGCAGTTTGACAATGGTATAGATGTTTGTAAGAAGTTAGGTATCAGTGCTATTGTTATTATCGGAGGTGATGACTCGAACACGAATGCGTGTGTGTTGGCAGAGTATTACCTGCAGAAGGGTTGTGGTATTCAGGTTATCGGTTGTCCAAAGACGATAGATGGTGACTTGAAGAATGAGATGATAGAGACCTCTTTTGGTTTTGACACTGCCTGCAAGGTATATAGTGAGTTGATCGGTAACATCCAGCGTGATGCTGATTCGGCGAAGAAGTATTGGCATTTCATTCGTCTGATGGGTCGTAGTGCGAGTCATATAGCCTTGGAGTGTGCGTTGCAGAGTCAGCCGAATATCTGTTTGATATCGGAGGAGGTAGAGGCCAAGAACATGACGTTGAACGATATTGTGGAGCAGATAGTTGAGGTGATTGTTGATCGTGCCAATGCCGGTTTGAACTTTGGTACTATCTTGATCCCAGAGGGTTTGATCGAGTTTATCCCTGCTATGCGTGTTTTGATACAGGAGTTGAACGACATGTTGGCTCAGAACGAGGAGTTCTCGGAATTAGAGGGTGATGATGCCAAGCGTGACTATGTGAAGTCTATGTTATCTCCTGCGTCGTGTGAGTTATATCGTTCGTTGCCCAAGGGTATTGCCCGTCAGTTGACGCTGGATCGTGATCCTCATGGTAACGTGTTGGTTAGTCAGATAGAGACGGAGAAACTGTTGATAGAGATGGTAAGCAAGCGTCTTGCCCAGTTGAAGGCAGCCGGTACCTATAAGGGTAAGTTCTCGGCGCTGAATCACTTCTTTGGTTATGAGGGTCGTTGTGCCATCCCGAGCAATTTTGATGCGGACTATTGTTATAGTCTTGGTGTGACGGCTGTCCATCTGATCGGTTCGGGCAAGAGTGGTTATATGTCTGTTGTCCGCCATCTGACCAAGCCTGCTTCGGAGTGGGTTGCAGGTGGTGTACCTATCACTATGATGATGAATATGGAGCGTCGTAGTGGTAAGTTGAAGCCTGTTATTCAGAAGGCTTTGGTTGACTTGAATGGTAAGCCTTTCCGTTATTTTGCTGCTCATCGTGCAGAGTGGGCTGATCCTAACATGAGTTATATCTATCCGGGTCCTATCCAGTATTATGGTCCTTCGGATGTATGTGATCTCCCTACCCGTACTTTGCTATTAGAGCATCCATGAGAAAATACTGTCTGCCGTTCATCGGCATACTCTGTCTGTCTTGTTCGAGTATCTGTTTCGCGCAGTACTCGGACAAGCAGTTGTATGATGCCTATTTAGTTCGGGACATGGAGGTATGGGAGCGATATATAGCGTCTGTGGATGTGGATACTGCGAGTGTGGAAGAGCGTGTCCGTTTGTTGAACTACGAGTATGGTTACGTGGCTTATAGTATCAGTCAGGGACATGCTAATGCGCGTGTGTTGTTGGATAAGTTTGAGTCGAACTTAGAAGCGTTGCGTGATGTTCTGCCCGAGGCAACATATTTAGCCTACCGGTGCGGCATGAACAGTTATGAATTGTCGTTGAATAAGGTTCGTCTTGCCAAATACGGTAAGCGTATCTATAGTGAGATAGAGCGTGCTATGTCGTTAAATCCTCACGATCCGTTGGTGTTAGCGATGAAGGGTAATGTGGAGTTTTATAGTCCGTTGGGTGATAAGACAGTGGCGTTGGAGTGTTATCAGCGTGCAGACAGTGTCTATCATGCCCGACACACGTCGCATTACCTGTGGAATGTCCGTGCGGTACAGATGACGTTGGTGCAGTGTTTGGAGAAGACGGGTCAGCATAAGGCAGCGATAGACAAGTGCCATGAGTTGCTGCGTGAAGAGCCAAACTTCCATTTTATCCGTGATGTATATCTGCCAGAGTTGGAGAAAAAGTAAGTGATTGGTGCGGTTGCATAGAGAGTCCCATTGGTTAGTCTCCTGTTTTTAACAAATAATCATTAACAAATCACATAGAAAGTGAGCCCCTCGAAGTCTGTTTTTGGAGTAAAAACAGGGGCTTTTTGATGTGATTCAGGTCGGCTCAAGATCGGCTTATCCTCTGCTCATGTTCTGCTCTTGAAGAAGTCGATTGAAAAACACGGTCGGATAGCCTTCTGCATCGGTAAATGAATTATTAACAAGTTACTCCAAATATAAACCCCAGATGTTAGTTTTTGGAGGTGAATTGCTGTTGTATCTGTTGTTCTGTCATTTCTTCTCCGACGAGTTCGGTCGGTTGGAAGGGGATGTTCTCAGGGCTGTGTGTCGGCTCAAAAGTGAAGTATGTGCAGGTGCACTCAACCAGCAGTTCGCCTTGACTACTGCGTATTTCGCCCACGACGACTACGATGTTATGGTGTTGCTCTTTGATATGTGCCCGCAACTCGATATACGGTTGTTGTATGGCAACAGGGTGTCTATATCGCATTTCCATCTTAGCCGTGACGCCAGAACGTTGTAATTGGTGGAAGATGACCCATCCGCATATCTCGTCGAGTAGCACGGCCTGGATGCCACCATGCAGGGTGTTCTCCCACGACTGGTAGTTAGCAGCAGGGTGCCATAGTGATACGACATCTTTTCCGTCATCATAGAAATGCAGTTGCAATCCTATCGGGTTGTCCGGGCAGCAGCCGAAGCAGTGGTATCCGTTGACGCCTATCCAAGGGTTTTTGATAAGTCTCATAGCATAGTTATTCTTTTGTACCAGGCAAAGAGATACAAAAAACGTGCCAGTGAACGGGTACTGTATGCGGCATACTTTTCCACTGTTCGTTCATCGGTTGGCAGGTATTTTTGGTTCGTGATGTGATTGTTCGAGGAAAAAGTTGTACCTTTGCGGCGGATAAGATAAACCAAGTAGCAGATGAAGAATCATTATTTACATTACTTGACTGAAGTAATACACCATCAGTGGGGTGATATTGCATTGACTGATTATGGTGAGCAACAGGAATATACCTTTGGTGAGATGGCATGTGCTATCAGACGCATGCATGTGTTGTTTCAACTGTTTGGGATACAGAAAGGTGATAAGATAGCCATTGCCGGGCGTAACTGTGCCAATTGGGTAATAGCCTACTTGTCCATTGCCTCTTATGAGGGGGTTATCGTTAGTATCCTGCAAGACTTTAAGGCTCCGGATATCAGCAAGTTGTTGGCACATTCGGATGCCAAGATGCTGTTTGTAGGTCCTTATGTATGGCAGGAGTTGCAAACCGAGTCGTTGGAGGGGTTGGACGTGGTTGTATCTCTTGCCGATTTTCAGGTGCTTCGTAGTGCTGCTCATGTGGCTCATATCGATCATGAAGTGTGGATGAGGGCATGTGATGCGACGTTCCCCAACAGCATAACGGCACAGGATATCCACTTCGACGCTGACCCTGATGCGTTGGCACTGATCAACTACACGTCAGGAAGCACGGGTTCTCCCAAGGGTGTGATGTTGAATGGTCGTTCTATCAGTAACAATGTGGAAGTGGGGCTGACCCTCCTTCCTATCGAACCCAATCAGCGTCTGGTGTCTATGCTTCCGTTAGCCCATATGTTTGGTCAGGTATGTGAATTCTTGTATCCCTTATCGGCAGGTACACATATATATTTCCTTACCAAGAGTCCGACTCCTACTGTGTTGCTCAAGGCGTTGCAAGATGTACAACCTTATATGGTTGTCACCGTGCCGTTGGTTATAGAGAAGATTCACAAGAAGAGCATCAATCCCCTTATCTCCAAGCCTGCCATCAAGTTCTGCTGGCATACGCCTGTGTTAGGCAATATCATTCGTAACAAGGTTCAAACGGCATTGCGGAAGGCTTTTGGCGGCAATATCCGTTATTTCTTGTGCGGTGGTGCGGCTATCAGTCCTATCGTAGAGAAATGTCTGATAGATATCCATTTCCCTATCTCTGTGGGTTATGGCATGACCGAATGTGGTCCTCTCATAGGCGGCTCACACCCTAAACAGTTCGTGGCTCAATCGGGGGGACGTCCTGTTGCGAACATGGAGGCGAAGATCGTCAGTATGAACTCCGAAGGTATCGGGGAGATACTGGTACGTGGTGAGAATGTCATGATGGGTTACTACAAGAACGAAGAGGCTACACGCGAGGCTTTTACTTCAGATGGCTGGATGCACACAGGGGATCTTGGGTACATGGACAAGGCGCATAATATATTCATCAAAGGGAGAAACAAGACCATGATCTTAGGTGCTTCGGGACAGAATATCTATCCGGAAGAGATTGAAGACAAACTGAATAACCAGGAGGGTGTTGGCGAGTCTATTGTTGTTGAGCGTGAGGGGAAGTTAGTCGGCCTTGTCTTTCCTGATGAGCAAGTGAGCAAGAGGCTGACCATTGAGGAGATAGAGCGCATGATGAAAGAGAACCTCAGGAAGTTGAACGCCCTTATCCCATCCTACTCTCAGGTCAGTGACATAGAGATAAAGAAAGAGCCTTTTGAGAAGACGCCCAAACGAAGTATCAAGAGATTCTTGTACAAGTGATGAGGATCACATACCCGGCGGCGGTCCCATAGGCGGCATACCTCCTCGTGGAGGCGTACCCGGCTGGTTACCACTCTCTATCATCTCCTGGATATGCCCACCCATGCCTTTGGCTTTCAGGTTGCCCATACGATTTAATTTATAGGTAAAGGTCAGAGTGAAGTAGGTTGGCAGGGTATTGCATTTCTGGTAACTAACATAGTTATCCCCTATGACCTGCACGATATTCTTTTTCTGATGCAACAGGTCGTACACTTTCAGAGCCAGCGTTGCATTCTGCCAGGACTTATCTATTGAAGCATTCCATATCACCTCATTGATATCCGACAGGCCTGTATAGCCATATCGGGCGGTATAGCCACAATCCGTGGCGATGTTCCAGGACTTAGGCAGATGTAGTGTCAGGTCGCCCGTCACGCTCCAGTCAAGCACATTGCTCAGGCTATTGGCTGTTAGTGTGTTTTGCGTGCGCGAATAGGTGACGTTGCCTCGTAGTCCCACATCTATCCAGCTGTGTGTCAGACGCAGTGCCATGTCCTCACTCACCTGCAAGTTCCCCGTCAGCGAAGCGTCGCCACGCATCATCTGTCCAGCATCTATCATACGGGCTATCTCGGTGGAGGACTGCTCACGCAGAATGTAACCGACACGCTGGTTATAACTAATTGCTGTACGCGAGTTGAACTGCATCAGGTTCTTGGCGAATGGGGTGTTGTACATAAAGTCCGCCCCTAAGTTCCATGGTAACACGTCCGCGTTTACTGTCTGCTGATACAACTTACCCGTCTCGTCGTAGATAGAGTTGCCGACCAAGGCATCTTTCGTCAGCGTACCACGAAGCCCCGTCATGATACTCGACATGCGGTCGGTATTGAAGCGAGAATACATCACCATCAGTCTGTGCCTGAAAGCAGGTTGCAAACTCAGGTTTCCTACCGTCTCACTCATAGCATCCGAGTTGTTTCTTACCGGCTCCATCTGTGTAATCGTCGGCTGAGTCACTGTGCCACGGTACATGATACGTGCGAACTCCTTTTTACCAAACTTATACTTAAACTGTACGTTAGGCGACCAGTTCCACTGGTTATACATCGTATCGCGACCTAACACGTTACCATACGAAGTCGTCGAAAGAGTCTGCGTGGCTAATACACGGGCACCCAATGTCAAGTCAAAACGCTGTTCTACCCAGCGGTAGTTCACCTCTACCTGTTCGGTATAAAGATGATTGCTCAACACGTTTGAATAGACGCTATCGTATGTATAGTCATTTTTTATACTATCCATCGAGTATTGGTCTTTGTTCGAGTAGCGGTCTTTACCCGATAGTGCTGCTGCAATCTCCAGGAGGTGGTTGGTCTTGTACAACGGTTCCACATACGAGGCTTTGAGAGAGTAACTCAATGCATTATTGCCGGAGAGTGTATGCTGGTCAACTTGAGCGTGACTCAGCAGATTGTCCCACGCATAGGTCTGGGTCTGTCCTTTCGTGTTGGTGAAGCCTATATTGCCAGTCAAGGTCAATGCTCTACCTGCACGTTGAAACTTGTGGTTATATATCGCCCGTAGGGAAGCACTGATATCCTCCGACAGGCTCTCCTGTCTCTGGTAGCCATCAGTGATTGTGTCTTCATCATGCGTATAGATATAATCATTCCGCGAGATGTAACTGTTGTTTGTATAACTGATTTTGGGCTGCAGTATCAACTTGTTCGTAGAGTCTATCTGATACTCCAACTCCAATCGCATATTGACATCCCACGCATTACTTACCTTGGTTGTTGAGTCTGTATTGACATACGTATCATATCCTGCATAACTCTCCTTATTCGACTGAGAACGAGTGTCATTGTATGAATGGTTGAACGCAGCATCTCCACCAAACAACAACGAGGTAGTAGCGTCGCGCTTTTTGATGTGCGAATTGAGATCTATGTTTGTATTCACTCCCACGTTCTCCGACCAGGTAATACCAGAGTTCTGACCACTAAAGGGACCACGCCCACGACCCGAACGTATCTCGTTCGTGTTATTGGCACCACCGATGATGGTTGTCTGGCTCTCACCTAACAATATGTTTGTGAATAAACTGGCATTATATCGAAAGTCATCTTTGAAGAAATGCTGTGTCTTTTCCAACGCATTGGTGCCATAAGCATTATCTCCATAGTTCATCCATTTACCATTCTCGGTCACCATATCTGCACCCAGCGCACCAGAGTAATTACCAAACACGCCTCTCTTCATGTCTTTTTTCAGTGTCAGATTGATGATGCGCTCTGTCTCATCATCCTCGAAGCCCGTCAACTTGGCTATATCACTCTTCTCATCTATCACTTGGACTTTCTCTATCATCTCGGCAGGGATATTCTTGGTCGCTGTCTGTACATCATCCCCGAAAAACTTCTTGCCATCTATACGGACACCTTTTACGGTTTCCCCATTAACTGTCACATTACCTTCCTTATCTACAATCACCCCGTTCATCTTCTTCAACAAGTCCTCCACCATAGCATTCTCACCCACTTGGTAAGCCGCTGTGTTATACTCTATCGTATCCCCTTTCACTGTCATCTCTGCCGCATGCCCTCGTACACTGACCTCCGCCAGATGCATCACTTGCTCACGCAAACGCAGCGTAGGAAGCGTCAAGGAACCCTGCGGCATCTTTACAACACGGCTGACCTCTTCGAAACCTACAGATGACACAAATAACTTATACTCTCCCGGCTTCACATCCTGCAACACAAAAACACCTTCCATATCGGTCTGCGCTCCCTTAACTAACACAGAGTCATATTGTGAACCCTTCTGAGTGTAAGAAAACAACCGCACAGTAGCCATCTCCACTACACCACCATCCTTCGACAACACTGTACCAGACAAAACCTGTTGCGCCATCATAGGCACGACCACAAAGACAGAGCAAAATAACAGAAAATTACGCATAACACTTACATTACTCACATCATTTTGCAAATATCGTGCCAAAGACGTAATCTGCAGTCTATCACACAAACAACACCAACTACACTCCATAACTTCATCAGCATACCCGCAACATGAACAAAACGTCATTCATATTTGCAAGGATCATATAAAAAGCATACCTTTGTGGGCTTAAAACATTTGTTCACGACGAAACTCAGTAGCAACAATCAAGATTATGAACATCATCCAACACATAGGCGAGTACTTCATGCTCATGGGACGCGTGTTCCGCCTGCCCGACCGCCAACGAATGTTCTGGAGACAGATAAGCCGTGAGATGGAAAAACAAGGGCTGCAATCCATACTCATCACTCTTATTGTCAGTGTTTTCATGGGGGCTATCATGACCATGCAAACCAAACTCAATACCGAAAACCCGCTGCTGCCCACCTATACGACGGGCTTGGTCACCCGCGATTGTATCCTGTTGGAGTTCTCAAGCACCATCCTATGTCTCCTGCTCGCCGGTAAAGTAGGCAGTAACATAGCCTCCGAGATAGGCACCATGCGTATCACCGAACAGATAGACGCTATGGAAATTATGGGTGTCAACTCCGCCAACTACCTCATACTGCCCAAGATAGTGGCGTTTATGGTGATGATGCCGTTATTGGTCACATTGTCTATGTTCACAGGACTACTCGGAGGATATGGTATCAGTGCGCTAACCAACGTACTCACCGTAGATGAGTATCTCATAGGAATACAATATGCATTTATACCTTTCTACGTATGGTACTCATTCATCAAAACTGTCATTTTCGCATTCATTATCGCAAGTATGTCTTCCTATTACGGCTACTATGCCTATGGAGGAGCACTTGAAGTAGGACGCGCTAGCACCAAAGCTGTTGTCAATAGTAGTATCGTCATTCTATTGATGGATGTCGTTCTTACCAACCTAATGCTGAACTGATATGATACAAGTTAAAGATATTGTCAAGACTTTCGACGGCAATACCGTTCTCAACCACATATCCGCTGACTTCCAAGACGGACAAGTCAACATGATCATCGGGCAATCAGGGTCAGGTAAAACGGTTCTCATGAAGTCTATGATAGGACTACATACTATTGATCAGGGGCAAATCATTTACGACACCGACTACCCTGCCCCTGCGCAACAAGACATAGTCACTATGCGCGAGAAAGAAGTGAGAATGCTGCACCGCGAAGTAGGTATGCTGTTCCAAGGGTCGGCACTGTTCGACAGCCTGACGGTACAGGAGAACGTGATGTTTCCCCTCGAGATGTTCTCCACGATGACCAAACAAGAGATGATTGACCGAGCACGATTCTGTCTTACACGAGTCAACATGCCGGAACGGGCATTCGCTCTCATGCCCAGCGAAATCAGTGGAGGTATGCAGAAACGTGTCGCCATAGCACGGGCTATTGCACTCAACCCTCGTTACCTGTTCTGCGATGAGCCAAACTCCGGACTTGACCCAAAAACAAGTCTCATCATTGACAAACTCATCCAAGATATAACACTCGAGTATGGTATATGCACCATCGTTAATAGTCATGACATGAACTCTATCATGGAGATAGGGGACAACATCATATTCCTTAAGAACGGAGTCAAAGAGTGGCAAGGCAGCCGGCACGACATCTTTCATGCAGACAACCAAGCACTCAACGATTTTGTATTTGCCAGTCATCTGTTCCAACGTATAAAAACAACAGCACAAGTATGAAAATGCACATTCAAGTACTACTTATCAGTACACTACTCGCTTGCACTATCACGTGTATAGCACAAACACCCAAAAGGGTACCAGCCTACCCACACCCCATAACGCGCATTCAACCCGACGGCGACACGCTCATCATACGTCTGCACGGGGACGAACGCAAACACTGGACGACCACAGATGATGGATATGTCATACGGGAAAACAAAAACGGAACACTGTGCTATGCCCTACAGAAAAAGGATGGCACAGTTATTGCAAGTCGCAAGCAAGCACATAATGCAGACAAACGAACACGCTGCGAACAACAATATCTTAAACGGAAAGGAATAAAGAAATGAAACGTAACATTCTATTAGGACTACTGCTCTCCATCGGGACGATGACACTATATGCCATACCCG
The DNA here is from genome assembly GCA_963655075.1 of Muribaculaceae bacterium. Classification (GTDB taxonomy): domain Bacteria; phylum Bacteroidota; class Bacteroidia; order Bacteroidales; family Paludibacteraceae; genus Colicola. Next base: position 19,297 of record CAVKDW010000005.1, on the reverse strand, counting down.
CACGACGAGACGGACGCATAGTACAACTCAACGATGGCTCCAGCATCACCGTCTATGCACATGGAGATGAATTATTCCACTGGCTGACAGACGCACAAGGGAATTGGATAGAGAGAAACGAACGAGGGAACTATGAGGTGGTACCTCCACTAACCAATGAACAAATACAAAAACGACGTACCAAGGCACGTAGATATATACATCAACAGACAAACAGAGCGACACCACTCAATATCGCACCAAGAGGGCTAATCATACTTGTCAACTTCCAGGACAAAGCATTCACCACTTCCAAAGCGGAAATGGACAGTATGATTAACGGACAAGACTACAAACGTGAATACTCATATACATATAAAGGAATACCCTATTATATCACCTCTACAGGATCTGCACGCGAATATTTCTATGTCGCATCCAACAAACAGTACCACCCACAGTTCGATGTTGTCGGACCCGTGACAGTAAGCAAGAACATGGCTTACTACGGAGAAAACGATAGTTCTGACAACGACAAGCATCCTGAGCAGATGATTGAAGAAGCATGCAAACTGGCTAAAAGTGAGTGCAACGTGGACTTCACACTCTATGACAATGATAGCGATGGGAAGGTTGACTTTGTCTATGTCTTCTACGCTGGATATGGAGAAGCTGATAGCGGCATAGAAAATACCATCTGGCCACACGCCTATGAATTGACGGATGCAGGGATAACATGTGTCATCGATGGGAAAACAATTGACAAATACGCATGCAGCAACGAAATAAGTAGCGCATCAAACCAACACGATGGTATCGGTACATTCTGTCACGAATTTAGCCATGTACTCGGACTACCTGACCTCTATATAACACAAGACGTATCCACCACACACAAGACCCTCGGTCAGTGGGACATCATGGACTACGGACCCTACAACAACGACGGCAACACACCTCCCAACTACTCAGGATACGAACGTTTCTTCATGGGATGGGCAACACCACGTATCCTGACACAAAACGACGAGAGTATCGTATTGCACGACCTCGCCTCATCTAACGAAGTGCTACTTATCTCCGAAACAGATAAACACAACCTCATAGGGAACGACCCCAACCCGGCAACTTTCTATCTCATTGAGAACAGACAACAGACCGGGTTGGATACATACCTGCCAGGACATGGACTGATGCTTACAAAAATCACCTACTCGTATGATAAGTGGTATCTGAACACCGTCAACAATTCTAAACGCAAAATGGGAGTAGACCTTATTGAAGCCGACGGGAAGGCTCCTAACTATAGCGAGTGGTTACCGGATAACGGATATTTCGGCAAAGAATCGGACCTCTTCCCTACTGGAGCAACAGCGTATGACGGAATCCCAAACCACATGATCAGCAATATCACAGAAGAAAAGGGAATAATATATTTCTCATACGGAACGAGCGCAACACCCGTAGAAAACACAACCGCCACCTCACAACAAGTACTGTCTATATACAATATACTCGGACAACGTATGACGACTACTAACATACAAGAACTTACCTGTGGCACATATATCGTGCAAACAACAAACGGAAGCAAGAAAATAGTAGTACCATAAATGAAACTCATCTCTTATAACGTCAACGGCATACGGGCTGCTATCAACAAAGGACTGCTGCAATGGCTGCAAACAGAGCAGCCGGATGTCCTCTGTATCCAGGAAACAAAAGCACAACCGGAACAGATTGACTGCCTCGCAATACAAGAACTTGGATACCATAGTTATATACACTCCGCACAAAAAAAAGGATACTCGGGCGTAGCCATATTCTCCAAACAACAACCCGACCGCATCGTTGCAGGCATGGGAGACCCGCGCTACGACAGCGAAGGACGGGTATTGAGAGCAGACTTCGGAGACATCACACTCGTATGTGCATACATACCCAGCGGGACTACAGGCGACATACGACAAGAGTTCAAAATGCAGTTCCTTGAGGATTTTCTGAAATGGACAATACAATTACGGCAACAAAGACCAAACATCATCGTATGTGGAGACTACAATATATGCCACCACCCTATCGATATCAACCACCCGGAAAGACAAATAGGAGTCAGTGGGTTCCTTCCCGAAGAGCGTGAATGGATGGACCGATGGCAACAAAGCGGTATGGTCGATACGTTCAGGATGTTCAATAACCAACCCGATCAGTACTCATGGTGGAGCTATCGGTTCGGAGCCAGAGAACGAAACGCAGGATGGCGTATCGATTACCATTGGGTCAGCCAACAACTTAGCACACACGTCACAGATGCAAAAATACTGCAACAAGTAGTACACTCAGACCACTGCCCCGTGGAATTAGTAATTAATAATGATATTTAACCGTTATTCGGAAAATTTCTCGTGACATAGTTGAGCAGAACAAGAGCGGAACATAAGCCGATCTTGAGCCGGACATAAGCACATCTATACCTTTATAAAAATTATTAATATACCACCTATGGATATCCTGCGAACGGAACACCTCGTCAAAAAATATGGGAAACGCATCGTGGTCAACGATGTGAGCATACAACTCGAACAAGGGGAGATAGTGGGACTACTGGGACCCAACGGAGCCGGCAAGACGACAACATTCTATATGACAACGGGGCTAATCACTGCTAACCAAGGGAAAATATTCCTCAACGATGTGGATATCACGGGACTCCCAATGTACGAACGGGCAAAAAAAGGTATCGGATACCTGCCACAAGAGGCATCCGTATTCAGAAAAATGACCGTAGAAGACAATATAGCCTCTGTACTCGAGATGACAACGTTCTCCAAACAATACCAAAGAGAGAAACTTGAACAACTCATCCAAGAATTCAACCTCGGACACGTACGAAAGAATCTCGGAGATAGACTATCGGGTGGAGAACGACGACGCACCGAGATAGCACGCTGCCTGGCCATAGAACCTAAATTCGTCATGCTCGATGAACCATTCGCCGGAGTTGACCCCATCGCCGTACAAGAGATACAAGATGTCGTATGGAGACTCAAAGACAAAAACATCGGGATACTTATCACAGACCACAATGTGGACGAGACACTCATGATCACTGACCGGGCATACCTTCTCTTTGAAGGACGGATACTGTTCCACGGCACACCGGAAGAACTGGCAGCAAACCCAATAGTACGGAAGAACTACCTCGGACGAGACTTCGAACTCAAAAAGAAAACACGAGCCGACGACTAACAACATACCCATTCATACCATCATACGACACAACTACATAGCAATCCTTACCACAATACTTATCACGGCATGCCAACCTGCCAATGATGTCGCACTGCCGATAACTCCTTGTGCAAACATCCATGAAGGCAGAGCCGCAGCAGCAGCGTGCGCATGCGACAACAAAGGATATGTCTTTGGAGGACGGACACCCGATGGGACACCATCCAACCAACTGTTCCAATACGACCCGAACACCGACTCGTGGCAGACGATGCCGACACCTCCTCTCAAACCACGGGTGAACGCCGTAGCACAAGTCCTTGATGACCGGATATACATAGGACTGGGTTTCAACGGGTATGTGTACCGTGACACATGCTACCTGCAGGACTTCTGGCGCTACACTCCCGCCACTGGCGAGTGGAAACGGCTGGCGGACATGCCTTCTAAGAACACTGTCCGTCCTGTCACCTACGCCATCGGCGACTGTATCTATGTGCTCTACGGCAGTGGTGCGGGCTTCAGTCGCGATATATGCGTCTATCACATCCCTACCGACACATGGAGCCAATGGCACGATGCCGACTACCGTGCATGGTCCGGTCATGGCAAGGCAGGTGCCACATGCCAAGGACGGCAGTTCATCGGAGGCGGGTTCAACACACGGAATATCGACCAGTGGTACGAGATAGACCTGCAGCACGACACCTGGACCAAACGTGCCAACATCCCTAATGGTGCACGTACCCTTGCCACTTGCACCGCCAACAGCCGCTATGTCTATGTGATGGGGGGCCGATACTGGGGTGGGAATCTCACTACGGGACACCTCTATGCCGATATCCTGCGCTACTCGCCCGAGACAGAGACATGGGAGACATGCGGCACGATGCCTTTCGGAGGGACAGAGAACCTCATATCCTTTACCATAAACGAACATATCTATTTCGGTCTGGGCGAAGATATTAACGGTACTATCCACAACCAACTCTACCGCATTGAATAGACGTCACTACATACTGTCCACACTCCTCTGCCTCGCCATGCCGCTATGGGCGTGGGACTGGTGGCCACTGAACATGGCGAACCCCGACACAGGACACGACAGCCTGTTCTACAGCGTGTCGATGAGTGGCGTAGCCTCCTATGGCACCACGGCTCCCTTCTGGCTGCAAACCAACCGACACGGAGACATAGCCGCTTCACCATTCAGTGGCAACCTTGCTGCAGGGGTCATCAAGCCCGCTACGCGTCCTAACCGCTGGTACGACTACGACCTCGCCGTCACACTCACCGGACGACTCCAGAGCAAGACCAAGCATATCATACCCGCCATGAACACCCTTGGCACAGGATACACCAATCTTGCCTATGCCCACGTGCGACTGTATATAGTGGACCTCACGGTGGGCATTCAACCCGAACAGTATGGCATACCCGACCCGCTATTGAGCAGTGGAGGAATACTCTATTCCTACAACGCACACCCGATGCCGCAGGTCAGGATAGGTGTTGACCAATGGACTGCCTTCCCCGGTATGTACGGCTATGTGGAGTTCCGTGGAGGACTGAGCCACTATTGGCAAGTGGACAACGTTTATATCCGACAAGGCTTCGTGCACCACAAATGGATAGGCGGACGTATAGGCGGACGCCTGCCGGTGAACCTGAGTTATGAGTTCCACCACGTGGCGCAGTGGGGGGGCACATCACCCCTGTGGGGCGACCTCGGCAACAACTGGCAGTCGTTCCTGTCGGCACTATTCGTACGCCCGGGAGGCGTGATGGCAAACGACCAACTGAATGCGCAGGGAAACCATATCGGCAGTCAGATAGCGACACTGGATATCAAAGGCGACGGATGGAAAGTCAGTGCATACTGGAACAACATCTTCGAGGACGGACCTATCCGCTTGATCGGTTGCGGCATGAATGCACACGACGGACTATGGGGCGTACATATCTCGCAGTCACATTGGCCATTCATCAGCGGCTTCACATACGAGTTCCTCAACACCACAGACCAGTCAGGACCATTCCATGATAGAGACGGACTGGTGTTCGGCGGAGCGGACACATATTTTCAAAATAGTATATACCGTAACGGATGGAACTATTTCTACCGCACCATAGGCACACCGTTCATTACCTCACCTATATACAACGCCGATGGTACTATCTACACACAAAACAACCGGGTACAAGCACACTATATCGGACTCAAAGGAGACATATACCAATATCACTACCGGCTCATCTGTTCCCACGCACGCAACTACGGGATAGATAACAAGAAAACAGACCTGTTATCCACAAATACAGGCATACTGCTCGAGTTAAACAGGCACTTCGAACAATTGTGGGGGATAGATCTATCTATCGCACTGTCTGCCGACATAGGAACACAATTCGGCAATACCTTCGGGACACTAATAACCATATCCAAAACAGGACTCATCACACAATGGTAACAAACAACATAGATATTATCATGCCCGTCAAAGACTCTATCGACAGCTCAGAAGAGGCGATCAGAGCCATCATCAATGCTGGGCATACCGTGATAGTCTATAACGACAACTCCACGTCAGCAAACACGCACCGATTGCAGGCATTGGCAAAAAAACTGCAGTTCCAATTAGTGAACATCTGCGAACAAACAGACCACCCGTCACCCAACTATCGATGGGTACTGCAACAGGCACAACAACATGCCATCGAAACAAATGCGCACCTTGTCATTGTGGAAAGCGATGTCGTTGTAGCAAACGATACCATACAACGACTGATAGAACAGGCACATACGGGTATAGGAATGGTGGCTGCTGTAACAATCAATGAACAAGGAAAGGTAAACTTCCCATACCAATACGCTAAACATTGGCGTAAGACCGTGCATAATACCCACAAGCGACTCAGTTTCTGCTGCACACTCATCACAAACCAACTATTGCATGCATACGACTTTGCAGAACTGGACCCCGCAAAAAACTGGTATGACGTCTTTATCTCACACCAATCAGTCAATCTCGGACTTGTCAACCTGCTTATGACAAACAATCCTGTCATACATCGGCCACACTCCAGCCGACCATGGAAAATGCTCAAATACAAACGACCCTTACTCTATTATTGGCGCAAAATAACGCAACATACAGACCGAATATGAAACCATTAGTCAGCATCATCATACCTGTCTGCAACGCATCACCATATATCCTCGAGACACTGGATAGCATACAGCAATCTACCTACCGGCCTATAGAGATAATCATAGTGGATGATGCCAGTACAGACAACAGCCTCGATATAGTTACCACCTATGCCAAGACACACGACAACTGCACCGTCTTTGCACAAGAAAACTTGGGAGTATCCGCCACACGGAACCATGCAATAAGAGAAGCAAAAGGCAAATATATACTACCCGTAGATGCTGATGACAAGATAGGACAAACATATATCGGACATGCCGTAGAGATTCTTGAGAATAACCCCGATATCAGTGTCGTAGGATGCCGGGCACGTATGTTTGGAGATGTAAACAAAGAATGGAAACTCCCACCCTTCAGCCACGCACTGTTGGCAAGGAAAAACATGATACCTATCACATCTATGTTCCGCCGTAGCGACTGGGAAAAGACAACAGGATTTTGTGAACAGGATATATACAGAGAAGATTGGGACTTTTGGATTAGCATCATGGAATTGGGAGGGACGTTCTATAAACTAAACGAGATCGGACTATTCTACCGCATACGGAAAGGTTCACGACGCTACTCCGCCAAACAACAGAAACGCATAATCATTGACGCTGTCAACCAACGGCACCCGGAATACTTGCGCCGTTACTTGAATGGACCGCTCCACTACCATCGCTCATGGTCACGGCTCATCAACTTCTTCCGCTCAGAACGCATTGTGGGACACTATAACCATTGGACAGATGGAGAAATCATCTTTCAACAACGTAACACCTTGCGACTGTATCAAGACAACGTATGCAAAGAATTCGCCACACCCAATATAATACGAGGAATAATATATGGGTTATTCGCACCATCCAAAGCAAAGAGATCTTTCATATATGCCTCACACATGACAGGACTCACACCTGCACCAATAGCATATAGGGAAATACGGTATGCGGGCATACTGCGTCAGAGTTGGTACGTGTGCCGGAAATCAGCCTGCACACACACATTCAACGAACTAATCAACCAACCGGACTTCCCCAACCGCACCATCATACTACAAGCCATAGGACGTTTTACGGCTTCATTACATCAACAAAACATACTACACCGAGATTACTCGGGAGGAAATATATTGTTCAATGAAGACGGTAGTCATATCGAGTTAATCGATCTCAACAGAGTCCGCTTCACACGTGTATCAACAGACAAAGGACTGCAAAACTTCTGCCGGCTGAATATCGACAGGGATGCACTCACTGTCATGGGCACTGCCTATGCACAAGCCATGCAGATAGAACCGGAGTATGCCGTAAATTATATCATACAGCATCGCTGGTATAAACATGTAAGAAAAGGAATTACCAATCTATGAAGGCAACACTGATCATATCCATATACAAGAACGTACCCGCATTGCAGGCCGTACTGGATAGCCTGAAGGCACAAACAGAACAAGACTTCGAACTCATCCTTTCTGAAGATGGAGAAGACCCCGCAATGGCATCGTTCATACAACACTACAACTTCCCCTGGGAAACACAACATCTTACGCAGCAGGATATAGGATGGAGAAAAGAACGTGCACTGAACAACGCTGTACAAGCAGCACACACCGATTGGCTCATATTCATTGACGGAGACTGCGTACTACACCCAAGGTTCATCGAGATGCACATACGGCATGCCAAACCAAACATCATCTTGGCAGGAAAACGTATGAGACTAAGCCCCGCACTTTCACAACAAGTATTACAACATGGACTGTCTTGCCTATGGAGAAATCCTCTCCTGCTACGAGGTTGTAGCCATATTGAGGAAGGGATATTTTGTACACGGACACCACGTAAGAAAGTAAAACATCTTATCGGAAGTAATATGTCCGTGTCACGACAAGCACTCATCAGTATCAACGGATTCGATGAAAATTACACTCTCCCGGCAACAGGCGAAGATTATGATATAGAATGGAGATTACTCGCATTGGGCTACCACATGGTATCACTGAAAAATCTATCCGTACAATACCATCTCTACCATAAAGAAAACTGGAGCGGCAACGACGAGAATATGACCTATTGCCTGCAAAAACAAAAAACGCAGCAGATAATCTGCAAAAATGGAATAAACAAGTTATGACACATCATACACCATCCGTCACACTCATCATCTCTTTCTACAACAAGATAGATATCTTGGAGAGAGTCCTCGAGTCTGTAGCATTACAGACCCTGCAGGATTTTGAAGTAATTATCGCTGACGATGGTAGTCAACCAAATTGTGTAACACGTATCCAACAACTACAACACCATTATACATTCCCTTTGCGGCATGTGTGGCACGAAGACAAAGGGTGGAGAAAAAACCGGATATTAAACCAAGCCATACAACAAGCGCAAGGAACATATATCGTCTTCATTGATGGAGATTGCCTACTCGATAGGCGTTTCCTCGCTGAACATTGGGCGGCACGAAAACAAGGACAAGTGATCACCGGACGACGTGTATTACTCACTCCAAATACGACAAGACGCCTGCTCAGCCAACCAATCAGCACACACTCTTTCGGACTTAAACTATGCATTCAGTTAGCATACGAGACTATCTTCAGACACCGGCGAACACAGATGGAACAGATGATACACCTCCCTCAGAAACTGTGTCAACTGCTATTACACGAACGTAAACGCTATATATTGGGGTGCAACTTCTCTATCCATAAAGAGGACCTGCTCCGGGTAAATGGATTTGATGAACGATTTCTCTATCCCGGGTACGGAGAAGATATAGACCTCGAGTTCCGATTGGCACGAGCAGGGATACCCGCAGTATCACGCAAATGCCAACTAATACAATATCATTGTTACCACAAACATTTTGATACCAATTACGCACCCAACAAACAACTATTAAAAGAAAACAACGACAACCGGATAATATACACACCTTATGGCATCCGACAACACCATCAATCCAAATAATACCATAGCCATAGTAGTATGGTTTCAACCTTCTGACGAACAGGCACGAAATATCCTGTCATATCTCTCCTATGTCAAACATGTTGTTGTTGTTGACAACTCCTCACAAGACAACACCGCATTACTGACACACATACCGGACACCTCATACTCTTATCTGCCACTCTATAACAACTATGGCATTGCCACAGCACTCAACAGAGGATGCCAACTCGCCGTGGAAAAACAAGCAGAATGGATCCTGACAATGGACCAGGATAGTACATGGGATGAACAACAACTCACCCGGTACATACACATGGCAAACAAATACCCGCAAAGACAGACAGTGGGCGTTTTCTCACCGCGGCAAGATTACAATGGACATACACGCCATTATGAGCAGGAATACGAACAAAAAGTTGCAGTCATGACATCGGGATGTATCATCGCAACGAAAGGGTTTATACAGAGCAAAGGGTTTCGGGAGGATTTCTTTATTGATGAAGTGGACAACGAATATTGTATGCATATACATCAATTGGGTATGCAGGTTGTCATTATCAATAATACTACACTACAACATCACCTCGGAGAACAACAACACATACATTTTCTGGGAGTCCTGCCAAAACAGTATGCCTCACATGCACCTTGGCGCTACTACTACATGGTACGCAATATCCTATCTCTCAGTGACAGCTACCCGCAATACCGGAAATTCAACAACAAAAGGCTACACCGCACTATCAAACGTGTATTGCTATACCACCGGAAAAACAAGGTTGCAACACTACGGATGTGCCTCAGAGGATGGTGGGATTACAGACATGGGAGAATGGGGAGAAGGTTCTGAACCGCATACCTGTGACCGGCTATTAGACAACCATACCAATAAGACTATACCTATCTGCATGGGTAACAAATGGTCACCAAGAGGCTCGAACATCGATTGCACGAAAATAATAAACACACTCATCCATATATAGATACGCCGCCCGCGTACCACACATAACCCGGCAACAAGCAACAACATCATATACAAAAGCGGACCTATAAACCCATACTCCAACCACAAAGCCAAAAACACATTGTGCGGATGAATAAAGGTCATCGTACGAGGCGCATCCTTAAAACACGGACACTCTAACACACCATGTATGTAATGCTCATTCATCTCCTCGTCCACAACAGACTCATCTACATATTTCTGGCTTAATGTGGACAGACCGTAACCCGATATAGGACTTTCCATAGCCATCTCCACAGAATAACGCCACACTACCCAACGAGGCTCTTGACGCAGTGAATCTCCATTGATGCGCTGATTTTGCATGATGATCCACCCTCCGATAAACATGGTTAACAACAGGATAGGTATGGTCAAACGCTTATTCCACTGACTCACAACATACGCACCTAACACCAAAGCAACACACGCCGCAGTCACCAATCCCGTTCTCCCTTCAGACAGAGACAAACCAAACAACACAACAACCATCAACACACCCGTTACCACCTTTATCCAACGCCTCAATGGCTGGCGCAATATGTAATAGCCAAAGACAATGGCTATATTCATATACATATTCACAACCATATGCGAATGGATCTTATACATACGCCACCAGTTAAACGCAGCCTCAAAATCAAACCACGAACTGCAACGCAAAGGCTGAACCTTATACAACACATACCCAATGATACAAACACTCGTAATCAGCATCGTATAACCTACATAAGTCGGACGCAACTTATCCGTCACACCCAAGAACCCCATAGCACCTATCACCAGAAAAGCAACGCGCAACGATAACTGATGATAATAAAACGGAGTAGGTGGCATCGTATCAACGAATTGCCACAATGGAGTCAATATAAAAAGAGCAATCATCAATAGATACACCCATTTGTCTTCACTCCAATGCCAACCTTCCCAACGACGATTTACAACATAATCCAACGGATAACATAAAGCCAACATGTATAGGGCTATACGCTGACACCAACCATAATAAAAAGGTACGGTTGCCACGATGCACAACATACTGAACAACGACAGATAACTCGCTACCAAACCTATTTGCTGACGCACTTTCATTTTAATCTTTCTCCAATCCTATGGTCAATTTTATCAACAACCCACGCGGAATACATAGCGACATCGAAGTACGACTATCACGCATACTCTCTATACCACGAGTCTCTGTCCAATAAGGATAAGTGGCATGATTATAGTCATCAAAGGTGTACTCTGTCAATGCCGTGCCGAAATCATAGATATTATAACACGTCACATCCAAGACAAAAGGCACCTTTCGTATCCACCAACGACCGGTCAGGCGCAAATCAATATTAAAGAAAGCATCCTCACGCTTGCCAAACTTATCCGCAGCCATATTGATACCCTTGGCATCATTGTAATAGATGCCAACTTGCCGGTGCGTACCGTTGGTATAGACACCTGCTTCATAATTGGAGAATGGCTGACCATCCTTGAACTTGCCATTCAGACTAATCGAGAAATATTTACATGCATTATACGTTACTTGAATACGGGCGATAAAAGATTTATCTTGATTTAGTCGGCAATTACCTTGATAACGCACATCTCCCTCAGAGGCGACATGATAGGTATTGGGATTGGCACTCGACTCCGCCAACGAACCGATATTATTATGCAAAGGTCCATTACCCAATGTGGATAACCCGGACATCAAATAACTCTGCCAACTCAGACTCACGAACCATTTCTTCCCCGTATAAGAATACTTTGCCACATTAGACATGTAATACGGAGTACGGCCACCTATGGTGCCACTCATCAATTCATACGGCTGCAAACCTACAATATACTGCTTCTCCCCTTCTCGCCAATAATATACACCATCATCCTCCTTGAACATGTTCGCATCAACACCATCACGATATGACGTTATCCACATGTTATAATACTTGCGGATGCTCGACAACAATGTGAACTGATGACGACCCTGTTTGTCAAAAGTGAAACGAAAAGGTATATCAAACACCGCATACGAAGGCTGATGAAACCATAAGTCCTTATCCATACTGTGATACGCCCCACCTGTTGTTGCCAACAACGTACCATCAGAATAACGCACCTCCCCATTCATATACCGGCTACTCAAATACTTCGCCTCGTCCAATGTATAACTCATCCGGTTATGCGACAAGGTCACGCCCATCTCAAACCACCAGGTCGGTTTCCAATCTAAACTAAACTTGGCCAACACATTAGGGCTAACAACCGACTTGCCATCCGCTAAAACAATACCATCCAATGACACTCCTACATGAGCCTGCATCATCAGACTATTGGCCAACTGTTTTTCCATGACTAACGTTGCTTCATTCTCCAACAACCCGACACCAAAAGCCGACGAAGTCCAATCATACCGATATAACGCAGTGGGACTGTAATCTGCTATGCTCTGCATATACACATCATTACTCCACCGCGTGGTCGTTGGGGAAAAATGCACAAACGAATTATAACCGGACACATGCACACGCAGCCATGGCAGCAAAGGCTGATCATACTGCAACGACCAATTCAACTCATTAGTCTTACCATCTGCATACCAGGGGTCAAAAGCCTCACCGTCTTGATCGAGGAGGTTACGGGCAAACGCCAGTGTATTATGACGTACATCACTCAGTGCCCAACTCAAACCTGTAACCAATACGCCTCTGTTGTCAAAACACTTGGAGCCATACAAACCTGCCGTATAAGCACGCACCGTTGCCTGCTCATCCTTGTCATACCAAAACTCTGAATATAGATCGTTGCGGCCATTGGCAGCCATGTAATAATACAACCTGTCCAAGATTTGATTGGTTCGTATCGGCAACTCCCCATCTATTTGCGCCACATAATACGGCGCATCATACATCCCCGATATACCGGTCTGGTCAAAAGAAGTCAATCGACGCCAACCAAAATCAGTATAGATATGCTGATAATACAACCGGCCAAATGCAGGAATAGCCACCGTAGCACCAAACTTACCGGCACCTGTCACGTGTTGCCGATTGTTTACTGCACGACTATCCATCGTACGTTCCTCACCCGACATATGAAAAGTGTTTATCAATTGACGGGTACCCCAAGAGATACCTCCTAAGTTCCCTACATTACCACCTACAATCACCTGCTGATTCTGCACACTGTCGTCCACGAAAGACATCATTCCTTTATGATAATCCAACGCATAACCCAAACGATCCATATCAACATGCAACATCGTACTGCCAACCATAAAACGGCTGTCTATACGCATGCCATTCAACAAGTACTTGTTTTGACGAAACGAATTACCGGCTATTGAAAAGACATTCATATCTGCAACGTTCCATTCCCCCGTAGTCTCTGACTCATAAACCACATAGTCAGAGTAATTGTCTAAGTAATGTCCTATATCCGATGTCAGGTACCACTGCCTGAAAAAAGTACTCGATACACTGTCCACTCCAAAAACAGGAAATGCCTCGGCGTGAACTATCACACTGAGGCATAGAAAAAGACCAGTTGCCAACCATCGGTTTCCTACAGGTCGTCCTCTCATCCAAACAAGTTCTTGAAGAAGTTTTTCTTGTCACTCGTACCCGGCTTCACATTATCGCTCTGCTGCAACTGCTCTATCAACTTCCGCTCATCACGACTCAAACGCTCGGGGATATAGACACCCACATTTATCAGCATATCACCCGTACCATACTGCCGGGCATATTGATCAATAATAGGCAATCCTTTCCCTCTCATCCGCAACACCTTACCCGGTTGGGTGCCGGGAGTAATGGTTATTTTCGCATCTCCTTGCAACGTAGGGATAATCACCTGACCACCTAATACAGCCGTAGGCATATCCAACAGTAAATTATACACCAAATCATTCCCGTCACGCACAAAATCCTTATGCTCCTCCTCCTCCACTAACACCAACAAGTCTCCGGGCACGCCACCATTGGGAGCCGCATTGCCCTTACCTTTGATAGGTATCTGCATCCCTCCGGATACACCTGCCGGGATGTGAATGTCTATCACCTCCTCCGCACGGACAACTCCCTCTCCGTTACACCGCACACACTTGTTCTTGATGACTCTACCCTCGCCATGACACGTAGGACACTCATCTTGTACCTGCATCATACCAAAGATACCGCGTTGAGTCCGGATTATACGACCGGACCCCTTACATGTCGGACACAGATCACCCTGGCTACCATCTGTACTACCCGTACCATGGCACGACGTACAAGGCACTAACTTCTTTACCTTTATCTTCTTATCTACTCCTGTGGCCACTTCTTCCAACGTCACACGAACACGGACACGCAAGTCGGCACCTCTGCGTACACGCTGACCTTGACCGCCACTACGCTGACCGCCACCGAAGAAACTCGAGAACGAACCTCCACCCATGCCCCAGGATTCAAACAAGTCACCAAACTGGGAGAATATATCCTCCATGTTCATTCCCTGACCACCACCAAAACCACCGGCACCCATACCGGCATGGCCAAACTGATCATAACGCTGACGTTTTTGAGGATCTGACAACACCTCATACGCCTCAGCAGCCTCCTTAAACTTATCCTCAGCCTCTTTGTCCCCGGGATTCTTGTCCGGATGATACTGAATAGCCTTCTTACGGTAAGCCTTCTTTATCTCATCAGCGGAGGCGGACTTGTCCACCCCAAGCACCTCATAATAATCTCTCTTCTCTGCCATAATCTCTTAACCTTTCGTCATCTTCGATAGCAACCTGCACTCACTCACCTACAACCACCTTCGAAAAACGAATAACCTTGTCACCTAACTTATACCCCTTCTGGGTACAGTCTATGATCTTGCCTTTTTTATCATCACCCGCAGCAAAAGTAGTGATCGCTTCGTGTAAGTCAGTAGAGAACTCCACTCCATTTGTCTCTATCACATGCACGTTATTCGCCTCCAAGAAACGGACAAACTTGCTATATATCAACTCTACACCTTCACGCAACGAATTGATATCGTCAGACTTCTGCATCGCCTCACGCGCGCGCTCAAAATCATCCATCAGTGGTAACATATCCTTAAAGATATGCTCTCCTGCCGTCTCCATCAGTTCCAACTTCTCCTTATTCGTGCGACGACGATAATTATCAAACTCAGCCATCTGACGAAGTTTCATCTCCTCTAACTCCGACACGCGTGCTTCCAACTCCTTGACCTTGGCCTGCAAAGCATCATCAGCAGACTGGGAACAACCCTCACACGACTTGTCATTCTGCTCATTGGAAGACTCTGACACAGTCTCTTGCTGTGCAGACTCCTGCTTTACTTCATTCTCTGCCTTCGGACACTCGTGCCCATTTGTATGTTTCATCTTTGACATATCGTATTTATATCTTTCCTTGATTACATATTCTGTGTTCCTTAATTACATATTCTGTGCCAGCCACGCCTGCACTGCCAAAATGACAGACTACAGTAGCGTCATCACATCCTCTATTGTACGAACTATATAAGTAGCATCATGCCCGTCACCCACTGGAGACTCATCCTTTTGTATCCACAACTGGTCTATCCCCGCTAACTGGGCACCGCGTATATCCGAAGACCAAGAGTCACCCACCATCACCACTTCCGACGATGATAACCCACTCAATGACAAGGCTGTCTCGTATATTCGAGGATCGGGCTTTTGATAACCTACCTCCTCACTCAAAACAATATGCCTGAAGTAAGGCAATAAACCCGTATGTTCCATCTTATGGTATTGACATTCCACAAAACCGTTACTGACCACCGTCAACGAATAGCGTTTTGCTAAATATCTCACCACACTGTCAGCACCGGGAAGCAACCGGCAATAGGCATTCGTCAAACGCACATACTCGTCACCCAAATGCAACGCCAACTCCTTCAACCATGTTGGCGCAACATCCTCAGACACACCCATCTGCCTGCACAAAGGATACAAGAACTGATCTACATACAAGAAGTCTTTCGTCACCTCTCCACGTCCGTAACCGTCCCACAACTCCGCATTGTGTACCGCGTGCGCATTGGTCCACTCTTCTGCCGTCGGGAACCAGCGATCCAAGTGGTACATCATATACATCTCTGCATGCGCCTTACGCGCCACATTACTCCAATCACCTATCGTATCATCCCAATCAATA
This sequence comes from Muribaculaceae bacterium, assembly GCA_963655075.1. Taxonomy (GTDB): domain Bacteria; phylum Bacteroidota; class Bacteroidia; order Bacteroidales; family Paludibacteraceae; genus Colicola. The sequence continues at coordinate 2,742 of CAVKDW010000005.1, read as the reverse complement.
AAAACAGCCTTATATCTCTTCATCGTGTGTCAAAACAATGTCTGCTGATCCGTCAGAGGAGTCTTGCCCAAATGTTTGTATGCCAACTCCGTCACTTCACGACCACGGGGAGTACGCTTGATAAAACCTTCTTTTATCAGATACGGCTCATATACATCCTCTATCGTACCCGCATCCTCACCCATAGCGGTTGCTATTGTATTCAACCCCACAGGACCACCACGAAACTTGTCTATGATAGTATTCAGTAATTTGTTATCTATCTCGTCCAAACCGAATGTATCAATATTCAACGCCTCCAATGCATACCGTGCTATCGACAAGTCTATCGTACCATCACCCTTCACTTGGGCAAAATCACGAACACGACGCAACAACGCATTCGCGATACGGGGAGTACCACGACTACGACGCGCTATCTCACTCGCCGCCTTACTGTCAATATGAATACCCAACAGACCGGCACTACGAGCCACTATCCCCGACAAAACACCCGCATCATAATACTCCAAATGACAATTGATACCAAAACGCGCACGCAAAGGACTCGTCAACAACCCGGAACGGGTAGTCGCACCTATCAACGTAAAGTGATTCAAATCTATCTGTATAGTACGGGCTGACGGACCCTTATCTATCATAATATCAATACGATAATCCTCCATAGCCGAGTACAGATACTCCTCCACCACAGGAGACAAACGATGTATCTCATCAATAAACAACACATCATTATCTTCCAAAGAGGTCAACAACCCCGCCAAATCCCCGGGCTTATCCAAGACCGGACCCGAAGTAACCTTGAAGCCTACACCCAACTCATTGGCAATGATATTACTCAATGTCGTCTTACCCAACCCGGGAGGACCAAACAGCAACACATGATCCAAACTCTCACGACGCAAACGGGCAGCCTCAACAAAAATGCGCAGATTACTTACTATCTTGGACTGACCGGCAAAATCTGCAAAACGCAAAGGACGTAAAGCATTATCCTGCTCCTTGTCTAACACCTGGCTACGTATATCAAATTCACTATCCATCAGTTCGTCACACTTCTAAACAACACCTCCAACCCCGACACACCACCTATCTCCGACATCTGCTTGTCAGCTCGTATCTGCCCCTTGTCTATAATCACTACACGACCACATACCTCCACTACCTCTTGCAATATATGAGTCGATAATATCACCATCCTATCCCGCCCTATCTCACGTATCAAAGCACGTATATCCTCCAACTGATTGGGGTCAAGACCGGTCGTCGGCTCATCCAATATCAACAACTGCGGATTACCTGTCAATGCCTGAGCCAAACCGACACGCTGTTTGTAACCCTTACTCAATGCGCCTATACGCTTGTTTGACTCAGCACGTAAACCAACCCTGTCTATCAATGCCTCCACGTACTCGCCCTCCTCTTTCTTCGGACAGGCATGACGCAGTCCTGCGAAAAAACGCAGGTACTCACGCACATACATATCCTCATATAGCGGATTTTGTTCGGGCAGATAACCTATGCTGTCAGGAACTACAACAGAACCTCCATCTTCTCTCTCCCCATTTCTTCCATGCAACATACCACACCTAATCCCCAATATACCGCTCTTCTTGTCCTGCTCCCATACACCCACCAATATCTTCATCAGCGTGGACTTACCCGCACCATTAGGACCCAACAAACCAACCACCTCACCTTCCCTTATAGCAAGATTCACATCGTTCAGCACATGCTGTTTGCCTATATGCTTATGCAAATGGACTACTTCTACTCCCATAAACCAACTGAAAGCCTCAAAAGTGCCGCAAAGTTACAAAAAAAAAACGACACACCCAACCACCTGCCGAAAAACACAGTGCACCCATAAACTCTCAACAAAAGATTTGCCCATCTGTAAATCTTTTCCTACCTTTGCCCCCGAATTAGACCTCCTGCCTGTAAGTGGAGTGCAGGCACTGGCTACAACATATCACTCCATATCATAGCGTTTGCTATTTGTTCGCGTAACACTAAAACGTAGGAACTTTCAAAATTACACCGAGAACAGATCGTAAACTCCCACAGCGTGGGCGTTTTGTCTGTGTAATCGGTTTCCTACGACCGCAGTGTTTGGGCAAAATCGCCCACGTGTTGCGTTCGTAGGGAACAACTGTCAAACGCACTAACAATACTGCCCTATGGACACCTGGACAATGGGCGAGTTCGCACAAACCAACTACCAGAATGACCTCACACGCGACAATCTGCTCTCTATGCTCTACCCACGCTTACAACTCGCCAAACTACTACTCAGCGATACCGGCGTCATATTCTGCTCTATGGACGACAAAAACCAAGCGTATGTAAAGTGCTTGTTTGACGAAGTGTTTGGAGAAAGTAATTTCATAACTAATTTTGTATGGGAAAAGACACAACATTTTGGACGACAGAAAATTAATTACTATTGTAATGTGGATTATGTGATAGCCTATGCAAAAGAGAAAAGCGACAACAATGGTATAAAAGAATTATTTGTAGATAAAATCAAAACAGAATTAGAGGATGCACCTCTTTATAATGCTTCAAATCCAGCCAAGAAATTACTATTCCCTAAGGGTTGCGTCAAATTTAACATAGCAGATGGATGCTATTCAGAAACAACAGACCCGAAGTATATATTAGAAAATGAGGTCGTTGTAAAGAATGGTGTAAATGACAATGATTTTGAACTCTCATTTTCTTCGCGTTGGGCAAGGCAAA
>CAVKDW010000004.1:0-62719 GCA_963655075.1 Muribaculaceae bacterium | reverse complement strand
GCACTTGTTGTGCGGTAGCCTCTATTCCGTAGAGGTTCTTCACAGCCGCTTGTACGGTTTCTGTCAGTATCGTTTCCAATGTCATGTTCAAAGGGCTTTGCATTTATGTTCCAACCACGCTGCTTCGGCGTTTGTCAGGCGGGTGGCTGTCTCTGCAAGCACCCAGCGGTGGTAATCGTTCAGCCATGCTATCTCGCTGTCGGTTAGCAGGTTGCGCTCTATCAGGCGGGTGTCGTAGTAGCACAAGGTAAGAGTTTCGAACTCGTAGTAGGTCTCGCCCGTCGTATGGGCACTCAACGCACCTGCTTCGCGCACCGCAATGAGGTTCTCGATACGGATACCGTAGGCGTTGGCGCGGTAGATGCCGGGTTCGTCGGAGCAGATATTTCCGACCTGCAAAGGATTGGGGTTGTTATCTGTACGGATGTTCTGAGGTCCTTCGTGGCAACCCATATAGTGACCTACACCGTGACCCGTGCCGTGACCGTAGGTAATTCCTTCCGCCCACATATATTGGTGCGCCAAAACATCTAATTGGTTGCCGCGTGTGCCTTTCGGAAAGCGTGCCTGCGCCAAAGCAATATGCCCTTTCAGTACAAGGGTGTAGTCGTGCTTCAGGTCGGCAGGTATGGCGTTCTCGTCGCCTACCCACACCGTTCTTGTTATGTCGGTGGTCCCATCTAAGTATTGTCCGCCCGAGTCAAGCAATAGGACGCCGTTGCCTTCAATCTTCGCACAGGCTTCGGGTTCGGCATGGTAGTGGACGATAGCCCCGTTGGCGTTCCAACCGGCAATGGTGCAGAAACTCTCGTCCATGAAATGCTTGCCCTTCGCCCGCAGTTCGTGCAACTTGTCTGCCAGCGTTATCTCTGTTTGGGGAGTCTTCAAGGCTTCCATCTCCAACCAACGGAAGAAGCGGGTTAGTGCCACGGCATCTTCCCGCATGGCGATGCGCTCGCCCGCCAACTCCACGGCGTTCTTCACGCTCTGCATCTTCAATACCGGGTCGGGAGTGGTGTTTACCTGCTTCGTCATCGGATTGATTGCCTCGCACAGTGCTTCGTTGACCTTGCTGCCGTCGAACAGCACCGCTTCGGCTTGCAGACGGTGCAGGTAGTCGAATACTTCGCCGTAGCCCCGTACCTCCACGCCGATGCGTTGCAGGTACGCCGCTGCCGCTGCATCGACCTTAGTCGGTTCGACGAACAGTGTGCAGGCGTTCTGCTCCAATACCAAGTAGGATATTAGGCAGGGCGTGTAGTCCACATCCTTACCCCGTATGTTCAAGAGCCACGCTACCTCGTCCAAGGCTGCGACAATCATGGCTTGGCAGTGGCGTTGTGCAATGGCGTCGCGGGTACGCTGCAACTTGCTTGCCACGCTCTCGCCCGCGTACTGCTCCTCGTATTCGTAGAGGGTGGAACAGGGTATCGGGGGGCGTCCTTCGCTCCACAAGGGGCGTATCAAGTCCACCGATACCAAGCCGATATGGCTTTCCTCCAAAGCCGCCTGCAAGGCGGCATAGGCATTCACGCTATACATTTCGGGATTGACCCCTACCTTGCCTTGGATATGGGCGCACAACCATTCCGGTATGGTCGGGCATTCTATGTCGCTCTCTCGCATCAGTTCCACGGTGCTGCCTGCCAGTTCCGCTTCCGCCTGCAGGTAGTAGCGGCTGTCCGTCCACAGCAGGGCTTGGTCCATAGTAACGACTGCCGTACCCGTTTCGCCGAGGAAACCTGTCAGCCACGACATTTCCATCCAGTGCGGAGCCATGTACTCGCTGGCATGCGGGTCGGTGCCGGGTACGATATAGGCTGCCAATCCGTGCTTCTGCATAAGGGCGCGCAAGGCTGCTAATTTTTCGGTTGTATGCATATTCTCTGTATTTTTACGGTTCAACTAATCAACTTATAAACTTATAAACTTATAAACTTCTCTCAACGCTCAACTTCCCCCGCCGCTGCTTTGAAACTCATATCGAGGCTCTTCACCGAATGGGTCAAGGCACCTACGCTGATGAAATCCACCCCGCACAAGGCATAAGGGCGGAGGGTATCCCAGGTGATGCCGCCGCTGGATTCTATCTCGATGTGTCTGCCGTGGGTTTGTTCCCACTGGCGGATTAGTTGCACCGCCGCACGGGTGCGCTCCACCGTGAAGTTGTCCAACATGATACGGTCGGGTATATCCGTTGCCAACGCCTCGCGTATCTCGTCCTCGTTGCGCGTCTCAATCTCAATACGGAGGTCTTTGTTCTTCTCCTTGCAGTAAGCGCGTGCGCGGGTGAGTGCTGCGGTGATGCCGCCTGCAAAGTCCACATGATTGTCCTTGATGAGTATCATGTCGAATAGTCCTATACGGTGGTTCATCCCGCCTCCGATGCGCACTGCCTCCTTCTCCAAATAACGCAGCCCGGGCGTTGTCTTGCGGGTGTCCAATACATGGCAGCCCGTATCGGCGATGAGGCTCTGGTAGCGGTGCGCCGTCGTGGCGATGCCCGACATACGCTGCATCACATTCAGCAGGGTGCGCTCTATTTGCAGGAGCGACAGTTCCTTGCCGTAAACGCGGAATGCGATGTCCCCCGGCTTGACCGCCGCACCATCGTCCAAGAACACTTCCATGCGGCAGGTGGGGTCGAAGTAGTTGATAATCTCGCGGGCGACGGCTACCCCCGCTAGAATGCCCTCCTCCTTGATGATGAGTTGGCTGCAACCCGTTTGGGAGGCGGGGATACAGCAGAGCGAAGTGTGGTCGCCATCGCGTATGTCCTCCTCGAACCAAAGGGCGATGAAGCGACGCAAAGATTCACGGGTGATATATTTGTCTTGTTCCATCATAATACAAAGCCACGAGTTATGGTACTCGTTTCAGCCTGCAAATATACAACAATTACACCATATATGCAACAGGTACATTCTTCGTCGGTGTAATGTCCCTTCGACGAAGCCCCCACCCCATTTGTGTGGTAGCATATTATTATTATCTTTGTAGTCCAAGAATGGTTATACCATAAACAACATGAAGATAAGTGATATGAACTTACGTACGCTTCCTTCCTTAGTGGCTGGTTAGCGGTGGCGCAGGAGGCGGAGGAGAAGGAGGAGTACGGCACTTAGGAGAAGGGCGTAGAGTATGCAGGTAGAAATCCGGTAGAAGGAGGGTATATAGCGTTCTGGTGGCAAGGTGTGTATGTGGTCCCGATAGACGAGTGTGGTGTCATGCACCTGTTGTATGCGGTCCCGGTACCGCCATCTCCATTTCTCTATGTAAATGGTATCGGCTTGTCGTGAGGTGGAGATGCTGTCACGCTCGTACAGGTAGATGCTGTCGTGTCGGTAGCGTGCGGTGTGCAGGGAGTCGTTGGTGCATACCGGTTGTGCGTATGGCTGTGTTGTCCGGCATGACGATTGTAGTGCCATCGTCATCATCAGCATGACGATAGTCAGGGAAGACAGGTGTCTGGTATTTGATCTCAAGAATGATGGTCTCATGGTTCTGCTGCAGATAGAGTAGTTGTTGTGTGAGTTGCCGTTCTGTGCGTCTGTCGGGCAGGAGGATACATCCTGTTGAGTGTTCCGGTTTGGTGCCCACATGTAGTCGTATGCCTGAGCGTTGTGGCACCTGGTTGAGCAGTGGCAGTAGTCTTCCGAACTTAGGTGTGCGTGTGACAGAGATGTTGTAGAAGAGTGCCGGGATGATATACTGTTGGTTCTCGAGCGTTGTACAGACATGTGTCAGTATTGTTTTTCCTTGTTCGTGCTGTTGGATAAAGAGATTGCCATGCACGGCTTGTCCTTGTGGTTGGTTGCGTATGAGTAGGAGTAGCATATCGATTATTTTTTGTATCGGTAGTGGTAGTCTATACCGAAGAGTGATCCTGTGAATGTGAGTATCTCGCCAAAAGCGACCAGGACAGACGGGTGTATCTCTCCTTGTGGTGGGAAATACAGTCCTACGGTCAGTAGTACACATCCGAACAGGCAGAGTATGGTGGCGAGTATGAGTTGGAGTGATTTCATGCATAGAGGTTGTCTTGTTGGAACAACGGGGAGCGTTGCCTGGCTCCCCGTTGTTTGTTTAGAGTTTTGCCAATTCTTGTGCGAACACGTAACCACGCAGTGTGGCATATTTGCGTTGGTTCTTGAACTGTTCTTGGTAGGTCGTTCTTTTGTTCTCGTCAGCGAGTGCGGCGGCAGTGTTTGCGGCAGCCGTTTTGAAATTGCTTTGTCGCAGTTTCTCGGCTTCGGTGAATGGTTTGGTTCGTGTGTTACAACGTTTGACGGTGTAGAGTGTGTTGTTGCGCTTTGCGAAATAGGTGTCAGAATGTTCGCAGACTTTACCGGATAGTGACTGGATAAGTTCTATTGGGACGTATCGTGCCATGATGATTGAAGATTGATTTGTTAATAGTTGTTTTGTTCCACGTTTCTGAGGCGGTGGTTTGCCTTGACTTTCGAAAGACGGTGCAAAATTACATCTTGTCGCAAGTGCGTTGTCCGTTTAAGGTCGTTTTGTGTCGATAGGTGTTGATAGATGCCGATTAAGTTCGATAAAAGGAGTAAAGAGTAAAGACAGTTTAGGCGTTGTTGAATGAGTTGAGTGTTGAGAGAAGGAGTGCTTCGCTATCGGATATAGGAGTGTGCTATGTGTTGGCGGAGATGGTCTATTGACAAAACAGGGTAAAAATGCTTGATTTTGTCAATAGAGAGAAAAGATATAGAAAAAGAGGTATAGTATTTGTATAATCAGTAGATAATGAGTAACTTTGCAGGCAAATGCAAGACTGCGTTGTTTGAATATATCTTTATTGTTTCATCAGGCTATTGACAAAACAGGGTAAAAATGCCTGATTTTGTCAATAGAACAAACGAGAGTATTATGATTTCGAGAACACATTATCTGCAACAGTTGGAGGCTGTCAGAGGTCAGCACTTGATAAAAGTGCTCACAGGTATTCGTCGGTGCGGTAAGTCAACCTTGATGCAGGAGTTTCAAAAGACACTCTTGTCGCAAGGAGTATTGGCTGAGCAGATTATCTCGCTAAATTTCGAGGAGCGTCAGCACAGTGACTATCAGCATTGGCAAGAGGTTTATGACGTGATATCTGCGCAGGTGGGCAAGCAACAACCATACTATGTATTCTTGGACGAGGTACAGCAGGTTCCGCAGTTTGAACGGCTGGTAGATGCGCTGTTTGTGCTTTCCAATGTAGATCTTTATGTCACAGGCTCAAATGCTTATCTATTATCCAGCGAATTGGCCACGTTACTCACGGGTCGATATGTCGCCATCCATCTGCATCCGTTTTCGTTTAAGGAGTATGTGGCAGCTTTTCCTGAGGGACATAATACTGACCGTCTTTTCCGTCAGTATCTCAACTCGTCTTGTTTTCCGGAGGCTGTGAACATGCAGCAATCTGCGCCGAACATGGTTAATTCCTATCTGCGTGCACTCTACGATACGGTAGTGACAAAAGATATAGTACAACACTACCGCTTGCGCAAGGGTGAGCAACTACAGGCTATTGTTCCATTCCTCTACGACAGCATTGGTAGTGTGGTATCCGCGAATAATATCGCACAGGCACTACGACCCAGTGGTACGTTGACGCATAACACGGTACAAAAGATGTTAGATTACCTGACGATGTCTTATATCGTTTATCCGGTGCGGTTGTATAACATCAAAGGTCGGCAACTGCTGCACAACAACTACAAATACTATGTAGTAGATTTGGGGCTACGCAATATATTGCAGACCAATCGTTATGATACGGATTTGGGGCATAAGTTGGAGAATGTTATCTATTTTGAGTTACTGCGTCGTGCAGGAGAAGTCTATGCGGGCAAGTCGGACAATGGAGAAGTTGACTTCGTTGCGAAATATCCCAATGGACAAATGGAGTACTATCAGGTGGCGTACACCATCAGCGACGATAAGACCCTGCACCGCGAGTTGACCCCATTAGTGCGTATCCGTGATGCGTATCCAAAATATCTGCTCACGTTGGATTATGATGTTAGCAATATCCAAGGGGTGCAGAAGCTGAATGTCGTAGATTGGTTGTTAGAGGGATAGAGGCTAATGCGAAAAGTTATGCAGATATTTTGCAGTACGAATATATTTTTTGCAGGATACAGACTTGATGGGAGTAGTGGTAATTAAGGAATATGTAGGTCGTTTGGTATTTTGTGTAAAGTTATCGTAAGATCGTACATACAACAGAACAAGGGCTGCTTGGTGGGCAGCCCTTGTCTTGCTATATGTACTTGCTTCCTATCTCAAAGGGGTTGGCCTTGAGTCAGGTTATTGGAGCAGGTATTTGTGTCCGTTCTGGATGACGATACCCTTGTAGGTGTTGTCCACCTGACGACCGTGTATATCGTACATCGGTGCATCTGTATCCAATACATGAATATCCAATACACCTTCTATCAGGTTAACCGTAACCGTACAAGTCGCCGTTACGCCTTCGGTCGTGGTGGAAGCCGTAATGGTCGCATTTCCTACAGCCACTGCCGTGATAACGCCATCTGCTACTGTAGCCACTGTCTCATCGTTGCTGCTCCATGTGACGGTCTTGTCGGTTGCGTCTTCCGGCAATACGGTTGCCGTGAGCGTAGCCGTTTCCGTTACATTGAGCGTTACCTCCGTCTGGCTGAGCGTAACGGAAGTTACAGGGATAACCAGCGTTGTAACCGTTACCGTGCAGGTGTCGGTGAAATGCCCATCGGTGGTCATAACAACGACATAGGTCTTTCCAGCTGCTACAGCCGTGATAACACCATTTGCTACCGTAGCCACAGCCTCATCGTTGCTGCTCCATGTGACGGTCTTGTCGGTTGCGTCTTCCGGCAATACGGTTGCCGTGAGCGTAGCCGTTTCCGCTACATTGAGCGTCACCTCCGTCTGGCTAAGTGTAACGGAAGATACAGGGACAACTGTTTTCGTAACCGTAAGTATCTTGCGGGCAGGGATGATGGTGGTGTTATCCGACTTCGGCATAGAGAATACATACATACCTTTGTCGCCTGTGCAGACGAGGTTGCCCGCATAGTCGAAGTTTATCTGACGGAACGAAGCCACACCGTGCTTGTACTCGTAACGGAGCGTGAGGACAGGTTTGTTGCCTTCCCATACGATGTCGAAGACATAGAACTGCGTGGAGCCGCCTTGCAGCACGAGCATACTCTCGTCTGGTGATACTGCATAGCCGCCTGCGTCAGATCCGGTGATAATCTCTTTGTAGGCATCGCTTGCCGAAGAGAACTGTTCATTGCCTTCAAAATCATAGAACTTCAACGAGGTGGCAGAGGTGTTGTTTGCCCCCTCAGAACGAACTTGGCTAACGAAGAAGCCGTGTGAGGTACCCCATACATTGCCTTCGGTATTGGCTTGTCCTGTCAGCGTATAGGTTGCCGAAGGAGCCTCGCCCCATGTGTGGAGGAGGGTGCCGTCTGCCTGTCCGATGTTGTAAACGACAGCACCATTAGCGGGCAGCGTGCCTGATGCGTCTTCGTTATAGACAATCAACTTGGTGTTTGCACCCGTGCCGAAGATATGGCAGCCCGGTGTGCTGGAACCAACAGCCGCTCCGTTGTTTGTGAACACGCCATTGCCGTCGCGTGTGCCTTGGAAGAACTGCGTGAACGGCTGTGACAGGTCTGCTGTGTTCGCTACAAACACACCCGAGTGTCCGTCTGACCAGTCCGACATATAGAGGTAGCCCTCTTCGTCAAGGGTGATGCGTGCAGGGTTACCGAAAGTCTCGCCTCCGTTGTAACGCTCGGTGTTGAGTTTATTGTAGTTGTAGTCATACTCGAACACGCCACTATTCCCCCTTAGAGTACTTGCAGACGAGCCTGCACGGTGGAAGACATAGACATAGCCGAACTTGGCAGACTCGGGGTTGTTGTTTACTGCGTTGAACAGGCGAGAGGTGCCGGTAGCAATCAGCGAGTTGTCCTCATAAAGTTTACCGAAATTGGCTATCGGCTGTCCTTCCAATTCTACAGCCCAAGTGAGTGCTTGGTCATAGTCGCCGGGTAGGTCGATGGCAGGAACAACATGGGTGTTCGCGCCCTTCACTACATCCGATACGGGAAGCGTACCTACTAATGTGCCATCTTCCGCATAGAACAGCAGATTAGCACTCTCTGCAGCCGAGTTGGCATTGAAAGTAAAGGTGTACTGCCCCTTGTCCAAGGTGACATTCAGCCCATAAGCCGATATGGCAGGAACGACAGGCTGTGTAACACCTACTGTGGTGAACTTGGCGAGTGCGTTGTCGCGTACGAGGTAGAGCGTGATATCTTCGTTCTTTACTACGCCTGCTGCCATGGTGTAGGTAGCCGCTGTGGCATCCAAAGTGGTGTTGGTCGTCTTTACGAGTGCGGCTTTGTCCAACCCGTCCGTGATGTCATAGAGTGCTACGCCTGTGTTCTTGCCCTCTGCGTCTTCGGTCGGCGTTACCATTACATCACGATGAGCGTACTTGAAGTAGTTTGCACCGTTGATGTGGGTAGCAAAGGTGCCCGCCGGGTTAATGGCAGACGCCGTTGTCGTTACCAAAGTGTACTCAACGGGAGCCTTTTTCTCCGATGTGATGATGATACTGTTTGCATCGCGCGGTGATACCACCAATTTAGACTGTCCATAGTCGTTGACAGAGAAGTTATCGGACGGATGATTACGGTATGCGCCTGCAAAAGTGTTGTCGGAAATGGTATATACCGGCAGGCGAGTGTTAAGCGTACTTCCTGTAGTGGTGGCAGTTGTAATAATGAAGCCATCTGCTATTGTTCCCGAGTATGCCATAGAAGCACCCACCATAGCATTGGAGTAGTTACCGGAAGTCTCGTTACTGGCATGACTAAACCACAAAGCACCTGTCCAGCCCGCAGCACTATTCTCCCATTTGTAGATATTCCACTTGTTGGCAGGAGTAAATGTGGCAAGCTCCATATTGCACCCCACCAAATACCCGTCTGCCGTGAACGCAATATCGCTCAGTTTGTAACCGTTGGTCGATACCACCGAGCAGAACTCGGTCGGCAGAGTGGCTTTCACCGTCTGGCTCTCGGCATCCACCTCGATGAGCGTAGGCTCTTTCGCGGCATCGACTGCCAGGATATACATATTACCCTCGCGATACAGCACGCGGCGAATGGTCTTCTCCGCCAACACCTCCGGCAAGTTCTTGCCGACGAACGACTGCGTCATCTCGTATGCACCGGCGAGTTGCAGGTAAGCAGGCTGTTCGGGTTCGGGATAGTTGTAGTACACCACGGTGGGCGGCGTATAACTCTCGTCCTCCAAATACAGCATGGAGTAAGTGGTCTCGTTCGCTTTTACCGAGAAAGCCGCCTTATATTCATCCGCCAGCGGTTTGTAGCCCTCGCAGGTGGCGTCCAAAGTATAGTCATCGCCCGGCGTAAGTCCCTCGAAGACGAAGATACCGTTGTATAGTGTATCCACATTGTATTTCTTCACTTCCACGCCGCCCTTGTAGAGTGTTACCACGGCGCCGTTGCACGGCATCCATTGGTCATTGGTCTTGGGCGCATAGTTGAACAAAGAGTTACTGATTTTGTTGTGCAAATCCTTCACAGTACCCATGATATAGCCTGTTGTCTCGGGATCAGCACCGTAATAGTCGATGATACCGCGGTAGTATGCCAAGCCCTCCTGGTGGCAATAGTCGGGGTTTAACGCACGGTGGCGTGCAGGCTGATAGGTGTGGAAGTAGCCTTCTACCAAGTAACCGCTGGCACCGTGTTTCAGCACGCCGAGATAACCACGGTAGGTCGTACCCGAAGCGGCACTCGTGCGCGTAGAACTGCTGCCATAGAAGTTGATATCGCCGCGGATATTCACACTCGTCTTGTATGCCGACGAGGGGTCTATGCCGCTAAGCATGATTGCGTTGCGGTAGGGCCATATCTTCTCGGCTTTCTCACGGCTGCCTGCCACATAGCAGTTCTCGCCTTCCGTAGGGGCGGTCGTGATGTCGTCGTAGCCGCGATAGAGTACCAACGGGTAGTTGGAGTTTGTACCGTCGGTTGCCGCATTGGAGTGCACGGAGATAAAGTAGTCGATATTATTGGCTTCCACCTCTTCGCATATCTCGGTCAGACTGCGGTTGTATTTCGAGTAATCGGCACGTGCCTGATAGTCTGCCCATGTGTAGTCCGGATACTGCCCGTCCACTTTCGCGTAGGGCCACGGACCACATTCGGTACGCGAGTAGAGAACCGTTGCGCCGGCTGCTTTCAGTTTCTCGCCGAGGTATAGACACTTCCATAGGTTGGTGTTCGACTCGTAGAAGCCGCAGGTATCCGGCATGCCTGTTGAGGTCAGGTTCGGGTAGGGTATGGTCGCCATCGGGCGGTCATTGGGTCCGAAAGAGCCGTGTCCGGGGTTGATATAGATACGCTTGCCCGTCAAGTCGGCTGCGGACACGGTAAGTGCCAGCAATGCAGTGGCTATCAGTAATATAGTTCGTTTCATGGCTGTACTTATTTAATGTTTAACATATATGTTTCGCCCATTCCGGTGGTGAAGACAATCACGTTGTTGGCAGCATAAGGGTACATGGCCATCATGGTGTTGTCGGTGAGTACTTGCTTGCGTCCGTCCAATGTGTATGCCACGATAGCGGAAGCCGTCGTGAAGTGTCCGTCATCTTCGTCTGCCATGGCAACGATAGTGTTGTTGTCATACCATTTCGCGGCACGGCAGTCGCGTGCAATGAACTGCGGGTTAGTCCCGTCTATTTGGCTCACATAGCAGCCCTCGCCGCAGACATAGTAGCACAGTTTGGTGCCATCGGGCGACACGGACGGCCAGATATAACTCTTGTCTGCGCCGTTGGGTGTCAGGAAAGTGGTGGTACCGTTTTGTGTGCGTGCTATGCGGCGTTCGTTGATGGTCACTGTCATCTGCGCATCGTCCGTTGCCATCATGGCGTTGGTGCGTTGGTTCTTCGCGATGACCGAACGACGTTGCTTAGCGAAGTTCTTGCGGATGATCGTGTTACGGCGTAACTTGTCTTTGCCGATAGTCGTCTCACGATAGACCACTTCTTGTCCGTCGGCACTCACCTGTACGTTGTAACCTGCACCATCCGCCTCGCTCAGCGTAGTTATTGTACCGGTTGCGAGGTCGTAACGTTGCAGTCCGTGGTTGTTACCGTTGGTCAGCAGCAGGTAGTCGCCTTTTGGGCTGACTCCCGCGAGTTTGACATCTCCTGTAGGGACATCCAACTTCTGCATAGATGTCACTTGTAACACCTGTGCATTGGCAACTGCTCCACATAAGAGTGCTGCCATAAAAAGAATACATTTCCTCATGCAAATTTTATTTTTAAGGTTAATACTACTATTTTTGGTCGCAAAGATAGTAAAAGATTTGCACGTGTGCAAGTCTTTTGGTTGATTAGTTGAGGAGTTTGGAAGTTGAAGAGTAGTTTATTGAGATAAAAAGAATAGAAAGTTTGTGATTTATCAAAATTGTAGTATCTTTGCAGTCGTTTAGTAGTATCCGGTTGGTGGGACGTTTTTTGTTTCCTTTGATGATGCCACTACCCGATAGCAGAGATAGGCGAACACTTGGACGTTATTGTTAAATAATAACAAAATACTTAATCACTAATAACCACTAAAAACAAAGAAAGTATGAAACAGTTTTCTTTAATCTTATGTTTTATGCTGGTGTTTGCCGGCATGTCCCATGCAGCCTCCTACAATTATTTGTGCGGGGTAACCGCTGTAACCGTAACCGACCAAAGCAGCAAGTATGTGTATGGTACGGACACGAGTTTTGTGTACCTTGTCCAAATCACGCAAACCTGCAAAAACACAACGGAATACGACAAGACTACCACCTATGCCTCGACGGTGGATTTGTACCTGAATCCCGAAACGCACCAATTGGAAGGGACTTACTCAACGGCAGATTACAGCATCTGCAGTTCGTTGTTTGGAACGACAACCGTTTACTACAGTACTTACAAGCGTACGCTCAATGCGGATAAGACCTCTACCTTCACCATCACCAAAATCGACGATACGCATTACAGCATAGGCGAGGGTGTGCTGCATGTGCAGAATTCCAACAAATCGAACATTTATGCCTACAACTACTGCTATAGTGCCGCGGAAATCGGCACGCAGGGTATCGGGCAGACCCCGTTTGTATTCGAGTTTGACCCCGGCGACAAGACCGTTGAGATCACTCCGTCCGGCGTGGAGGTGACGGCGACATCCACCGGTTTTGAGTTGAAGGTGGCAGGTACGGACGCGAAGAACACTGCTTACACTGTAGATATTGTGTTGGAGAGTGAGGGCATCGCAGGCGAGTTCACCATTGACGCAAACAACCTCTCCTCTTGGACTTCGGTCACCCGTGCGACAATGAAATCGTATATCAAGGCAGCGGGTACAAAAGTTACTATCACCAAGAAAGCAACGGGTACTTATACTTTATCTGCCGACTTGGTTTGTGAGAATGGTTTCACCTATATCCTCCAGTCTTACGACTTTACGTATAACGACATGCCCACTTCTGTTACGACAACCAAGCGGGATAATATACGCTGCCGCAAATTTGTGCGCGACGGCCAGATCCTTATCCAAAAAGGTAATGTCGTTGTGAACATATTGGGTGCGCAACAATAAGAGAGCGATATGAAGAGGATAGTAACTGCTTTATGCGGTATGTTGATGACAGCAAGTGTGTTTGCTGTCATCAATCTTACCCCCACTGCCGTAAAGGTTTCCGACCTGAGTGTGGACAAAAACAACTACTTCGTCGTGGTCGAGGGATTTGTCAACCAGTCCGAATACGAGGTGGCTTTCGACCTCTATCCCGCCACAAAGTCCCTCATCGGTAGTTTCTCGGCTGCCGGCAAGAGCATTGCCTATGTGAACAGTTATGTGCGCAAAGTGCGCTATCAGGGCAATACACAGAACACGATGTACTATTGCGAGGAGACTTCGGATATTACCCTCTTGGTCTCCCGCCAAAACGACAGCACCTGCGTGCTGAGCGGCAGCATCGATGCTTTCTCGAAGCAGGGGACCAAATACACCTACACCATTCCCGACTTCGCATTCCCGTACACCGAAAAGGATACCACCGACAGCACCACCCAAGATCCTTACCGTTTTGAACCCCAAAAAGACACGACCATCTATTTCTATGCCGATGTGGTGGCGTTGCGCCAGCGCGACAACGGAATCGTGAATATCACCCTCAACGCCATAGCGGACGAGACCTACCATTGGATCGACCTCAACCTGCTGTCCGATGTGCTGGCACTGCCTGCCGGAACCTACACCATCGACAGCACCGGCAACCAAGGCACACTCACTGCCTCGCGCGGCTACTTGGATGTCCAGCACGACGACCCCTGCTATGTGGCGATACGTCACGAGGAGGCATGGGGAGCCTACACGCCCTACTACCTGACGAGCGGTGCGCTGACCGTCCGTTACAACCAAAAGACCGATACGCTGTTTATCACGGGCGAGTGCCGCTCCAAGAACGGCTCCACCGTCCATGTACACGCCAAGAGTTACAACATGCTCTATATTCCCGACGAGGAGCCGCCCAAAAAGGAGATAGTCGAGTTGGCTATGGACACGGTCGCCATCACCTACCTGCGCGAGCAAGCCGATACCATTAACCACCGCTATCCCTACACTTTCAGTTTCTCGGGCAAAGAAGACGGCTTCCCGCAGGTGCTGACCAATGTGGTGTTACCGAAACCGATGGAACTGACGGCAGGCACCTACACCCTGCATGCCAAACAACTGTCCGGCGTCCTGCTGTTCCAAAACCAAGAGGACTACAACACGTGGTTCTTCGGAGGAACACCCTACGTCCTGGATACGGTGCAACTGACGCTCTCGACCGATGACAATGTCCGTTGGACTTTCTCTATGCTCCTCACCGACACCGTCGGCAGCCGCTACTCGTTCACCCTCAACCGGCAACCGCATATCATCAACTACCCCCTGCCGGACGAGGACAAGAAGGACAAACCCTACACCGACGAGTTGCGGCAGGCGGAGGAGATAACCATTGCCTTTGATTCTCTCGTATGGAACGATGCTTCCGTTCCCAAAGACGGTATTGTGGATATCCTTCTGCGGCAGCGCGAGAGTGACGCGCAGGGGCTGTCCTATGTGGCACAATTGGGGTTCTTCACCAACACGACTGAGGTGCCTGCGGGGCTTTATCCGGTGAATGACACGGAGCATGATCTGACTTTCTCGGCATCATTGGGACGGTACGGCAATGTGCTGATTCCGTGCTATATAGCCATGGCAGACAAAAACGGCGGGGTGTATAAGGTGTGGTATATAACGGCTGGTGCTATATCTTTAGACTATACTGCTACAGGACAGCCGGTTATGAGTGGAGAATGCACTTCCTATTTCGGTTCTACGCTCCGTTTCACCTATTCGCCTTATGGTGCCGGCGTACACGATGTGCAAGAGGGTTCGCAGCCTGCTGCAACCAAGTTCCTGCGGGACGGCAAAGTGCTTATCCGCAAGGGCGATACCACCTACACGCTACTGGGCACGCCGTATTAGCCGCCCCCTCTGCTGTCCTCCATGCAGCCACACTGACTGTCAGTGTGGTTCAGTTCCTAATTGTATGTCGGCTGTAGAAGTCTGGCGACTTGACCGCAGGCGGGGCGATAAGGAGTTCTACTCAGCCCACAGGGCTTCTTATTTCGCCAAGGGCTCAAACGATTATTTCGTATCGCAAAGAGCACCCCACTGCGCAGAGGCTTGCGGGGACCCCGCCGGCACTCAGTGTGCTACGCACACCTGCCTTACGCTTCACGTCCCCAGTTTTTGGAAATGTGTAATTTTTAATGTGTAATGTTTAATTGGTTGAAAAGGTTGAGGAGTTGAGAAAGTTGTTTAGTTGGGAGTTGGTGGGGGGATAGGTTTTTGGGGAGTTTTGTGGATATCGATGCAGAAGTCATGGACGAGTCGGTTGACCACTTGTGGTGGCAGGATACGGCTGTGTTTGGTGACATGGTTGTCGGACAGGAACTGTTGATAGGGTATGAGCCATCGTCTGAAGGTGCGTGGTGACACCCCAGCGAGGTGGGCGAGTTGTTGTTTGGTATAGGACTGCATGGTGTGTTGCTGTTTTGTGCGGCAAAGGTACAGCCAGTATGTGTCTGCAGCAAGGGGTATGCACCGAACCTGCGTGTTTCCTGCATGAAACCGTGATGGATAGGGGTAGCGTGTCGGTTTAGGGGTGGATGTTGTGTCGTTTATCTCCAGTAGCGCACGAAATGGTCGATAGAGAAGTTGAGTCCGTAGTAGTGATTGAGTGTGCGGTATATCTCGCGTGCGGTCTGTGTCGGTATCCGTATATAGTCTTGTTGTATGGCTTGTCGCAGGTATTGTACGAGGTTGTTGGCTGTTCCTTGGCATGCGGTCTGCAGTTCCTGGTCGATATGCTCCATCGGTTTGTGTTGGTTATAGATGATGAACGGGCATAGTCGTCGTGGGTTGGGTGTGTGTTGTGCAATATGTATTGTCACATTGTTGTCGTTGGTGATGATGTCACCGTGCAGGTGTTGGATGTAGATATGTGGTGGCATGGTAATAAGGTAAGTATGTGTGTATGGTATAGAGATTAAGCGAGGTGGTCATTGTGAGTGACCACCTCGTTGTTTGTCGTTGTTTTCTTTCACTTCTGTTATTTAGCGTAAGAGATGGCTCGTGTCTCTCGTATGACCGTTATCTTGATCTGTCCGGGGTATGTCATCTCGTCTTGTATCTTCTTGGCTATGTCGAAAGAGAGCAGTTCTGTCTCTTTGTCGGACAGTTTATCCGCCCCTACTATGACTCGCAGTTCCCGTCCTGCCTGCAGTGCGAAGGTCTTGGTGACGCCCGGGTATGACAGTGCTATCTGTTCGAGGTCATTGAGTCGTTTGGTGTATGCCTCTATTATCTCGCGTCTTGCTCCGGGTCTTGCGCCAGATATAGCGTCACATGCTTGTACGACAGGTGCGATGAGTGTCTCCATCTCTATCTCGTCGTGGTGTGCTCCAACGGCGTTGCATATATCGGGTTTCTCACCATATTTCTCGCACAGTTTCATGCCGAGTTGTGCGTGCGGCATCTCGAGGTCTTCGTCGCTGACTTTCCCTATGTCGTGCAGTAGTCCTGCCCGTCTGGCTTTCTTGACGTTGAGTCCGAGTTCTGCTGCCATAGCGGCGCACAGGTTGGCTGTCTCTCGAGAGTGCATGAGCAGGTTTTGTCCGTAGCTGGAGCGATATTTCATTTTCCCCACGAGTCGTACGAGTTCGGGGTGCAGTCCGTGTATCCCGAGGTCTATTGCCGTGCGTTTACCTGTTTCTATTATCTCATCTTCGACTTGTTTGGTCACTTTCGCCACCACCTCTTCTATTCGTGCGGGGTGGATACGTCCATCTTGTACGAGTTGGTGCAGTGCGAGTCTTGCTATCTCCCGTCTTACGGGGTCGAAGGCGGACAGTGTGATTGCCTCTGGTGTATCGTCCACGACTATCTCGACTCCGGTAGCGGCTTCGAGAGCCCGTATGTTTCGTCCTTCGCGTCCGATGATACGTCCTTTGACTTCATCGTTATCGATATGGAAGACGGTGACTGCGTTCTCGATGGTTGTCTCGGATGCTATCCGTTGTATGGATCGTATGATGATTTTCTGTGCCTCTTTGTTGGCCGTCAGTCGTGCCTCATCCATTGTCTCGTTGACATAGGCTATGGCGGCCGTTTTGGCTTCGTCTTTGAGTGCTTCGATGAGTTGTTTCTTGGCGTCTTCGGCGGATAGTCCGGATATCTGTTCGAGTTGCACTTCGGCTTGTCGTTGCATACGTTCCACCTCTTGTGTCTTGAAGTCGAGTGCTTTTTGTTGTTGTTCTACTTTTTGTTCAAAGTCCCGTTTGTTTTGGTTGAGTTCGTTTTGTGCCCGTTGCACTTCGCCTTGCCGCTGGTTGATCTGTTGTTCGCGTTGTTGCAGTCGTTGTTCTTGTTGTTGTTGTTTCTGTTCTGCTTGTCGTACCTGGTTTTCGTGTTCGAGTTTGAGTGCGATGAATTTCTCTTTGGCTTCGACGATTTTGTTTTTCTTGATTATCTCTGCTTCGTGTTGTGCTTTCTGTATCAGTCCTTTGCTATGAAAACGGAAGATGATGAAACATATTGCTGCTCCGAGAAGTAAAGATACTATTCCTATAAGAATGTAGATAGCGATAGTTGACATAATTGTTATACGTTATTTTAGTTCGTTTAGTATTCGTGTATTGAGTTCCTGTATTTTCTCTTCGATGGGTTGCAGTCTGTTTGCGTGTGCGTTAGCGTGCAGGTTGACAGCCATGTCGAGTGCCACGTACACCCATATCTGTTCTGCGGATTTGGTTGGCAGTTTACGTTGGTAGTTACGGTATCGTTGGTTGAGCATCTCTGCGGCATTGCGGTACAGCACTTCTTTGTCTGCGGGGATGTTGAGTGATATACGGTGTGCATCGAGTTGCAGTGTGATATGTTGTATTCGCTGTTCGCTCATTGTTTGAGTATCTCGATGGCACGGTCTATGCGTGCGATGATGTTTGTCAGTTGTTGTTTTGTTTTCTCTCTTTGTGTTGCCGTTTCCGGGTCGTCGGTCAGCAGTGCGTGTGCCACGCACAGGTGGTTATACTCTTTTTTGAGTTGTACTATCTGTGCGTGTGCCTGCATTATCTCGTCCTGTTGTCGTTGGTTGGTAGCGCACAGTTCGTTGATCTGTTGTTGTTGCGCCCGGCACCGTTGTATGAGTAGAGATATGTTGCCTTCGAGTTCGAGGAGGGCATCCATAGGTCAGAAACTATATCCTATACCGATTCCGAGTATCCCTTTGAACTGTACCCGTTCAGCGGCTGTTGTTGTCTTGTTACCATCGGCATCGGTGGTTGTCTTGTCTATCATCACTCCGTTGTAGTACTTGAGGTTGGTGATGAGTGACACCTGCAGACACTTGAGGAACTGGTAGGAGAGAGCCACGTCCCAGTCGATGTCGAAGTTACCGAAGCGCCGGTTATTGTCGCGGAAGCCTTCGAACTCCATGCTTGTCACATCGGTGCTGTATCCTTCGGCATAGAGTTTGCCATCGGCATCCTTGTATATCTTGGTTTTGTCCCAAGCGTAGGGTGTATAGAGTCCGAGTGTGGTAGAGAGTTTAAGGTCTTTGTAGGTATATTGTATCGACCCTTTGAGTGACAGACCGAGTTCGGCACGCAGGTTACTCGTATAATCTTTGGTGATAGCCCCTGTCGTCGGGTCGGTATCATATTTCCACACCGCATATCGCTCTTTGAGTTGTTGGTCGAGGTGCTTGAAGTCTGTTTGTCCCATCACTGTCTCCCGGAACTGTTCTTCGGTCATTGCTGTCCTGTCATAGTCATAATAGGCAGGATTGTTATTCATGCTCTGGCTGACGTAAACGGATGTGAGTCGTCCGGCGACGGGTGAGAGATAGACGGAGAATATGTCGTTCGGTTTCCAGTCTATACCGACTGATATATCGGTGTATGATGGTGCGAGGAACTTGGATATGACAGGGTCGAAGTCGTTTGTGCCGTTGTAGTTACGTCCGAGGTCGAACTGTGACTGGAAGCCTCCGAGTACGGTGAGGTACCATGTCTTGGCGAACTCCCATCCGAACTTGGTCGAGAAGTTGATACGGTCGCTTGATTTCTGCAGTTTGTCGTAGTCCTGGTCTATCCATGACAGTCCGTATTCGAGGTCGAGGTTGGAGTCCCACGCGATATTATCTTTGTGGTACAGTAGTCGCAGTTTGGTGTTAGCGACGGCATTGATATTGTTGTTACCTCCGGCAGCCCAGTTCCATAGTCCGGTAGCGGCGGCGTTCAGTCCGATGTTACCGGAGAACTTCCACGCTCTGTCTCCTGTGTCAACTTTTTTGAGGTCCCCTTCAGCGGACATGGCTGCTGCTGCTTGGTTTTGTACTGTGGCTTTTGATACCTCTTGTGCATTGGTTATGGTGAAGGCAGTGAGGCACAGTGTAAGAATAAGTACTTTTGTTTTCATTTTGTTTTACTACGTTTTTTTCTGTATTGCTAATCAGTATTGAGCCGTGTCATACACTTGGTCTGCCACGTCTGTTCCTTTTAATTTCTCGATGATAGCGAAGGCGAAGTCGCTGCTGAGTCCCGGTCCTTTGGCTGTGATGATATTCTTGGACTCTACGACGAGTCCTCCGATGAAGCTCTCGCCCAAGTATTTCTCGAATCCCGGGTAGCATGTCGCTTGTTTGCCGTGTAGTATCCCAAGTTGTCCGAGTACGGATGGTGCGGCGCATATAGCGGCTATGAGTTTGTTTTGTGCGTTATGTTCTGTGAGCAGTTCGCACAGTCCTCTATGTTCGATCAGTTTTGTTGCTCCTCCGGGAAGTATGAGCATCTCGGCATCCGTGTAGTCCACTTGGTGGAAGAGTGCATCGGCTTTGACAGCGATGTCGTGTGCGCCTTGCACGTACTCGATACCTGTCACAGAGATGGTGGTGACGGGTATGTCTGCTCGTCGCAGCAGGTCGATTGTTGTGACGGCCTCTATCTCTTCGAAGCCGTTGTCGAGAAAGATGTAGTTCATAGTTGCATTATTTAAGTTTGAATTTATATGTTATCTCGCCTATTTGTGGCGTTTCTCCCTTAGTAAATTTTGTTTTGCGTGCGGTCTCGAGTGCGAGTTTGTTTTGTATATCGTTGTACACTCCACCTATCACTGTGGCTTTGGTTACGTTTCCGGCGACGTCCACCCATATACGTACGATGACGAATCCCTCTTTGTTTCCGAAGTCGGACGAAGGTACGGGGAACACCCGTATGTCCCGTCCTGTGAGTTTCCATGTGTTCTCTCCGACCATGCCTTGTCCTTTCCCGACGGGGTTTCCTTTGATGCCTGCCGATGGTGTGGCGGAGTTATTGTCTGCTTGTGCTCCCATGGCGGTGTTGGTGTTTCCGAATCCCGCCATGGCTTGTTGTGCTTTGTCTATCGCTGCTTGCTCTTTGGCGCGTTTCTCGGCTGCCGCCTGTTCGCGTGCCACTTTCTCTGCTGCTTCGCGTGCTTCCTGTTCGCGTTGTTGCCGTATGCGTTCTTGTTCTTGTTCGTATTGTTTGGTTTCCTGTTCACGTTGTTTGGCGAGTGCCAGCACGTCTTCCTGCGTCTGTTGTTGCACCATGAGGTCGTTGTCCGAGGGTTTGGACAGTGCTGCGGGAGCGGTGTTGGCTTCGGCTTGCGGTTGTGGTTGTGTAGGCAGCATATCAGGCCTTCCTCCTCCCTCTGCGTCGTTGCCAAAAGTTATCTCTATCCCCTCTTCTTCTTGTGGCAGGGTTGCCGTGATATGCAGGCACATCAACAGGAGCATCACCAAGGCGAGTGATATGAGTGTGCCTATCGTTGCGATGATATGCTGTTTAGCCTGCGTCACTTCTTGGTTGCGATGACAATTTTCATCTTATGTTGGTTTGCTATATCGAGCACATTGACTATATCGCGATAGGGTATGTCCTGGTCGGCATGCAGTGCGATGTACATTGTGCTGTCTTGCTGTTGTATGGATGCGAGATATGGCTCGAGATACTCCGGCTCGATAGGTACGGGTTTCTGTCGTCCGAGTGCGACGTAGTAGTTGCCCAGGTTGTCGATAGACACTTTCGCCACCACCTGTTTGGTAGCCTTCTTGGCGTGTGCTTGTGGCAGGTTGATCTTGATATCGTTGGGTGACGACATCGTGCTGACCAAGACAAAGAACAGTAGTAGCAGGAAGATGAGGTCAGTCATAGACGACATGGCGAATGTCGCTTCTACTCTATTTCTGCGTTTGAGTGCCATAGTCTTATACGGGTTCGTTGAGTAGGTCCATAAACTCCATGGTGCGCGACTCGAGTTGTCTGACGACGCGGTCGATACGTGACACGAGCAGGTTGTATGCGAACATAGCGAGTATGCCGACTATGAGTCCGCCTACGGTGGTTACCATAGCCTGGTACATACCTGAAGAGAGTGTAGATATCTCGATGACTCCGCTCCCTGTCTCTGCCATGTTATAGAATGTCTGCACCATACCGAGTACAGTGCCGAGGAAGCCAAGCATAGGTGCTCCGGCGGCGATGGTCGCCATGAGTACGAGTCCTTTCTCGAGTTTGTTTACCTCGAGGTTTCCGACGTTTTCGATAGCCACTTGCACATCCTGCATAGGTCGTCCGATACGTGTGACGCCTTTCTCTATCATGCGTGATGCCGGGGTATTGGTTCTCTCGCACAGGTTGATAGCGGAGTCTATCTTCCCCTCTTTGATATAGTCGCGTATGCGGTTCATGAACGTCTTATCCTCTTTGGTAGCGGCTGACAGTACCACCATTCGTTCGATGAACAGGTAGATAGCGAAGGCGAGCATCAGAGCCAGCACTATCATTATCCATCCTCCATAGGACGCCATTGTCCACAGGTTCATGGAGTGTTGTGTTGTTTCTTCGACGGCGAGTGCTTGTTCTTGTGCTTGGGCTATCAGTGCCGCAGTGTCAATTTGAAAGAGCATATCTATATTGTTTTATTGTTTCTTCTATTCCCATGTATAGTGCATCGGCTATGAGTGCATGTCCAATGCTGACCTCCTCCGTCCAGGGGAACGCCTGTTGGAAGGCGTGCAGGTTTCGCAGGTTGAGGTCATGTCCTGCGTTGAGTCCCAGTCCGAGTTGTTGTGCTTTCTCCGCCGCCGGTCTGTACATGTCGATAGCGGCTTGCGGGTTGGTGTCGTATCGTTCGGCATAGGGACCTGTATATAGTTCGACACGGTCTGCCCCTGCCCGTGCCGCGTACTCGACCATGACGGGGTCTGGGTCGATGAAGACAGATACCCGTATGCCTGCCTGCTGCAGTTTGCGTATGATGGTGGTGAGTTTGGGCAGGTGTGCCCGTGTGTCCCACCCGTGGTTGCTCGTCAGTTGGTCGTGTGTGTCGGGTACGAGTGTCGCCTGTGCGGGTTGCACCTGCAGTAGCAGGTCAAGGAAAGCGGGTTCGGGGTTTCCCTCGATATTGAACTCGGTGGTCAGCAGTGACTTGAGGGCGATGACGTCGCTGTGTCGTATATGCCGTTCATCGGGACGCGGGTGTACGGTGATACCTTGTGCGCCAAACCGTTCGCAGTCGAGAGCGAACTGCTCCACATCGGGGAGGTTGCCCCCCCGCGCATTGCGCAGTGTGGCTACTTTGTTGATATTTACGCTAAGACGTGTCATGTTATGCTATACCGCTGCAAAGGTAATGCTTTTTTTGCACTTGTACAAGGGGAGTCTCTTTTTTGCGTATTATGGTTCGAACAGTGCCTGCATATCGTCGAATCGCCTGACGGCTTCCGGTCCGTAGTGTGATAGTCCTGCACGCACTTTGGACAGAGGTTGTTCTTCGAGGAGGTGTGTCTTGGAGTAGAACTTGTCGGCATAGCATATCAGTTTCTCGGTGAGTGTGCGCGGGCAGTAGTCTTGCAGGGGTATCGGCAGTTTCCCGCTCAGTATCTGTCCGGTGGTTATGCCGCTGCCGGTGTGTCTCTCCGCCACGTCTGCGTGCATGGGGTATCCCTCGTTACGCAGCAGTCGTGCGCCGAGGTATCCGTGTTCGATATAGTCGTGTGTGTCGGTGCAGAAGATACGCGGTGCGTTGCAATAGATGATACCTATGTCATGCAGCATAGCCGCCTGTTCTACGAAGAGCGGGTCGATGAGTTGTTGTTCGATCCAGTGCGGGTGGTTATTGACAATCTGCAGAGCTCTGTCGCACACCTGTCGTGAGTGTGTCAGCAGGACATGCAGTAGTTCGGGGTTGTTGTGGTAGTAGCGGTTGATGAGTGCAAGGTAGTCCATATTGTTTTATTTCCCCCAGTACAGTTTGTCGCGCAGTGATTGCATAAACCCGCAGTTGTTGAGTTGCACCAGTTTGATAGTCCGTTGTGACCGTTCGACATGGAGGCTGACGGCATCGTTGAACACTTGGCTTCGTCCGTCCACGCTGATCATGTAGTTGGCATTGCGGCTGATGATGTTGAGGTCTATCCTGCTGTCGTCCGGTATGACGAGTGGTCGTACGTTGAGGCTGTGTGTTGCCACGGGTGAGAGCAGTAGTGCGTGTGTATGCGGGTCGATGAGTGGTCCTCCGACACTGAGGTTATAGGCGGTCGATCCTGTGGGTGTGACGATGAGTAGCCCGTCGGCTTTGTAGGTATGCAGGAGTTCTCCATTGAGGTATGTCTCGATGGCTATCATGCTGCTTAGTCCCTGTTTGAGTACTGCGACTTCGTTGAGTGCATAGGGTGCCGCGATATATCCGCCCACGGAGCATGTGACCTCGAGCATGCTTCGTTGTTCGATGGTGTATTGGTTATTGATGAGTTGTTCGAGTATGAGGTCCACGTTGTCTATCTGTGCTTCTGCGAGGAACCCCAGGTGTCCGCAGTTGATACCGAGTATGGGAATGTTGAGGTGTCCGACCATGGCGGCTGTGGTAAGGAAGGTGCCGTCCCCTCCTACCGAGAGTGCGAAGTCGATATCTTCTCCCGTCTGCTGTGTATAGTCGTCCACGAGGGGGAACTGTCGCAGGTTGATGTCTTGTCTGAGTTCTTGTGACAGTGCTACATCGATGCCCCGCAGTTGTATGAACTCGATGATGTGCGCCACCTCGCGCATTGTGTCGGAGCGCAGTGTGTTTCCAAAAAGTGCTATTGTCATTGTCTTAGTCCGTTAAGGAGTGCTGTTGCACTCATGCGTTTCTTGCCCGGTAGTTGCAGTTCGAGGATATTATAATTTGCCCAATAATTCCATTTCCATAAGAACCCAACTTTCCTAATACTCATTATTATACCATATATTCCTTCATATACACTTAGTAATACTACTCATTTGTCTTATGTATAGGATTTTTACTTTTTTTTCCCCGAATCTGTAGGTATAACAGTAGTCCATGTATGTCGTTTATCGTCCTGTACATACACAATGCCCACATTACGTCTGAGAACACACACAGAACCATCGAAAGCGTTGGTGGCAATAATATCATCTTCCCTTGTCGGAAAGTCCGATATATATCCTTCCCAAGTTTTCAGTTTATTGTAAATTGACACATCTCTTGTTATCTTACCGTAGCGATCAATAAGCATATATACATGGATATGTTGTTTATTATTCTGCAAGTATATCTGAATACCTGTGGACATGATGGTCGTATCCGTTCCATGATCATAGTATATCCACGACTTTGTTCCACTATCCACACAATAGATATCTGTTGTACTGTCTTCTCGTAGGAAAACTATAGAATCTCCTATCTCATGAGGATAGAAATACGACTTATATACTTCCAATGAATCCAACATCTGTTGGTTCGTGTATTTGAATATAGCCTCTCTGGTTTCTATAGTATGAGGAAAAGAGCAGGATATAAAGATAATACAAAACAAAGGATATGAAAGAAAATGTTTCATTATATGGTAATTTTAAGGATTAACCAGTTTGTTTGTTGTATCTTTTCCATCAGACGTATAATATCTTATGATGTAGATACCTTGGGGTATCTGTTCTTTGATGGCAAATTCACTCAAAGTGTCATTGTCTTAGTCCGTTAAGGAGTGCTGTTGCACTCATGCGTTTCTTGCCCGGCAGTTGCAGTTCGAGGATGTCTATGAATCCGTCGGCGCATGGCAGGATGATATGTCCCCGTTGTTGGTTGTGTTCTGTCTTTGCCACCCGGAACACTTTGGCTCCTTGCAGCATGTGTGCCAGCGGGTGTCCGGGTAGTGGTTCTCCTATCCATGCGGCGGGGTACGGGCATAGTCCCCGCACATGGTTGCGTATCTGTTCCGCTGTCTGCGAGAAAGAGATACGGCATGTGTCTTTGAATATCTTGGGTGCAGGTTTGATATCGGGTATCTGTGGCTGTGGTATGGTAGGCAGCGGTGTGGATGTCCGGTCGCAATGAATGATGAGGTCTGTGGTGCGTACGACCATCTGTGCGCCTATGGTCATCAGGCGGTCGTGTACGGAGTTCACCTCTTCGTCGTCGGCGATGTCTATGGCTTGTTGCATGATCATATCGCCTGTGTCTATCTGTTGTCGTAGCATGAAGGTGGTGACGCCTGTCTGTTTCTCCCCATTGATGACCGCCCAGTTGATGGGTGCTGCACCCCTGTACTGTGGCAGTAGTGAGGCATGCAGGTTGAAAGTGCCGAGCCTTGGCATCGCCCATACCACTTCGGGCAGCATCCGAAAAGCCACCACTATCTGCAGGTCTGCGTGGTAGTCTTGCAGTTGTGTGATGAAGTCAGGGTCTTTGAGCCGCTCGGGTTGCAGGACGGGCAGGTTGGCAGAGAGGGCATACTGTTTGACAGCGGAATACTGCAGTTGGTGTCCTCGTCCAGCAGGTTTGTCGGGCATGGTGACTACGGCTACTACATTGTAGTCGTTCTCGACGAGGGCACGCAGGCTACTGACTGCGAAATCGGGCGTGCCCATAAAGATGATACGTATTGATTGTCTGTCCGTGTTCATTGAGAGTAAAGAGTGAGGTGGTGTTAATAGAACGTATGTGCAAAGCCGACGCTGATAAACTCTTTGAACTGTATGCGTGAGCGTCGTCCTGTGAGTATCTCGGTGGAACTGTCGTAGCGCGGGTGCAGCATTACTTTTGCCGACAGGTAACGGTTGATGATGAAGTTAAAGTCGAGTTCCAGTTCTGTTTCCACTTTTTGGTAATTGGTAAAGAAGTAGAATTTCGTTTCCATCTCTATCTCGCGTAGTGGTTTCCATTTCCAGTTGAGCCGCACGGAACTACCGAACTCGTTCATGATGTCTTCTCCCTCTTTGATACCGAACTCGGTGACGTCCACGAGTGCGGTGTTATGGTGGAGAGCGTAAACCATCTTGTAGGCGATGGGTGAGCAGTTGATGTTGAGTCCTTTGACAGGCTGGTAGTCGACACCTATGCCGAGTGTGAGCCGTACAGGTGTGAGGAAAGAGGTGGTGAATGTCTTTTGGTTTTTCTTGTATGTCGTCCAGAAGTTCGTCCGGAACTCGGTAGAGAAAGACACGTACCACTTGGGGTGCAGTTGGTATCCCACTTTGGTAAACAGCCGGAAGACGTCGTCAGTGGTGTTGACATGCCGTAGTGTGTCTCCGCTGACGGTGCTGAATCCTGTTCGCCATTCGCCTGTGTTTTCCCATGCGAATTTCCCCCGTTTGTAGTTAGCAAACGCTTTGACGCTTGCGAGCATGGCAAACGAGTTGACTCCGCCCTGGTACCAGTTTTCTGTGGCGTAGTTCTGTGTTATCTGCAGTGACATGTTGGCTTGTTTTTTCCAGCATGAGTTTCTGTTGCGTACGGCTCTCTCTTTCTCCAGTCTGTCCTCCATCTCATCGGGCACGAGTGAGCGTCGCACATGTGTGGGTGTTATCTCGGTATCCTCCATACGTTCGGGGTCACTGACGGCGGTGTACAGGTCCGTATGGTGTGTGGCGATGTATCGTCTGGCGTTGCTGCGTACGGCGTATATGGAGCAGTCGCGTGTTGTATCGTTGAGCGAGCGTACGGGTTCGGGCGCGAACATAAGCGGCAGGCACAGTGGTGACACGTAGTGTTGCCAGACGGTGTCGTTGGCATGTATCTGTTGGCTTTGCTGCGCCACTATCTGAAGCAGTACCACATCGTTGTCAACCGTCTGCGCCGTGAGTGTAGTGCCGGCGATGACCAAACATATCAGCAGGCGCAGACGTCTCAAGGCAGTGGTGGTCTTTTGTATGCCCGAATGATGAGGTATATCCCCCATACGATGAAGGGTATGGACAGTAGTTGTCCCATATTGAGCAGGTGGTTTGCTTCGAAAGCCTCCTGGTCGTTCTTGATGAACTCGAGCAGGAAGCGTGTGAAAAACACTATCTCGAGGAATACTCCCAACAGCAGTCCTTTGCGTTTATAGGCTTTAGCTTTCCAGTACATCAGCCATGTGACCACAAAAGCAACGATGCAGTATATCATCTCGTATATCTGTGTGGGGTGGCATGGGACGGTATCGCCGTTCTGTACGAAGATGAATCCCCATGGCAGGTCTGTCGGTCCTCCGTATATCTCGGAGTTGAGCAGGTTACCGAAACGTATGAGCGTGCCGGTGATACATACACCGATGACGAGTCTGTCCATTATCCACACCAGTGATGTATGGTACTGTGGTTGTTTGGAGAAGTGCTTCTTGTTGAGCAGCCATGCTGCG
This sequence comes from Muribaculaceae bacterium, assembly GCA_963655075.1. GTDB lineage: Bacteria > Bacteroidota > Bacteroidia > Bacteroidales > Paludibacteraceae > Colicola. Next base: position 35,392 of record CAVKDW010000004.1, on the reverse strand, counting down.
ATGAGCAGTCCTATGGCTCCTCCGTGGCTTGCCAGTCCTCCCTCCCATGTCTTGAGCATCTTGAGCGGGTGTTCGATATACGGGTTGCGGTAGTTGAATGTCCATCCGAAGATCTGCACCGGTTCGGTGGATATGCCCATGGCCTGGCAGTAGTACTCCATGCCCGGCAGTGTGACGTTGTGCCATTCGTAGAACAGGCAATGCCCCACTCTGGCTCCGATGATAACGCCCAGCAGCATCCATACGAACAGTTTCTCCACCCAGTCTTTTGGGCAATTCTCGTGTGCGTACAGTTTCTTCTCGATGAGGTAACAGAGGTATATACCTACCGCCCAGCATAATCCATACCAATGTATCCCTCCCTCTCCTATAGGGATGAGGATGGGGTTAAAGTCCCATGTTATATAGTTGAAAATCATTGTCGGTTGTTATGCTTCAAGTTTGCCATGGCACTGTTTATATTTCTTTCCTGATCCGCAGGGGCACGGGTCGTTTGGTCTTGGTTTCTTCTCTACCCGTAGCGGTTCGGGTCGTTGTGCTTCGCGTGTGTCCCGTCCTGCTGCTGCGGCTTGTCCGCTGGCAGCGGCGGCTCGTGTGACCGCATCTTTCTGTGTGCGGTAACGTGAGTAGTCATGCCGTTGTTCATGTGCCTGTTGTACGGCTTGCGGGTCGCGTGTAGGTATCTGTCCGCGCAGCAGAATAGCGATGGCGCGTCGGTTGAACTCGTCGAGCATCTGTCTGAAGATGTTGAAGGACTCGAGTTTGTAGATGAGTAGCGGGTCTTTCTGTTCGTAGGAAGCGTTTTGTACCGACTGTTTGAGTTCGTCGAGTTGTCGCAGGTGTTCTTTCCACTCGTCATCGATGACGAAGAGCACCATACGTTTTTCGAACTCCCGTATGACCTCTCTACATTCTGTCTCGTAGGCGGCCTTGAGGTTCACGGCGATGTTGTACACACGTTTGCCATCGGTGATGGGTATGAGAATGTTCTCATACATCTGTCCACGTTCTTCATAGACTTTTTTGATGACGGGGTATGCCACTTTCTGCAGCATCTCCATGCGTCGTTTGAAGGTCTCCATGGCTGTTTCCGCCAACTGTTCGGACAGTCTCTCCTCGCGTGTGGAGCGGAACGTGTCTTCATCGAAAGGCACCTCCATGGCGAAGGTCTGCATGACATCGAGTTGCAGTTGTGTATAGTCCATTGCGTCGCGTGCGTTGGCGATGATGCTGTCTGCCGTGTCGTAGATCATGTTGGTGATATCGACGCCTATGCGTTCGCCCATAAGTGCGTGGTGTCGTTTGGCATAGATGACGTTACGTTGCTGGTTCATCACGTCGTCGTACTCGATGAGCCGTTTACGTATGCCGAAGTTATTCTCTTCGACTTTTTTCTGTGCCCGTTCGATAGAGTTGGATATCATGTTATGCTCTATCATCTCTCCGTCTTTGAATCCCATTCTGTCCATCACTCCGGCCAGTCTGTCTGATCCGAACATACGCATGAGGTCATCTTCCATGCTGACATAGAAGACGGAGCTTCCCGGGTCTCCCTGCCGCCCGGCACGTCCGCGTAACTGGCGGTCCACGCGCCGGCTCTCATGTCGTTCTGTGCCGATGATAGCGAGTCCTCCAGCCTCTCTGACTTCGGGTGTGAGTTTGATGTCGGTACCACGCCCAGCCATGTTCGTGGCTATGGTGACCACTCCGGGTCTGCCGGCTTGTGCCACTATCTCTGCCTCGCGTTGGTGCAGTTTAGCGTTCAGCACATTGTGTGGTATCTTGCGCAGGTTGAGCATACGGCTCAGCAGTTCGCTGATCTCGACGGAGGTGGTACCTACCAGTACCGGTCGTCCTTCGGCGACGAGTGCTACTATCTCATCGATGACGGCGTTGTATTTCTCGCGTTTGGTGCGGTAGATACGGTCGTTCATGTCGATACGTGCTATCGGTTTGTTGGTGGGTATGACGACCACGTCCAGTTTGTATATGTTCCAGAACTCTCCTGCCTCTGTCTCGGCGGTACCTGTCATACCTGCCAGTTTGTGGTACATACGGAAGTAGTTCTGCAGTGTGATGGTGGCGAAGGTCTGTGTAGCCCCTTCGACCTTGACGTTCTCTTTGGCTTCGACGGCCTGGTGCAGTCCGTCAGACCAGCGTCGTCCTTCCATGACACGACCTGTCTGTTCATCGACTATCTTGACCTGGTTATCATCGATGATATAGTCCACATCTTTCTCGAAGAGTGTATAGGCTTTGAGTAGTTGGTGTACGGTATGTACACGTTCGGACTTGATGCTATAGTTGGTGAGTACGTCATCTTTCATAGTTTGTTTCTCTTCGGCGGAGATATTCATCTTCTCTATCTCGGCTATCTCGCTTCCGACATCGGGCAGCACGAAGAACTGCGGGTCTTCGGTGTTGCCGGTGATGGTGTCTATGCCTTTGTCTGTCAGTTCGATGGTTTTGTTTTTCTCGTCGATAACGAAATAGAGTTCGTCGGTAGCGACGTGCATGTTCTTTTCGTTATCCTGCATATAGAACTCTTCGGTCTTCTGCAGTCTCACTTTGACTCCGGGTTCGCTGAGGTACTTGATGAGTGCTTTGTTTTTCGGCATGCCTTTGAAAGAGCGGAACAGTGCGAGTTCGCCTGCTTCACGTTCTTTGGCGTCGGTGCTACCCATCTTGGCTTTGGCTTCTGTGAGCAGTTTGGTGGTGAGTGTCTGTTGTGTACGCACCAGCATCTCCACCCTATGTTTGTACTCGTCGTACATCTGGTCTTCGCCTTTGGGTATGGGTCCGCTGATGATGAGTGGTGTACGTGCGTCGTCGATAAGCACGGAGTCCACCTCATCGACGATGGCGTAGTTATGTCCCCGTTGCACGAGGTCTGCGGGTGCTGTTGCCATGTTGTCACGCAGGTAGTCGAAGCCGAACTCGTTGTTCGTACCGAACGTGATGTCGCATGCGTAGGCGCGTCGTCTCTCGTCGCTGTTGGGTTTGTATTTGTCGATACAGTCCACAGTGAGTCCGTGGAACATATAGAGTGGTCCCATCCATTCGGAGTCACGTTTCGCGAGGTAGTCGTTGACTGTGACTATATGTACGCCTTCGTGTGTGAGTGCGTTGAGGAAGACGGGCAGTGTAGCGACGAGTGTCTTACCTTCGCCTGTCGCCATCTCGGCTATTTTGCCTTGGTGCAGCACGACTCCTCCGATGAGTTGCACATCGTAGTGCACCATGTCCCATACCACTTCGTTTCCTCCGGCTGTCCAGTGGTTATGGTAGATGGCTTTCCCGTCTTCTATCTCGACGAAGTCGAAGCGCGGGTCAGCGGCGAGGTCACGGTCTTGTTGTGTGGCGGTGACGACGATATTGTCGCCTGCGGCGAAGCGTCGTGCTGTGCTCTTGACGATAGCGAAGGCTTCGGGTAGAATGTCGAGCAGTATCTTGCTATACGTATCCCGTATATCTTTCTCGAGGTGGTCAATGTCGTTATACACTTTCTCACGTTGGTCTATCTCGAGTGTCTCGATAGTCGATTTGAGTTGTTGTATCTTCTGTTTTTGGTCGGATACGGAGGCTTGTATCTTGTCCATGAGTGCTTGGCTACGTGCACGCAGGTCGTCGTTGGTCAGGCTGTCTATCTCATCGTAAACGGCTTTTATCTTCTCCACGTATGGTGCTATGGCACGCATGTCTTTCTGTGCCTTGTTACCAAAAAGTTTGGTGATGATCTCTATAAGGTTCATGTTGTTATGAATGGTTATGTCAATTTTGCCGCAAAGATAGTGAAATATTTGGAGGTGTGCAAATAATAGTTGAGAGTTGAGTGTTGAGTGTTGAGTGTTGAGAGTTGAGAGTTGGGGTAAAGACAGGGGCTGTCTGAGTTGTCAGACAGCCCCCTGTTAGTTGGAATGGTTCGGGTCAGATGTATCAGCGAACGAGGGTGCCGTTAGCGTTGTACATCTTTCCTTCACGGATGATATAGAGGTGTCCGTCGATCATCATCTTCTGGATGGATATGTTATCGATTTGGATATTATCCACTGCTTCTTCGATCTCTGCCCACTTCTCTACGACATCGGCTTCGGTCCATGTGCGGTCAGCGCGCTCGGAGCCATCTGCGTTCTTCTCAACAAACTTCCAGTCAGGACCGCAGGTATATTTGTACTTGTGTGCCTTGGTAGCGTAGTTGAGTGTGATGGTGTAGTGTGTAGCGTCCACCATTGTCATCTCGGTGAAGGTCCAAGAGTTCATCTCACCTGCGATGTAGCAAGCCGGTGTTCCTTCGGGTACCGTCACATTGTAGGTAACGGGTTCGAACTCGATGTAGATGTTTACACTGTCCTTCACCGATGATGAAGCAGCGTAAGCAGAGAACAGGCTATTCTGAGCATTGTAGCGAATGATGCCTCTTGCTGCTTCTTTGTCATGGCAAACGATAACTGCTGTACCATTGTCAGCGATGGTGATATCCCAGCCTGTGAGCGAAGACCGTTCTGCTGCTACTCTGAGGTAGTTCGATGCTGCCGTAGTGGCTGTGATATACCCGCCATCGATAGCGAAACTGAATACAGAGTCTTTCTCCAATGTGATGACAGTAGCCTCCGCCGGTACATTGTTGATGACGCCATCCTCTACGGTGACAGCCACTGCACCGAAGTTGTTCTTACGTGCCTCTGCTATAGTCAACGAGTCACCATTGGTGATGAGCATCTTCTTGCCCGCCTCGAGTTCTTGCACAGACATTGCTTTCCTATAGAGAACAGGCTCTACGGTGAGTGCGCAGGTAGCCGTCAGGTTGGTGCCATCGGTGGTAGCAACGGTGATAGCAGCCTCGCCGGCAGCGACAGCCTGTACAAGACCCATCTGGTCAACAATGGCAATCGCCGAGTCGGAGGTGCTCCATACTACCTCTTGGATGGTAGCATAGGAAGGTGTGATGGTAGCCGTGAGTTGGAGTTTGTCGCCTGCCTTAACGGTCTCAGCCGTCTTGTCCAAGGCGATACTCTCAATAGGTACTTCCGCATATATCTTCCACATAGCAGCACCTACACCGGGAGCATAGGTGTACATATATGCTGCGTAGTCTGTAATCTTCTCTATCTTAGTGAATACTGCATACGAACTATTATCTGCCGCAGAAGAAGACTCATTTACAAAGCCAAAAATATTCTTGCCATCAAAAGCCACTGCGCGTTGGTCTGTCAGGTTGCGCACAGTCATCTTGGTGGATTTATTCTCTACAACATAGGCAGCCACAACTTTGTCCTCGCTTGCAGGATTCTTCAATGTAAAATAAGCACCGCCAAGGTCGCCCGTAGCACCACGCATATCTACTGTGGTCAGTTGCCCATTCTCAAACTTCTCTATTTTAGAAGCATTACGTATCATTGATACAAAGAATGTAGAGTCTTTAGCCGCCAATACCCACGAAGGACTTGCACCTGCCGTTACCTCTTGGTTGATAGCACCAGCCCTTACCAGTTCGCCCTTAGCGATGTGTGCATATTGGATGTGTGTAGTGGTATTGCAATAGAAGTAAACAAAGCCACCCTCTTCAGAGAATATATCACCAAATGCATTGATTTGGTCACAACGACTTGCAGTAGGAATCGTAAATGGAATCAGTTTACCTTCTTTCTTGCCTGCTTCGATAATGTAAACGCCATTAACTGCTCCGTAGAATGCTGTACCTTCAACAGATGTTAATATCAAGTTACCTGCATCATCAGCAACGATGCCTGTGCTGACTACATCCATATTGATGTCTATCTCGTCCTTCTTACCATCTTGGTCAAAGACATAGATTTTCTTTGCAGTCTTCTCTGCGATATAGAATTTACCGCCAAAGCCAGTACCTACACGAGCCTCGTTAGGATCTATACCATCTGCCTTCTTATTGATAGCACGTTCCCATACCTTAACAAGTTTAAAGTTCTCATCCAACGGTTCGGGTATGGTAACGATGCAAGTAGCGGTGTAGCCGCCATCTTCGGTGGTAACGGTGATCGTAGCGGTACCTACCGTGTCTGCTTTTACGAGACCGTTCTCGTCCACGGAAGCAGCTTTGCTGCTTGAAGTCCAAGTGACTTTCTTGTTCGTAGCATCTTCCGGTGCAATCGTAGCGATGAGTTGGATAGTCTTGCCCATCTCCAGTGTTACCTTCGTCTGGTCGAGCGTAACGCCGGTAACGGCACCCGGAGCCGCAGAGATGTTGTACACGACAGATGCCTCGAGTTTGCTTTCATCGGATACGACTTTCACTGTTGCCAAGCCCGGAGCCTTGGGTGTAACCAAACCGTTTTGGTCCACCACAAGAACTTTCTCGTTGGAAGAAGACCAAACGACTTTCTTGTTCTCTGCTGTTTCGGGAGTGAAGGTAACGGTCAGTTGGTCGGTGTTCGGCATTTGCAGTTCTACGGTATCTTTCTTGTCGAGTGCAATAGCCAGCAATGCTTTTTCTGTAGCCTCAAACTTCGCATAGAGTGTACCGTTGGACTTAACGGGAACGACTGTTACGGGGTCGCCCGTGAAGTCTGCGTTCCAATACCAGCCTTTGAACTCGTAGTTCTTGCGATACATAACGGGTAAAGTGTAGTCCTCTGCAATAGTGTCAGGCAACGAGAACTCGTAGCCCCAGAATGATTTCCATTTTTGGTCTTTGCTATCTACGCCACACTCTGCGTAGTCTGCAGATATGGGCCAACTGCTACGAACGCTATTCATAAAGAATGCATTCACATTGTAACGCATATAACTTGCATTCGTACTCGGCAAGGTTTGTGCCTGACGAGTACAAATGGTGTCACAGTATTCAAGCAACCAGCCCCACTTTGCTTTCATTGCCTCATCCGCAAAGAAAGTAAGGTCTAAATTACCTCCCTTAGACGGCATACCATCAGTAATTGCAGTAAAGGTGCTCAGTACTCCCCAATCAGAAGTCAGTTTGTAGAAAGTATTGTAATCTGTATTCAGTTCTGCGTACATCATATCTTTGTCGGAAGAGAACAAAGGATTAGGATATGCAAACGGCGCAACGAAAGTTACATTGTAAACGGCACGCTCCCACTTTGCAGTAAGAGCCATATCAGCGTCCACATGCTCCACTTTAGTACTACCATTGTACCATCCCAAGAAATTGTACTCTGCTTTGAAAGGAACGGGCAGATCTTGAACCATTGTGTATTGTGCAGGCAGTTCATAGTAGATACCAGCCGCATTCATAGCAGGTGTATAAGCAGCATCTTTACCGAGTTCTTTAAAGTCAGCAGACACAGGCCAACTTGCACGTTGGGTACTGCAGAAAAATGCACCCACTGCATAACGCCATGCGGAACCTGTACCGTCTGCAGGAAGAGCGGAAGCGCCAGCCGCAGCCTGTGCGGTATGAGCAGCCTCAATGTAAGCCTTAAGCCAAGCCCATTGTGGCATAACCAAAGCAGGAGCAGCATTGGTTAGTTTCGCGCAAATGTTAGGAGCTGATAATGGATCTGTTTGTGCCATATAGTACTCCAACGTTTCAAAGCCCGTAGCACCGGCATCGGTCATAAAAGCTTTGAAGAGTTCTCCCTTGTTGGTAGCACACATAGGGTTAGCACAACCACCATCCAAATTCCATGTAACATTGAACTTGGTAACATCCCACTTTGCAGTCAAGGTAGTGTCTGCCGAGATAGTCTCTACTTTGTTCTCTCCGTTGTACCAGCCAAGGAAAGTGTAACCAGCCTTGATAGGAGTAGGCAATACAAAGTCAGCAGCCACCTCTGCAGGATATGCATAGTACTGACCTGCCGCATTCATGGCAGGTGTATAAGCAGCATCTTTACCGAGTTCTTTAAAGTCAGCAGACACAGGCCAACTTGCACGTTGGGTACTGCAGAAAAATGCACCCACTGCATAACGCCATGCGGAACCTGTACCGTCTGCAGGAAGAGCGGAAGCGCCAGCCGCAGCCTGTGCGGTATGAGCAGCCTCAATGTAAGCCTTAAGCCAAGCCCATTGTGGCATAACCAAAGCAGGAGCAGCATTGGTTAGTTTCGCGCAAATGTTAGGAGCTGATAATGGATCTGTTTGTGCCATATAGTACTCCAACGTTTCAAAGCCCGTAGCACCGGCATCGGTCATAAAAGCTTTGAAGAGTTCTCCCTTGTTGGTAGCCCCCCATGGGTTGGTCAAGCCATCATCAAGATTCCACATGACCTTGTAGGTCTGCGCGGAGAGCGTCATTGTTGCCAAAGCGACAACAAGAAGACTAAAGATTTTCTTCATAATGTTTGTTTTTTAAGAGTTAATAGATTATAAGTTAATTGATTTTCGATGTACGAATTCGGAATCCATTGTCGATACTTATCACGAATTTGCTATTAAGTCATACTATGTTGCTACATAAGGACTTTCTTACTTTTTATTGAATATCAAATCCAAGCCCTGTTTTCTATAGAAAGCGAAACGAGTATCGCTTGAGATTAACGGCATTTTGAGTGTGAGTGCATGCGATATAATGACATGGTCAGACGGGTCTTTATGTCCCTCCCGTGTATTCAGCATTAAGTGTGAATACATCTCCATAACATTCTTATCAACAGGTAAGACACGCACGCCATAGTCTATTTCTATGCTGTGTATCATATCCGTAGAAGTTTTCCACTGCTTCGTTTTGAATCCCTTGTTATTAAATGCGACTACCAACTCGCGCAGCGTCTCTGCACTGATACAACATTGGTTCTCATAATTTTGAATGATCGCAACGACCTCCTTATCCAACCAACTATGGTCAGTAGTTATGTAGATAAGGATATTTGTATCAAGCATATACTCCATACCTATCTGAGATTAGGGTCGTTAATTGTAATGCTACCTTGCGTTTTCAATGTAGCAAGCCATATTTTCGACAATCTCTCAGGTTCTTCTTTTCTTGTCTTTTCTGTTTTTTCCATAATCTTGAGATATTAAGTGTTTACTAATTGAGCCGCAAAGATAATGCCAAAAAGCGAATTTTGCAAATGTAGGACATTATTACTTATACATTAAGCATTAATATTTTCGTCTTAACTACGCGATCCTATGAGGAGTTCGTTCTACTCAACCAACTATGTTTCTTATTTCGCCAAGTGTTCAAACGATTATTTCGTATCGCAAGGAGCACCCCACTGCGCAGAGGCTTGCGGGAACCCCGCCAGCGCTCAGTATGCTACGCATACCCGCCTTACGCTTCACGTCCTCTACATATGGCATTGTTTCCGTTATCGGTTCTGCATTTGTTTCTTTCCGTTTTGTATATACACTTGTTGTGTTTGCTTGGTGTCGGTTGTTCGTCCAAGCAGGTCGTATGTTGTGCTGTTGTTGTCGATGGTGATATTGTCTATCGGTGTTTTCTCCCCTTTGACGACGGCGAGTCGGTCGAGGAATATCTCGCCGGAGTTGCACAGTATCGGTTGGATGGTGGTGCGTTTGATGCTTATGCCGGTGAACTGGAAGTCCACGTCGGCAGGGAGGTCTGTCTGACTGAGGTCGAGTGTGAAGGTCTTCCACCCCAAGAAACTGAGGTTACACAGTTTGTAGGTGTGTATATCGCCTTCGGTAGCGAACTCGACATAGATATCGTTCATGGTGAAGTCGCCATAGATATCGAGCACCAGTTTGTCCAGGGAGGTGAAGACATGTGTGAGGTCAAGCGGTTTGAGGAACAGTTGTGCGTCTATCTCGTTCGGGTCAAAGGTATAAACGATGTCGTTCGATCCTGTTCCCTCCGTGCGCTTGGTGGAGCCACCGGTGCGTATCATCTTATCCTTGAGTGCCGTTGTCTTCTCCGCCTCTACCTCAAAGGCGACATCGTCCAAGGACATGATGACCTCGCCCTCTTTGTCGGTCACAGAGCCTGCACCCGTGGTGAAGTTCAGGATGAAAGGTGTGAAGAGGATGATGTTGTCGGTATCTTTGACGTTAGCGTCCACCACAAGTTTGTACTGCGTGTTGGGTTGCAGTTCGGAAGAGATGTCTATCTTGACTGAGCCATAGGGGGCGTCCACCGTGTTCTTCTTGAAGTTGCGCGAAGAGGGAGTGAACGAGAACTCTCCGTTGTCGGTGAGGGTAAACAGTTTGTAGTTGGAGTCTTTGTGCAGTTTCTCGTCGAAGAGCAGGAAGACAGACGGTTTGAGGTCGATGTCCGTCTCTCCCTCTGCGGGGTATGTCTGCACGACACTCAGGCAGGGACGGTTGAGCGTACGGAAGCGTAATACGAAATCTTCGGCGAGGGTGTTGGGATAGTTGGTGTCGGGGTGTGCCGCTGTCTTGGCGAGTGTGACTGTATATTCCGTGCCAGGTTCGTATGCTGTTTTGGGTGTGAAGCGTAGCGTGCGCTGGCTGTTCTCGAACGTGAGTGTCCCCTCTACCTCCGGCGAGATAGAGAAAGCGGCGCGTGTAGGTTCTTCCCACATGTCCCAGTTGAAGTTCAGCACGACAGGTGTTGCCACATTGACGCTGTCGGTGATAGCGACGTTCGGTGAGTAGGAGATGACTTCGGGTCGTGTCTCACGCCGCATCTGGAGCATCATATCCTGATACACGATATTGTTTGCCACGACGGTGATGGTGGTGTCCATGGTGTAGTAGTGGTCCACGTCGGCATGGAGGGAATAATGTCCCGGTTCGAGGTCCCAGAAGAAGAACACGCCGTTGTATAGTGTGTCGGTGGTGTAAGAGGCTATCTTGGTGCCGTCTTTGAGCAGGTCTATCGTTGCGCGGTCTATAGGCAGCAGTTCGTCGCGGGAGTTGCGTATCTTGACGATATTGGGGAAGAGCATCTTGTTGAAAGCATCGCGCACCTGTCCTCCTATGGCTCCTGTCGGCATTGTCCGTTGGCAGAAGTATTCGAGGAACACCTTGCGGAAATAGAACGACTCTTTGTACTTATAGTCCATGTTCATCATACGGTATGTCTCGGGTCGGTAGTCGTGCATACACCCTTCGGAGATGACTCCCGGTACGCGCAGTCCGCGCAGTACCCCGTATCCGTTGCTCCACCCCATCGCGGTGCGTGCAAAGGTCTTGTCGCCTGCTATACGCGGTACGGATGATGTCCATGTGGTGATGGCGTTCTCGATGAAGTAGTTGCCGATGAGTGTGGATATGGCGCGGCTCTCATCGGAGCAGGGTGTGGGTGTCGGGTAGGTGTGCGTGTCATCGGTGTCCACACCGGCATAGAGCATGAGTACGTAGTTGGACGGTCCTCCTGCGTTGGTGTGTATAGAGAGCATGAAGTCTGCGTCCCAAGCGTTCGCCTCCTCCACTATAGCCGACAGTGCGCGGTCGTCTTCGGTGCGGTTGAGTGTGCGTGACATCATCGTCTGGAAGCCCAGGTCGCGGAGCATGGTGTCGAGTTTGAGTCCTTTGTCGAGGTTGGAGTTCGACTCCCAGAAGCCGAGCGGGTCGCCTTGTGAGAAGGGGTAGATGGTTATGTTGCGGTCATCGGAGTCGTGTCCGCCATGTCCCGGGTTGATATATATACGGAAGTCTTTGGGTTCTGCCTCTTTGGCTGCGCGCCGGCGTTGTGTAACGAACTGTTTGGCGCGGCTATCCTTGAGTTTTCTCAGCACGGGAGTGGTGTTTGATATGGGCTGTTCGGTGAGGTTGAGTTGCAGCATGCGTATGTCGCCGTTGAGGGTGTTGTATGCTATACGTCCCGATGCCGCATCGACGGCGGGGTACATACCGAACTCGGCAGGGTCGGTGAGTGTCTGCCGCAGTGTGCCGTCCACAGAGGCTATGACGATAGACGAGGCGGTGTAGTCGTGGCTGTCGGAGCAGTCGTTCATTGCAACGATATAGTCGTTGCCATACCATACGGGTGCGTTGAGTCCTTGTCCGAGGTTGATTATCTCACGTCCTTGCAGGTCGCATATAGCGGTTCCTTGGGCTGTGTTGAAGAGGATATACTGTTTGTCCGGCGATAGGGATGCCCATATATAGTGTGCTTTGGCGCCATGGGGCGTGAGTACGGTCTTGGTGCCGTTGCGGTAGAGGTTGAGTGTGAGGTCCAGGTTGTCCACACGCAGGTCTTCCGCAGAGGCTACGGCGTCATACCCTGCGTTCTGTTCGGTAAAGCAGGTGATAGTCAGGTTGTCTGCAAAGCGCGGGTAGTAGCCTTGTCCTATCGTGGTGTTGCTGATCACGCGGATATCGGTAGCAGAGAGGCAGCAGACGGGGATGAATAACAGCAATAAGGAAAGTTTTTTCATGGTATGTTATTGTTTTTTGGTTCCTAAGATATTGTAAATGGTACCTTGGCGCATAATATACACCTGTCCGTTCTGTATGAACTTGTATGCTTTGTGCGTCGGGTTCTTTTCGTTGGCGGGTGTGTTGTCTATGTCTGTTGTGGCACCGTTGTAGGTGAGGTATATGCCATCGACAGGTATGTCATACTCCTGTTTGTCGGCAGTGATGTTGAAATAGATTGTGATGAACTCTATTGTCACGGGGTAGATAGCGATGTCGTTCTTCACGCCGAAGAGGCTATCCAACGGGAAATGTATGTCGATTGGTTGGTCGGGGGGTATGTTCTCTACGCTATGCAGTACATTCGTTGCGGCGTTGCAGGCACGCAGTCCGACAGTGATCTTGCTTATCAGGTTCCCTTGTTGTGCAAGCCGGAAGGAGAAGCCGTTGGGTGCGGAGTAGAGGTGCCGGTAGGTAGCCAGTCGTATGTTAGGTACTCGTCCTCCCGTGAAATTGAGTGAGAGCACGGCTTTGCCTTGTCCGTCGGGTGCTATGGTCGCCCCCCACGCTGTGTTGGACGCTTTGAGTGTCCATCTGTTGTCATAGTCTTGTACGAAGTCGTCAAAATGCAGCGGGTTGGCTGCCGGTATGATGACGCGTGCTACGAGCGTGTCTATCTTGCCGTGCAGTGAGCAATATACTTCTGTCGTGCCGTCTTTTACCCCATTGAGTATGCCGTCGGGTGTTATCGATGCTATGTCCGGGTCAGCCACCGCCCATGAGAGAGCTGAGGGTTGGATGAGTGCGGTGTTCTTGCCTATGGTAGATATGACTTCTACAGCGTAGTCGGAGTGGTCATAGATGATGACGGTATCGAGCCGTGTGCTGATGTCATAGTCTTCGACGGCATATATCTGTACTGTCCCTGTAGCGTCCCCTTTGGTGAGCATGAGTTCTCCACTGCCCATACATACGAAGGCGCCGTTGGCGTTGATATATCCCACTGCCGGGTCGCAGGAGAGTGTGATGCCTTGTACGTCAGCGTCGAGCAGCAGACCATAGCAGTTGTATCCGAGCACTTTCGGTGTGTGTACTCCGTACTTAGGCAGCCGCAGTGTGGTTGAGTAGGCTTGCAGTTGCGATATGGTGTTGTCGGCTTCGGGCAGGTTCGCTACAGCGAACATACCGTTGGCTACTGCGCGTTCGGCCGGCTCACATCCGGCGTTCATCAGTCCGATATTGTTGAGCCACAGGTGGCTGCTGCCTCCTCCGTCCCAGTTGAGTGCCCGATAGGCTCCGTGCCGCTGCATGATAGTGCCTAAGGCTTGTGTGTTGCACCCGACAGACAGTGCGCGTCCGTCCACTACGCAGAAGATGAGTGTGTCGCCTGTGACGGACTGTCCGAAAGCGGTGCGCGGATGCGTTTCGTTCCAGAAGTTGGATTCAACGACCTTGCCGCCATCCACGATAAGGGCATAGTTATCGCCTGCTACACACTGGCTGATGTTCTGTTTGACGCCGTCTATCGTGAAGGACAGTGTGACGGTGAGTGTGTCACCTATGTTGATCGCGTTGAGTTGTTCTGCCATGGTGCCGTGTCCGGAGAGGACTGTGTGGTCAGCGGGAATGGTCATGTTGCCTTTGTTCTGCTCTTTGTCTTTGACCACGGCTTGTACGGTGCAGTTGGTGTGCCATGTGTCGCCCTCTACGAGGGAGAGCAGCAGTTCGGTGCCGTATTCGTTGGTGTTGGTGGAAGTGCCGTTATGGCGGTTGAAGAGGACCAGTTCGTTCTCCCCCCGTTTGTAGTTGATACGGCTGAGTTTCAGGGTGTCTGTGTTGCAGTACACCTCCCCTTCGAATGCGCCTACGCTGCCTATCGCGCCCCGCATCTGTTCGTTGATCGCTCCCAGTCGGCGGTTGCCTTGGTTATCCGGGACACGTGCAAACTCGTTGTTGATGACAGCAAATCCGACGGGCAGTCCCACATCGCCTGATGTGATGAAGAAGTCTCCGTTGGTACCTCCGAAGAAGACACGTTTGTCCGATTCCTGGTTCTTGCGTGTCCCCATTTTGGACACAGCCTCTGTGCCTATGAGTTTGCCTGAGCCGAGTACCGACTCGAAAGATATGTACGGGTTGTTGGCATCGACCTGCATAAGGAAAGCGTCCAAGCGTCCGCCGCCATCGCTGACACGGCGCATCCGGATAGAGATATAGCGGCTGCCCGGTCCGCATTGGAATGTCTCAAGGGTATCTATGGTATGTTCCACTCCACTGAGTGTGATGGTGGATTGAGCCAGTACCTGTTGTGAGGCTATCAGTAGCAGTAGTATGAGTGGATATAGGAGTCTTTTCATGGTCTGTCGTTCTAATTGTTTCACTTATCGTTGTTTAACGGTCTTCCCAAGAGGTCATATACCTTGCCTTTGTGCAGTATGACTATGCCTTGTGGGGTGCATCTCTTCTGTGTGTCAGCGGGTGTCGTGCAGGTGTTGTCCACTGCGCTCTGTATGGGTGCCACCTCCCGGAAATGCAGGTACCATCCGTCTATCGGGATGTCATAGTGTCTTTTCTGTGCGTCTGTGCTGAAGGCGAGTGTTGCGAACACCAGTCTGACGGGGTATATGGCCTGGTCGTTGTCGCGCCACTGTTGCTCTGATGCCAGTGCGTCGGCACGGAAGAGGCTATCGAGGTTGATGATGATCCGGTTGGTCTGCCCCGCGTGTAGGTCTTCGGTGCTGTAGTTCAAGGTCTTGTTGCCGTTGTTAGCCCGCACGCCTATGGTGACGGACTGTATGAGGTCGCCTTGCGGTGTGAGGCGCAGTTCGATATAGTCCGGGTCGGAATACACCGGTCTGTCGGCAGTGAACTTGATTTTCGCCTGCCGTCCGCCTGTATAGTCTAACGACAAGACTTGCGCGGCGGCACTGTCTGATAACTGTGCGTTCCATTTGGCAGCGGAAGGCTTGAGTGTCATGTCCTGCATGCCCGGTATCCAGTGCCAGGGTTGTGTGTCAGTGTTCTGCACATGCACGAGCAGTGTGTCGGCGAAGTCTCCCAGTTGTCCTATGACTGTGGTGTATCCGTTGGCGACACCTGTGAGGACACCTTGTCCGGATACCTCAGCTATGGCAGGTTCGGTGACTGTCCAAGTTAGTGCTTCGGGTTGGAGGGTGATGGCGTTGTCTCCGACAAGCCCCTCCACCTCTATCGGGTATGCTGTCATGTTTGACACGAGTACTGAGTCGAGCCGCAAGGCTACAGGTGCGTTGTCCACTTTGCGTATATGCAAGGTGGTAACAGCCTTGCCCCACTGCGCCTGCAGGTCGCCTGAGTTCAGGCAGACGAAGCGTCCTTCGTTGTCGATATATCCCACCGACGGGTCGCAGGAGAGTGTCACGTCCTGCAGGTCGGTGTCGAGGAGCATGTCATATTGGTTGTAGCCTAAGAAGCGTGGGCGCAACATCCCGTATCGGGGCATCGATACCACCGGTTCGTAGGCGGCTATCTTGGTTACCGTCTCATCGTCGGGTGCGTTGCTGACGGCGAAGATGCCCTGTGACTCGGCACGCTCATGCCCGTCGGATGGGACATTCATCACGCCTTGTGCTGCGAGGTACATCGTGCTGGAGCCTCCTCCCTCCATGTTCATGGCGTTGTATGCTCCAAAGAACTGCATTATCTGTGCCAGTTCGCCTGTGGTCGCCCCGACGGACTTGCCGCGCCCGTCGATGACGCAGTGTATGATGGTGTCGCCCGTGAGCGAGAAGCCCAGTCCTGTGCGTGGGTGTCGCTCGTCCCAGTTGTTGTCCACCACGCCGTTGACGAGCATAAAGGTGCGGTCTTGTCCTCCGAGTGCGGCTTTGAAGTCTGCGTATATGCCGTTGATCGATGTGGCTATGCGGAGTGTTATCGTCTGCCCTTCGACGAGAGCGTTGAGGTGTGGTTGCATCCCGCCGCAGGCAGAGAGGACGAAGCAGTTGTCTTCGATATGCATGTTGCCTTTGCCTGTTTCGGTGCGTAGCACTTGTGCTTGCAAGGTGGTGTTGGTGCCCCACGCAGAGCCCGGCAGGATACGGCACAGCACCTCTGTACCGCTGTTGCCGGTATGGGTGCGATGCCCATTGTAGGTGTTATACAGAACCAGTTCGTTGTCATAGCGTGTGTCGTTGACATGGCTGCAACGGATGGTGTCGGTTGCTGTCTGCAGATAGACGTCAGTGTAGAAGTCGTGTCCGTAGTACAGGCTGTCATGTTGGTCGATGGCGCACATAGCGAGTGCCGCGCGACCGTTCTGTGGTGTTATCGTTATCGTGTTCTCCGTGACGAAGGCCCCCTCGGGTACGCCCGGGCGGTCTGTTGACCACCAGTCGCCGTTGGTGCCTGCGAAATAGCGTTGTCCGGGTTGTGACTTGCGTATTGCCATGGCGGAAGGACATTCGCCTTTCTCCAGTGAGTCGTTGGAAAGGACGGTGTGGATAGACACGTACGGGTTTCGTCTGTCCACTTGCAGGATATATACGTCGCGTCTGCTACCGCCACCGTCACGCAGGTAAAGACGCACTTGGGTGTAGTGAGTACCCGGACCCACCTGATAGTGAGCCAGGGTATCTACCGAATAGACATTCCCATCGATTGTTACCTCTGCCCATACGGATAGGGGCAGGAGTAACAATGCGATAAGTATGTGATGAATGTGTTTCATTGGTTTTATTTAACCATGCTACCCATTACGTTGTAGTACACGTTGTTGCGGATGATATACAGTTGTCCGTTGATCATCTTCTTCTCTACAGCGATGTTCTTTTCCGCCGTGTTGTTTTCCACTCCGGAAGCCTCTCCCACGGTGAATGTGTAAACGCCATAGCCGTTGTTGTTGGTATAGACGCACAGTTTAGCGGTGTTGTCGTCCACTATCTGTACATAGGGCACAGCGGTACGCACGTCGTTGCTGACCGATCCCATACCGTCATAGGGGAACTCCCACATCTGTGTCATCTCGGCAAACGTACGGTTCTCGTCTTTGCACTTGTAAAGCACGAAGGTGGAAGCGGGGCTGCCTGCGGTGTTGTTACCTGCCATGAGCAGGAAGTATTCGCCACCAAGTTCGAACTCTGCGAGTCCGTTGTGTCCCGTAGCACGTGTTTGACCGTTGCGGTTGGTAACCAATGCTTTGCATGTCTCGTCCGACATATCGAAGAAGTCAAGTGCTTCACCGTCCATATTGAAGAGGATAGGATAGTTCTGGAAGCCGTCCACATAGAACATATCGTTCTCGATGGGGAATATCTGCGGTGCGTAACTGAAGTTGTATCCTCCCTCTGTAGGTATCCATTCGTGATTGCCATCCCACTTGCCGTCTTTGATTTGCCAGTAATAGACATCGCTGGTGGACGCTGCTGCCGCCATCACCAAAGCGTCTTTGGTCACATCACCGTAAACACCAATGGCATCAATACGGAGCGTAGCGTTTTCGGAATAGTCCTTGTTGAGTGTGGTATCGCATATAAGGAGTGTACCTTTGCCGTTGTCGATGTCGTCCATCACCCAAACCTGGAACTCTCCTTTCGCACTGGTGATAAGGTTGGAAGCCAGTACATGTCCCGCATTATCTTTCTTGAGGTCGTTGGCAGGTCCGAAGACGTAGGCGTTGCCTGCTATGCCTTCACTGCGGAAGAGGTAGTCGGCAGCAGGTATAGCGTCGAACATATCGCCATCTGCCACATTTACTTTCTTGAAATTGACATAGGTCGGTTGGTTGGCATCGCGGTTGGGGAAATAGAGGAAGCCATTGTGCAGTACTACGGCACGGCTACCGGAAGCGATGTCGTTCGGTTTGTTGGAGTTGAAGTTATCCAGTACAACGGAGAACATCCAGTCGTTGGACAAGTTGTATTCGCTGCTACCTATCACCATCGGTTCGTATTCGTGTGCGTCGCGTCCTGCCGGAGCGGAAGGGGTAATGTTCTCTACAAACGCACGGAGGCGCAGTCCGTTGTTCTGCTCTACAACGGCTATCACGTCACTCTTACGACGGATGGTGAAAGTGGTTTGGTCTATAGGCAGTTTGTAGGAAGCGATGGTGTCGTAGTCATCACGGAAGAGCGGGTCGCCGTCAGCGGAATAACCAGCGATGCGTTTACCTTCGAGTTTGATACGCGTGCCTACATAGTCAGCCAGTGACTTCACTTGGTCCACGAGGATAGGTACGACTGTGGTAGATGCTTCGGAAGCAACCATTTCGGTTACGGTCAATGTGGGTGCTCCGTTCTCCACACTCTTGGTACCTTTCACTGTATATTTGGTATCTTTTGCCAATGTCGTTCCTGCGGGGAAGATGACGCGCATACCGCCGGTAGCATCCTGGAGGTAGGCTTCTGTACCATCGAAGTATGTCGTGGTGGCTTGTATCTTGGAGGTGGTTCCGTCTGCTGAAGCGATGACTTCGGCAACAGTAGGTATATACTCTACCCATTTAGCATAAAGTGTTCCCGTGGTGGAAGCGTCTATCTTAAGCACTTTGTCGCCTTTGAAATCTTTGTCCGCATACCATCCATCGAAAGTATATTTGACTACTAACCCATCGATTGTCTCCTCTTTGTACGGTGCTTGGAGGATATACTCACTTTCCACTTTTGTAGGATTGGCAAAGCCGTGTCTCCACGTCGCCTGGAAATAATCGATATTACCATACGCTTCGTAGTTAGCGGATACAGGCCATGAACCGCGTTGGGTGTTCATAAAGAAGGCTTGCAGATTGTAGCGAAGGAACTGATGGTTGGCATCATCTAAAAGATTTGCCGTTACCTTTTGCAGTGTGCACACATACTGCATATAGTCAGCGAGCCACTGGAATTTTGAGGTTGTAGTGGCATCTTTGAAAAAGGCTAAGAATTTTGGACTTAACACATCGCCATCAGTAGCAGTAGGAATACCTTGATTAACAGCCTTACAAGAATCAATAGGTGTCCATGTGTAGTGCGCTGATTCTGAACTAATCTCTGCGTACTTGTTCCACATCTGGTTCATTGTCTCGTACATGTCTTGTTTGTTCTGCCAGCCATCATCGTTGGTCCAGCCGCCGTTGAGTTCGTAGGTGACATCGGCGAATGACATTGCAGCAAAGAGTACTGCTGCCATCATTGTACAAAGTTTTTTCATAACAGTTTCATTTATTTGGTTAATTACTCAGTTTATTTATTGCTGTATTATCAGTTTTCCGTTTTGTATGTATATATGTCCTTTTTGTTTTTCGGTGACGGGTCGTCCCAACAGGTCGTAGCAGGGTGTGCTATTGTTTGGGACAGATATGTTGTCCGTGCCGGTGGTCGTCTGATAGGTGAAGGAGATGATATCGCTATAGTCTGTCCATGTCTCGTCCACTTTCTTAGTGGCTATACGCAAATACCATGTCCCCTCCGTCAAGGCACCTATGTTGCAACTATATGTACCCATATCCACTGTCTTGACTTTCTTGCTGCGGTTGGGGAAAGACTCGGAGGCAGCCCACTCCAAGCGGAAACCGTTGTTGGGTGTGTTGCTCCATGTCACCTGAACCGAATCGGTAAGCACCTCTCCCATTGACGGGCTGAGGATAGATGGCGGCACCATCGTCACCTCTACGGTAGTGAAGAGATTGGGTGTGGATGTCACATCGAGATAGGGTGTGTGCAAATGCACACGCACATAGTAGTTGGCACCGTAGGTGAGTATATCCTCGGGAACCGTTATTTCCGTGTCGCTTGTGGTAGCGGAGAAGACGACGGTGTTGCCCGCAAAAGAGACGGCTTTGGCTATCTCCACCTCGTACTCTGCTCCCTGCATGATGTCGTCCCATCGTATCGTGGGCGTAACCGTAAGCCCCGACTCGCCGTCCTCGGGATAGACCACCGAGAACAGCCGTCCGCGGAAAGAGCGCGTCTCGGAGTACGCCGACGGGCTATTGGGCACCATGGCCCTCACGCGCCAGTAGCAGGTGGTTCGCCCGTCTATTGCACAGATAGACTGTGTGAGGAAAGCGTTGGTGTCGGTGGGTACTGTGGCGATGATACGGGTGAAGCC
The DNA here is from genome assembly GCA_963655075.1 of Muribaculaceae bacterium. Lineage (GTDB taxonomy): Bacteria > Bacteroidota > Bacteroidia > Bacteroidales > Paludibacteraceae > Colicola. The sequence goes on along the minus strand of CAVKDW010000004.1, from coordinate 15,109 downwards.
GGCATCGCTGGCTATCTCCACCTGATAGCCCATGGCGTCTGTGACAGGCTGCCATGACAGGTAGTTGGGCAACAGGATACTATCGTTGTCGGCAGGATATGTCAGTTGCGGGATGACTGCCTCTTGCTGCTCTTCGCCCAAGAAACGCGGGGCGTACTCGTTGCCATAGCGGTCGATGACCGTGACGCATACCGCATAGTCGGTGGTGATGCTGTCTGGCAGTGTGAAGGTGGTCGCGTAGGTAAGCCCCTGATAGTACAGGGATGTCGTGAGGGCTTGTGTGTCATGCCTTTTGCTGCTTAGCATGGCATATATGCCGAAGCGTTGTCCTGCGGTGGCGTAGTTCCACGAGAGTGTCTGCCCGCTGCGTGTGAGGTCGGACACCAGCCCCTGCACCTCGGCCGGTTGGAACCATGTGAGGTTCGGCACTATGGCTTTGCGTGTATAGGCATCGCGCACGACGGTCTTGATGAAGCCCGTCTTGGCTATCTGCTTGCTTGAGAAGAAGACGCTGCCTGGTGCGTTCTCTTTGGTCGAGGCGTGGTCGATGAGGATCTGGTTGGCTATCTCACCCGCATAGAAAGCGGTGCTTTGGTTCGCCGCCGCTACGCGCTCACGTCCGGTCATGCCTGCGGGCATCGACTTGGTGGGTGACAGAGCGGAGAGTGACTGGCTGATATAGCAATGCCGTCCAAACTTGTTGGCTACCACATACCACCATGGCGTTATCTTGGCATAATCGCTGGCAGACCCTATCGTCCAATAGACTTGCGGCGAGATATAGTCAAGGCTCTGCTCGACATACCATTGGACAGGCTCGGCATATATCTGGTTGTACTGCCAGTCGCTACCCGCCGGACAAGGCGAGATACCGTACTTGTCCGCCACTGCTTTGTTGGACGCTGCCACGCCTGCCGGGCTGATGCCGAAGCGGCACCATGGTTTGCGCGCCTTGATGGCGGCATTGACCTGCGCCACCATGAGGTTGACCTGTGCGCGTCGCCAGTCGGCACGGCTGAGCGAGTCGGGGTTGTAGAGGGCATAGAGGCGGTCATCGTACTCATCAAGCATCCCTTCCTGGTAGAAGTAGTCGTCGAAGACGATGCCGTCCACATCGTACTTATCGATGATGTCGCATACGATGTCCACTATCCGTTGCCGCACTGTCGGTTCTCCCGGGTTGAGTATGGTTATGCCTCCGCAGTTGATAAGCCAGTCGGGGTGTACGACCGAGTAGTCGGTCGGCAGCGTGCCGTAGTTATCTTCGGACGTGGCATACCGGTAGGGGTTGAGCCATGCGTGCACCTCTATGCCTCGTGCGTGTGCCTCATCGATGAGGAACTGCAGGGGGTCGTAGGTGGGTGCCAGGCCGCGTGTACCCGTGAGGTACTGGCTCCACGGCTCGTATTTGGAGTTGTACATGGCATCGGACATCCCCCGCACCTGGAAGAAGCAGGCATTGATGTTGCACTTCTCGTAGTTGCTGAGTATGGTGCGCAACTCTACCTTCTGGCTCTTGGTGTCTTCATCGGTATTGCCTCGGTGGTTCGGCCAGTCAATCGCCCAAACCGTACTGAGCCATGCCCCGCGAAAATCGCGCTTGGGTGACGGCGTCATAGCAAAGGTGACGGTCGATATGGTCGCCAGCAAGATGCTTAGTATGAATCTGATTGTCTTCAAAATTATTATTTTAAGTTAATCTATCTATCCTGCGTGTGCTTGTTGATGTCCCGTTATGTTCGGCTCAAGATCGGCACATGTTCTGCTCTTGGTATGGTGTGACGGGTGATTGGTTCATGACAACTATTTTTAACTGTTATGCGTCAGGGTTGCTGTCAGAACAACTGTGTCGGTTGCTGGTTGATTGCCACACCGTATATCTCTACGCCTTGTGTGTCGGCTATCAGGCTGAGCGTGTTGGCAGCCGCGTCGTAGTGATATAGTCCGGTTTGTGTCTTGTCTTCCGCCCTGTATGCGAAATAGATGTCGCCTGTAGCCTCATCGAGTGCCATCTGGCATATACCTATATACTCTCCGTCCGATCCTTCGCCTTTCCCTTTCTCGACGATCGGTGTTATCTCCACGCTACCGAGTTTGTATGAAGCGAGGTCTGATGCGGAAGCGAGCGACTTCATGAAAGCGGCATCGTTGAGGTTGTCATAGGACAGTGCGTAAACGCCTGCCGCCATGTCGTAGAGTGAGAAATAGAACACCTTGCGTTGTGCGTCATAGACGAAGGCTTTGGGGTAGAACGATGTGAGTATGCTGCCTGCGGTGGGTGCTGTGGCTTTCTCGTAGGAGTTGGCATCGGGCAGTATGTCGCTATCCACGAATCGCCATATACCATTGCCATTGAAGGTCTTTGCCCAGTACCATGTGCCTTCCACTTTCCCTATGCATCCCGTGATGGCTCCGTAGGACAGTCCACGGCTGTAGTATCCAAGTTGTGCGTTCTGCACGAAGTACGGGTATGCCTCTTTGCTCCATACGGCGTTACGTGTGGAGAGTGGTATGCTGAAAATGCCGGTGTTCCGGTCTGAGTAGTACAGTCTGCCTCCGTCGATGCACCCATAGAACGGGTCTTGGAAAGCAGGTCCTCCGACGTTGCTGATGACTGTGGCGAAAGTGGAGGCGTCTGCCGACATGACTGTTATCTGTCCGTCTCCGAGTACGCTATTGGCATCGTTGACATAGTTGAACTGTTTGCCGGCGTCGAGTATGAAGAGTGATGAGTCGGCGAAGAGTATATTGAACGGGTGTTCTCCTGCGGATACTCCCATGTCGTACGGTTCAGCGTTGGTGGCGGTTGTCAGTTTGCGTGCTTTGATGTTTCCCTCTTTGACAGCGTAGTAGAGTGTCGGAGCGGGTTCTTGCATGGCTACCTGCACGTTGCGTGTGACGAGGTCGAGTGCACGTCCTCCGAGTAGCACTTGCAGTTTGATCGGTTGTGAGCCGGACTTGGTGAACTGTATCTTACCGGGGTCTTTGCCTTCGAAAGAAGTCATCTCTTTTCCGCTCTCATCTTTGACGCCCGAGAAAGTCCATTGGTAAACGGCTTCGAGGTTGTCCGGGTTTGGCAGTTCGACATTGAAACTGATATAGGAGTTATTGACCACGCATACAGGGTCCTCTTGTACCACTCGTACGATAGGTCGTATGTCGGCTATCTCTATGGGGTTAGTCTTTCTGCCTCCGTTGGCGGTAGCGGTGACGGTGAAGTTACCTGCCGTGGGGAACTTGCAGATGAGTGTGTCTTGTCCGTTGAATGTCCGTCCGTCGCTGATAGACCAGTCGCAGTCGGTGGTGAGTGCTACCGTGGGGTAGAAGCGTACGGTACAGCCGGCGTAGTAGTCGAGGTTGTACACGGTGTCATTGATGACCTCGTATGCGAAATCGATGGCCGCGGCGGGCAGTGTCTCTTCTTTGACGATGTGGTCTTGGCATCCTGTCATGAGGAGAGGCAGGATGGTGATTATTGCTATCGAAAAACGTTTCATATCGTATTAGTTAAGTTTAATCTCTTTGTACAATGCGATGCCGTACGTACCCTCGTCGTCGTAGCAACGCAGGGTAGCCTTGAGTGAGTACTGCTTCTTATAGGATATACTCTTCTCCCCTTTGCTGTCGATGAGGTCTCCGAAGGTACATGTCCGGTAGAGTGAGTCGATGGCAGCGGGCAGTTGGTGGTTTTTGAAGAACTTGTCGTAGGTCTGTGTGTTGTCGTTGAAAGTGGAGTCTGTGTACTCGCGTATGAAGTCCTTTTCGTTTCCGCCTTTATTGATATAGAGGGTCTTGTAGTCCACATAGGACTTGTCGAGGTCGGCCTTGAGTATTGTCTCGAGGCTGTCCTTGAAGTGCTGCATGAAGTTCTCGCCGAAGTAGCGTACTACGAGTGTGGAGTCCCATTCTTTGTTTTTCCATTCGGTCTTGCTCTTGGTGTAGGAGGTGGGGAAGGTACCGCTGAACTGGTAGGCGCGTTGTGTAGCGTTCCAGTTGTTCTCGTTGTGCATATACTTGAGTTGCGTACCGTTCTCGGGCATACGTTCCGTGACTTGTGAGGAGACGATGGAATAGGTGGTACAGGTGACCCATGGTGCGGATACCTGTTTGTCTTCCGTCTCGATGGTGTTGTACCATACCTCGCAGTAGGCTATGGGTCGTTCGCCGGTGGTGTAGTATTGTGCGGAGAAAGCGACATCATCTCCTGCAGAGACGGTGGTGCTGGGCACTTCCCAATAGACTTGGGGTGCCATCTTCCCGACGAACACCCGGTCGTCCAGTGTGTCGTGTCTGTCGCAAGATATGAGAGCGGTTGCAAGTAGTGCGAACACTGCTATATATTTACTTGTCTTCATACTATTTATCGTTGGTTATGGTTATACAATATTACATCCATGTGCCTGTGCCTGCATTGGTGACAGCACCGTTGGAGTTGGTGTTACGTTGCCAAACCATACGTTTGCGCAGCCAGTCCGGGTTCTTGTATGCTCCGATACGTTCGAGTTCGGCTCTGTTGTATTTCTCCTCCGTCTCCGGGTCGGCGGATATACGGTTGATCCATGCGTTAGCGGACAGTTTGCCTCCCACCATATCTTTGTCGGTCATCCACTGCGCCTCGTAGATATTGTAGGGTCGTGTGAGTTCGAATGTCTCGCTGAAGTTATCCTCTTTGACGGTTCCTGTCTTGCTCTGGTTATAGACGTTCGCAACGTCATAGACATAGACATTATCATATTGTATGCCGTTGTTCGAACTGCTGTAGTTATAGCGTCGTATGTCGCACCACTGTTCGGGTTGGAGGTAGAGTGCCACGTATTTCTGTTGCATGAGAGTAGCGATAGAGAAGTTCTCGGCAGGCATACGCATTCGGAAGAAGAAGTCTATCAGCCCCTCCTCGTTCACCTTTTCCGGGTCGCCCATATTGCCGTAAACCGTATAGCGTTTGAGGCTACGCTCGACCGCCTCTTTGGTTGTGTTGTACGCCTCTGTCTTGTTACCGTTCCAGTACTGTGCCTCTGCCTTGATGAAGAGCAGTTCTTCCTCTGTGATGAAAGCGATATAGCCATCGTCACGTGTGTAGGGGTTGGACTTGTAGGTGTTCTTTACGGAGTCCTTGTCGGTGGTGCAGTAGAGGTCCGGGTAATGGGTCTCTTTCATGGAGACGTCCATACCTATGTTGTTACGCAGGCTGCGCATTGCAGGTTTGCCACTTTCGTCTTTGCGGTAGTGCATCATACGTGTAGCCCGCGGGTCGAGTGCGAAGATAGTCCCCGACTGCAGTTTCTCGCCGTTGTACTTAACCGAGTTCGCCGTCTGTGTGGCATTGGGATAGAAGCCCAGTATGCTTGCGAAGAACGTGGAGGGTATTGCTGACTTGAGCAGGTTCTCACGAGCCTGTGCCCATCCGAGGTTCATCTTCGGCATGGATGGTCCCCACTGGCAGTTCTGTTCGGCTACTCCGCCATCGAACTTATACAGCGGTTCTTCCCAGTTGGGGTCTGCCAGCACTTCGTTGACCATGGTGATAATTTTGTTACGCACCTCTGCGGTGTTGTTCCAGTTGGGTATCTGTCGTACCAGGAAGCGGCAATAGAGAGCCTTGGTGAAAGCACGCCACTTGAGCATGTCTCCTGCGTACATACGGTCGCGTTTGATGTTCATGGCGGTGTTGGTAGGACATTCAGTCCATTCGGTGTTGTCGTAGAGAGCCATGAGGTCTTGGAACTCCTGTTCCATATACGCATATATATCCTCTTGGGTATCGTATGCGGGGTTGTTGGACTGGTATGCCTCCGAGCGTGGCATCTCTCCGAACAGGTCGGTGGTCAGCAGCAGCGAGTTGAGCATCAGTGTGCGTGCAACCAGTATATAGTTGCGTGCTCCTTTCTGTTCGGCATCGGATATGAGGTACTGTGCATTGACGCCGACGTCATAGTAGTGGCGTCTCCACTGCGGGTGCCGGTTCATCTCCATGAACCCTCCCCATCCGTTCTTGTAGGGCAGGCTTGACGTGGTCGCCTTGCCTCCTGTAGTGAGGCATTGGCTGAGGTAGGTGCCATACTCTGCGAAGTCGTACACGCCTTGGCAGGCGAAGAACAGCACCGACGGGAGTACCTCTTCACATGTGACCGTGACCGGTGCGTCCTTTGACGTATTGACATCCAACCAGTCTTCGCAGCCGGTCAGTGAGCCGACCAGGACTGCGGCACTTAACAATGTATATAGAACTTTTTTCATATTGTTAGTCTTTAGAGGTATTATGATTAGAATGTGACTTGTACTGACATATTAAACCCGCGTGTGTTCGGTATCTGGTAGTTGTCCACACCTGCCGAGCCCACACCTGCTTTGCTGGTATCGGCGTTCACCTGCGGGTCGGAGCCCGTATAACGTGTGAGCAGGAAGAGGTTCGTACCGGTGAATGAGAGTTTCACTCCCTCAATACCTTTGACGTTCTTGAGCATGGGTGCGAAGTCATAGGCTATGGTCGCGTATTGCAAGCGCAGGTAAGAGCCGTCCTCGAGGAAGTTGGATGATACGTTGTAGTAGTAGTTGGATATCGTGGTGGCATCCAAGACTATCGGCTTGGTGTTCTTCTCATAGATGGTGTTGCCTTCCGCGTCAGTGCCTGCCGCCACTACGCCGTCCCATACGACTTGGCGGCCACGGTACTGGGCGATAGAGGAGTGCATGCCACTGGACCATAGGCTGCGCCCCGTGACATTGACGATATCACCGCCTACGCGTCCATCGAACTGCAGCGAGAGTGAGAAACTCTTGTAGCGCAATAAGGTGCTGAGACCAGCCATAAAGAGCGGCTCGCGGTTACCTATGAGTACGGACTTGGAGGGGTTGATCGTAGGATAACCGTTCTCGTCGCATATAATTTGACCATCCGCCGTGCGTGCATAGTCCTTACCCGATATAGCCGTCGTGCTACCATGGAGGTATGCCGTGGGGAAGATGTCCCCGTACTGGGTACCCTGTATCTCGGTCATACCCTCCGGGAGGGCAGTGACAACGCCTCTGTTCAATCCGATATTCGCCCCTACCGTCCACAACCAACCGTTCTGCTTGATGATATCTCCGTCTATAGCCAGTTCCATACCCTGGTTCTTCACACTACCCTCGTTGCGTGTCTGGAGCACATATCCCGCTGCGTGGCTGACGCGCACGGTGACTATCTGGTTCTCAGTGGCTTGGCTGTAGTATGCGAGGTCCATACGCAGGCGGTTGTTGAAGAAGCGTATGTCGGTGCCTATCTCCCAAGACTTGGATATCTCAGGTTTGATGTCCGAGCCCACACTGGCACTGGCGTTGGCACCATAGCCTCCGTTGGGCAGTGTGGCATACTGCGTGAAGCGGCGGTCCATCAGATACGGATAGGCGGCTTTACCTACCATAGCGAAGTTACCGCGTACTTTCCAATAGGAGAACCAGTTATCTTTGGTCTCGTTCAAGCCCGGTATCAACTCGGAGAGTATCAGACCTCCCGTCACCGAAGGATACCAATAGGGGCAGTATTTCATATCGAGCGTAGAGTGCCAGTCCCAGCGCGAGGTGAAAGAGAGTGAAGCGACACCTTTGTAGTCGCCCCGTATCTCGCCATAGACACCTGCGCTACGCCACTGCGTATGCGTGAGTTTGACATCATCGGTACCGTTGATATAGTTGGTATTGCCTATGCTATATACCCCCGGAATGATGAAATCACGCCCTGTCATGGAAGAGGATATGGAGGTGCGGTCTTTCAGTTCGCCACCCAGCATAAAGTCCATACCGAAGTCTTTGGGCAGGTTAAGATGGTAGGTAGCCAGCAGGTTACCTGTCAGCAGGCGACCCTCTGACTGGCTGTAACTATAGCTACCCAACAAGTCTTTGTTGATCTTGTCCAACTGCTCCTGCGTGAGGTAGGGGTCGGTGATGTTCTGCTCTGTCGCCAGGTTGGTATCGGAGAAGCGGGGTACCGAATAACCATCGTAAGAGTAGTTGTTCTGGTCCATACTCAGACGTGCTGTGATGTCCAACCCTGTGACGGGCTTGACGGTCACGAAGCCGGTGAGCAAGGTACGGGTACTCATGTTCACCCCATCATCGCGGTAGCGCGAATAGAGAGGGGATATGGGCGAGTCGGCTTTCTCGTCCGCATAGTAGAGGAAGCGGATATCACCACCGTCCGTCTCGTAGTTACGTATATCATCGTTGATAGGCCATGAGTAGATACCACTCACGCTGCCTGCGCTACGGTATTTGTTGTGTACGATGTTCGCCATCAGACTCATGGTCACGTATTTGTTCGGGGAGTAGGTGCCTTTGAGCATCGTTGTCACTTTCTGTCGATAGTCGTTGACCACGATACCGTCGGCGTTAGAGTACGAGGCAGACGCTATGGCTTGGAACTTCTCTGTGCCGCCTGTGATAGACATGTCGTACTTGTGATAGAAACCGAAGTCCTTGAAGTAGTTACGCACATTGTCATACGTCTCAGCCACGTCGGTCGCACCTGCGGGGTTCAACACAGGTCCCCAGCCGTTCTTAGTCTGGTTCTTGTAGAAACCACCCGAACCGGGCATATAGGTGTTCTGCGTCTTTATCAGGTTAGCAGGTGTGTCAAACTGCCATGAGGCGTTGACTGTAGCCGTCAGTTTGCCTGAAGAAGCGCTCTTGGTAGTAACCATCAGCACACCATTGCTGGCATCCTGTCCGTATAGCGCCGAGGCTGCAGCCCCTTTCAACACCGTGATAGATTCAATATCCGTGGGGTTGATATCGCCTAACCCGCCCGTGAGCGGCATGCCGTCCAGGATAACCAATGGCTCATTGGACTGTGTCGAGGAGATAGAAGTCACACCACGGATAATCAACTGGCTACCCGAGTTGGGCGAGCCTCCGCCTGTTGTCACATTCACACCCGCCACCTTACCTTGCAGGGAGTTGAGGATATTCGCCGACTTGCCATCAGTGAGATCATCAGCCCCCACGTTCTGCACGGCGAAGTTCAGGCGTTTCTTCTCTTGGACGACGCCCATAGCGGTGACAACGACTTCCTCAACAGCAATAGCGTCACTCTGGAGCACCACGTTTTGTTGCGTACCCGTCACTTTGACCTCTTGCGTCTTCATGCCCACATAACTGATCACCAACGTTGCACCATCCTGCACCGACAGCTCATACATACCATCGAAATCAGTAATCGTGCCATTCGTTGTCCCTTTCTCCAGGACGGAAGCACCTATCACCGGTTGCTTATCATCCGCAGAAGTTACTACACCCGACACCTTCACGGTAGCCGACATCGACACCGATACCAATATACAAGTGAGTAGAAAGCAAAGTTTCTTCATAATATTAGATTGTTTGTTCATTTAGTTTTCTATGTATCATACGTCTGTCATTTGGCTACAAAGGTACGAAAATCTATCGGATTAGCCAAATAAAATATCGCTTTTCTTCTTAAAAGTCATCCTTTCGTCCCGCGGTAGGCGTCCATAGCTTTTTTGACGCTGCCATGGAGGAGCAGGAGATGCTGGGCTTTGTCGTAGTCCAGACCTAACTCCTCGACCAGCATACGTGTGCCGCGGTCCACGAGTTTCTTATTACTGAGTTGCATGTTCACCATCTTATTCCCTTTCACACGCCCCAGTTTAATCATGGTGGTTGTGGTGATCATGTTGCAGATGAGTTTCTGAGCCGTACCCGACTTGAGGCGCGTAGAGCCTGTCACAAACTCAGGTCCTACGATAGGTTCGATGGCTATCTCGGCAGCCTCTGCGACAGGCGACTCGGGGTTGCAGGATATAGAGGCTGTGAGGCATCCGAAGGCGCGGGCGTGTTGCAGGGCACCTATCACATAAGGGGTCGTTCCGGAAGCGGCGATGCCGATGACGGTGTCGAGGGGTGTGATGTGATGCTCCTGAAGTTCCTGCCACGAGTGTTCAGGGTCATCTTCCGCTTTCTCCACAGGGTTTCGGAGAGCAATGTCGCCACCTGCTATGAGACCGATGACGTAGGTGTTGGGCATACCAAAGGTAGGCGGTATCTCGCTGGCATCAAGTACGCCGAGACGTCCGCTGGTACCTGCACCCATATAGAAGATACGTCCGCCTTGTCTCATACGAGGCACTATACCTTCGACGAGTTTCTCTATCTGCGGGATGACCTCGCGCACGGCGATGGCGACCTTCTGGTCTTCCTCATTCATCTCGCGCAGCAACTCACCGACGGATTTCTCGTCCAGATGGTCGTGCAGCGAGGGTTGTTCTGTTATCTTTACAAACACGGAGATTTACTTATGAATTAAGAATTATGACTTATGAGTTATTCCATCGTGGGCACCACGTCATTCTTATGGTACGCCTTCAGCCCCTCCATCGGGCTCTGGAGTATCTGCGACACTTCGAAGCCGTTGTCCGTTAGCACTGCCTTCAGGACATCTTGATAATAGTAGGCGATACTGCCAATGAAGCCTATCGGCAGGGGAGGGTACTGGGTTAGGATACGTTTGGCAAAGTAAGTGAAGTGGTCATATACCAACTTATACACCAGCGGGTTATCGATATTCTCGGCACAGAACTTGCTCAGCGACGCCAAATAACGGTTGGGGAACGGCTTGCGATAGACGTTCTCAATGATGTCTGCGGCAGTGATATCGTATTGTTTCAGGAACTTCTCCTTCAACTCATCGTTGAGTTGGTTCTTCAACAAGTCGGCCACAAGTCGTTTGCCAAGCACGGCACCGCTGCCTTCGTCACCGAGTATGAAGCCCAATGCAGGAACGTTCTTCACTATCTCTTTGCCGTTCCAGAGGCATGAGTTCGCGCCGGTACCCAATATACACGCCACGCCCTCGTTGTGTCCGAGCAGTCCGCAAGCAGCACCGACCATGTCGGAATAGACGTCTATCTGTGCAGACTTGAATATGCTGGTCAGCGCATAAACTAATACGGGGATTTTCTCGGGCGTACAACCTGCACCATAGAAATAGATATGCGTCACCTTACCCGCCCACATCAGGCGTGCCATCTGAGGAAGCAACTGGTTGCTGACACTATTTTTGATAGCATCTGACGTCTGATAGAACGGATTTATACCATCCGTTAAAAACTCACTCGACTGACCATTGGCAGTCATCAGACACCAATGTGTCTTAGTGGAACCTGAGTCTGCAATTAGTATCATAGATCTTTAGTTTATTATTGTTCTACCCTATCCAACGACACCCCATTCACTCCACCCTATTACTTTTTGTCGTATTCTGAAACGTTTGCACTATCAAACAGCCCACAAAGGTATGATAATTTACGTTTGTGTGCAAGCATAGCACGATTATTTATGTTGTACAACATATAAAAAGCAGTATTTTCTATAAAAAGAACCGCAACCGTTTGCAAAAACAATTAGATGTTGTACCTTTGCGGCTGGAAATATTGTGTCAGGATAACTAACAACATAAAGATATGAAAAATAATCTAAGCCAACAAATCTCCCTGAGCCACGTAGCCGAGAAGTTGTATCACCCAACAGATGCTTACGAATTGTCACGTGTCACGCGTATGGAGTATATCCATACCATGATACACGAGACAACGCACGAAGGCACACAGTACGTCGCAGAGCATATCGCTCAACTCATCCGTACACGGCAACAGGAAAATAAACATGCTGTACTATCCTTAGTAGCAGGACGTTCCACACAAGACATCTTCGCTGAACTGATACGTATTCATAAAGAACAAGGACTGAGTTTCAGGAACGTCATCGTATTCAATGCATACGAATACTACCCTCTTCCCGACGCAACTTTTGGTAATATGGCACAACTGCGTAGCCAACTGTTAGACCACATAGACATACTGCCACAGAACATACACACCGTACCGTCTGACCTTCGCAAGGATGAGATAATAAACTTCTGTGAACAATATGAGAAAACGATTGCAGAGGTCGGAGGCATAGACTTCCAACTACTGGGCATCGGACACTCGGGCAATATCGCTTTCAATGAGCCTGGTACACCGACCAACTCCCCTACCCGACTTGTCATTCTCGACAATAACTCACGCATGGATGCTAAGGCTGCTTTTGGCAACACCGAACAAGTACCCATATCTGCCGTTACCATAGGTATCGACACCATACTCCATGCCAAAGAGATAATGCTCGTCGCATGGGGAGAACACAAAGCATCTATCGTACGACAAGCCATCGAAGAGCCTGCTTCCACCACTTGCCCGGCATCGTTCTTGCAACTACATAAGAACGCACAAGTCGTACTCGACCTCGGTGCCGCCAACCTACTCACACGTATCAAGCACCCATGGAAAGTGACCAACTGCGAGTGGAACGACCAACTCATACGACGTGCCGTAGTATGGCTTTGCATGGAGACACACAAGCCTATCCTCAAACTCACCAACAAAGACTATAACGACTACGGACTGAGCGACCTCATCACCCAATACCAGTCGGCATACAACTGCAACATCAAGGTATTCAACGACCTGCAACATACCATCACCGGATGGCCGGGCGGCAAGCCCAATGCTGACGACAGCAACCGCCCCGAGCGTGCTACACCCTACCCGAAAGACGTTCTCATCTTCTCACCACACCCCGACGATGACGTTATATCCATGGGAGGCACTTTCTCGCGCCTCATCAAACAAGGACACAACGTACATATAGCCTACGAGACCAGCGGATGTATCGCCGTATGCGACGACGAGGTGGTACGCTTCATGGACTTCATCAAGGGATATAAACGCATGCACATGCCAGACGACACAGTCATCGACCGCAAGTATAACGAGTATATGCATTTCTTCAACAACGAGAAGATAGGCGACCAAGACACAAGAGAGATACTCAACGTCAAAGCACTCATACGACGCGGCGAGGCTACCGCTGCTTGCCGGCACATGGGACTGCCTACCAACCATATCCATTTCCTCAACCTCCCCTTCTATGAGACAGGGACAATCAAGAAAGGGCCGCTCACACAAGCCGATGTGGATATCGTCAAAGCATTACTATTAGAAGTGAAACCGCAGCAGATATTCGCAGCAGGCGACCTCGCCGACCCGCATGGCACACACCGCGTGTGCCTGGATGCTGTGTTAGCCGCACTCGATGAACTCAAGAACACCGCTGCATGGAACGAGTGGTTGAAAGACTGCCGTATATGGATGTACCGAGGAGCTTGGATGGAATGGGAAGTGGACCTCATAGAGATGGCAGTGCCTATGTCACCCGAAGAACTGCGCTTCAAACGCAACACCATACTCAAACACCAGTCACAAATGGAGTCGGCACCATTCATGGGAAACGATGAACGACTTTTCTGGCAACGCGCTGAAGACAGAAACCACGCTACAGCAGAACTCTATGCACAACTCGGACTCGCTAACTACGAGGCGATAGAAGCATTCGTACAATACCATATACTATAATAATTCACCCACCGCAGTGACATAGCAACAACTGCGGCTCATACAATCTCTACAACAATGAAGAATATCACCTGTTTTATCCCGTTCCAATCAGAGGAACAAGTCCATGCCACTGTCGCTAACCTGCAAGCACAACCGCTCGTAGGCGACATACACTACCTCAAAGGCGACATGCGCTCGACCGAAAACATGCGCTTCATCGCCGCTAACAGTACAACACCCTATACACTCATCTACACCAAGTACACCACACTGTCCTTCGTTCTCTTTGCTCTGGAACGCATGGAGGCACTCATCGAAGACACACAGGCGGCTATGGTCTATTCCGACCATTTCAACCAGACGGGAGAGGTACGCACCAATGCACCCGTCATCGACTACCAACTGGGAGCACTGCGTGATGACTTCGACTTCGGATCAGTGCTGTTCTATCGCACTTCGGCACTCAAAGAGGCGGTCAAACGCATGGACGTGACATACCAGTTCGCCGGAATGTACGACCTGCGCCTCAAAGTCAGCCAACACGGAGCACTCGAGCATATCAACGAGTACCTCTACTACGACGTAGAACTCGATACACGCAAGTCCGGCGAGAAACTGTTTGACTATGTGGACCCAAAGAACCGTGGCGTGCAGATAGAGATGGAACAGGCTGTTACACAACACCTCAAAGATATCAACGGCTACCTCGCACCCTGTTTCAAGGACATTGACCTCACAGGGGGAGGGTTCGAATACGAGGCAAGCGTGGTGATCCCCTGCAAGAACCGTGTGCGCACCATCGGCACCGCTATCCGCAGCGCACTGGCACAGAAAGTGAACGCACCTTACAAATACAACGTCATCGTGGTTGATGACAACTCCGAAGACGGTACCGTGGATATTATACAGTCTATCGTTGCCGAAGGACACGACAACCTCATCTATATCGCTCAGGACAAGACGTGGCACGCTATCGGAGGCAACTGGAACGTGGCACTGCACCACCCTAAATGCGGACGCTTCGCCATACAACTTGACTCCGACGACACCTATTACGACGAGACGACAGTGCAGAAGTTCATCGATGCCTTCCATGAACAGAACTGCGCCATGGTCGTCGGCACATACCGTATGACGGACTTCGATGGCAATATCCTGCCTCCTGGTATCATCGACCACCGGGAGTGGACACCTGACAACGGACGCAACAACGCACTACGTATCAATGGACTGGGGGCACCACGAGGATTCTACACGCCCATGCTGCGACAGATAAACTTCCCAACGACCAAATACGGCGAGGACTATGCCGTAGGTCTGCGCGTCAGCCGTGAGTACCAGATAGGACGTATATACGACGTGGTATATAACTGCCGCCGATGGGACGACAACTCCGACGCGAACTGCGACCTCATAGCAATGAACAACAACAACTTCTACAAAGACCGCATACGCACGTGGGAACTCAAGGCACGTATTCAAATGAACACAAAGTAACCTCCTGACCACAAGACAATACCCAATACGCCCCCTACGACTACTCGCGGGGGCGTATCTTTTCGCCTGTCTCGCGCCAACTACTACGGTCTATTGAGCGTCAAAACACGGTAGATACACGGTTGATATACGGTAGATATACGGTAGATATACGGTAGATACACGGTAGATAACAGAAAGAG